>NZ_JBXAHA010000022.1:0-189081 GCF_058794615.1 Cupriavidus sp. GW823-FHT07A04
GGGTAAACCACAAAAAGCACGACCGCACTGACATTTCTAAATAGCCAGCCCGCCGACATTTAAAAACCGCCTAGACATTAGGTTGTAAAGGCCAAATCAGAATGTCCGCTTCCAGCCACATCAGAATGTCCTCTGGATAGACCTATACTGGTAGCGCCTGGGTTGGACGGGAGCGCGCCGTGAAGGATCGAGGGTTGATCACCATGAGTCTGCGTGAACTGGACCGGCTCAAGGTGATTCAGGCCGTCGTTGAGCACGGTCTGATGGTTTGGCGCGCGGCCGATGTTGCGCGCCTAGGCCCCGCTCGGCGCGCTACCCGTCCGTTGCGGCGCCGGCCAGGCGCCGATCCTCTGCTATATCGTTCTCAATCCCATCCCACCTCATTTACCACTATCGGCGGGACGGGAAAGGCCGGCACGCCGCTCGTGCTCAGCCCCGCCACCAGCGCCCGGCTGAGCCCGTTCGGGCGGGCGCTGCCCCGCCCGCTCCTGTGCGGGGGCACGGCGCATGGGGTAGTGGCGAGCCATCGCCAGTCGTGAAGCCTTCCTGCGGCTAGAGCGCTAGCGGCAGGCACGGCTTGCCCGCTGGAGTCATGAACTGCCCACCCGGGTCAAGGAGCCGACTTGTCCAGGGCGAGTTTTGAAATCGCGCCGGACTGCACGTCGTTCAAGCAGGCATTGCCCATGCTCAACTGGGGCCCTTCGATTCCCGCGCGGTTGACCGGGGGCCCGTGATCGGCGATATCCGCCGCCAACTGGCGGAGTTTGTCCGACGCCGGTCACGCAAGGGCGGTCGACAGGGCCCTTGAAGCGTTGCAGTCGCTGCCGCTCCACGCGCCGCAAATCAGCGATCCGATCGCACCGGCTGCGCAACGTCTTGCTTCGGTGCCACGCATGCGCTAAGTTGATCTGTATCAACTTTTCCCGGCTGGGCAAGCGCATCATTGGGCATTGCTGCACGCGCGGCGCCTGGTGTAGGCGGCATGGTGAAAACGGCAGCAAGTCACGGGCGGCTTGAGGATGATCACATGACCGGAGCAAGGACGGCGGCAGTGGCGCATCGCCGGACAGCCATGCGGGCACGGTTAGAGGCCAGGTGCCCGCATGGACCGGTTCCGCCCGCACATGGGGGCTGCCGGTGAGCGCGCGCCGGGGCGTGGTTGCCGCGGTGCGCGGCAGCGTCGTCGACGTGCGCTTCGAGGCAGGACTGCCGCCGATTCGCACCTTGCTGCGTACCGGCATGGATGGCCGGATCGCCATCGAAGTCCTGGCGCAGCGCGATGCGCGGCATGTGCGCTGCATTGCGCTGACGTCCACCCAGGGGCTGGCGCGAGGCATGGCGGTGCAGGACACCGGTGGACCGTTGCAGGCGCCGGTGGGCGCCAGCATCCTGTCGCGCATGTTCGATGTGTTCGGCCAGCCCATCGACCGGTTGCCGGCGCCGCAGCATGTCCAGTGGCGTTCGGTGCACCGGGTGCCGCCACCCCTGTCCCAGCGCTCCACGCAGTCGATGGTGTTCGAGACCGGCATCAAGGCGATCGACGTGCTGTTGCCGCTCGAAACCGGGGGCAAGGCAGGCCTGTTTGGCGGCGCGGGCGTGGGCAAGACGGTGTTGCTCACCGAGCTGATCCACAACATGGTCGGGCATCACCGGGGCGTGAGCATCTTCTGCGGCATCGGCGAGCGCTGCCGCGAGGGCGAGGAGCTTTACCACGACATGCGCGAGGCCGGCGTCCTGCAGGACATGGTCATGGTCTTCGGCCAGATGAACGAGCCTCCGGGAGCGCGCTTCCGGGTTGGCCATGCAGCGCTGACGATGGCCGAGTACTTCAGGGACGATGAGCACCGCGACGTCCTGCTGCTGATCGACAATATCTTCCGCTTTATCCAGGCCGGATCGGAGGTGTCTGGCCTGATGGGGCAGATGCCGTCGCGGCTGGGCTACCAGCCGACCATGGGCACCGAACTGTCCGGGCTGGAGGAGCGCATTGCCAACACCGACACCGGCGCCATCACCTCGATCCAGGCGGTCTATGTGCCTGCGGACGATTTCACCGACCCGGCGGCGGTGCATACCTTCTCGCACCTGTCGGCGTCCATCGTGCTGTCGCGCAAGCGCGCGAGCGAGGGCCTCTACCCTGCCGTCGACCCGCTGCAATCGAATTCCAGGATGGCCACGCCCGGCATCGTCGGCGCGCGCCACTATCGCCTGGCGCAGGATATCCGGCGCACGCTGGCGCAGTATGCGGAACTCAAGGACATCATCGCCATGCTGGGGCTGGAACAGCTCTCCCCCGCCGACCGCGGCGTCGTCGCCCGCGCCCGCCGCCTGGAGCGATTCCTGACCCAGCCGTTCTTCACCACGGAGCAGTTCACCGGCATCAAAGGCAGGACAGTCAGCCTGGCGGATTCGCTCGATGGGTGCGAGCGCATCCTGCGCGATGAGTTCAAGGACTACCCCGAAAGCGCGCTCTACATGATCGGGCCGATCGCCGAAGCGAGGGGCAAGCCCGCGCCCGCGGCGCCAGAACCAGCAAAGGAGAGCCATGCCGCCAGATCGCATGCTGCTTGAGATACTGCTGCCCTTCCGGGTCTTCCTGCGCAAGCGCGATGTGTTGCGCATCGTGGCGGAGACCGCCGGGGGGGCGTTCGGCATGCTGCCGCATCGCCTCGATTGCGTCGCGGCGCTCGCACCCGGCATCCTGACCTTCGAAACGCTGGCCGATGGCGAAGTGTTTATCGCGGTCGATGACGGTGTGCTGGTCAAGACCGGCCTCGATGTGCGCGTGTCGGTGCGCCGCGCCATGGCGGGCGCCGACCTGGCCACGCTGCGCGACACCGTGGAGCGCGAGTTCCTGGCCCAGGACGAGCAGGCGCGCAGCCTGCGCACGGTCATGGCCAAGCTGGAGACGGGCTTTCTTGCGCGCTTCGCCAAGCTTCACAAGCCGTCGCCATGACCGACCCACCGCCCGGCGGGCCGCCCAAGCCCGCGCCCACGCTGGCAGGCAAAGTGGGCGCCAAGGCGCAGCGCAAGCTCAGGGCGCGGCGCCAGGGCGTGCCGGGGGTTTGGTTCGGGCTGGGCATGATGGGGTTGGTCGGCTGGTCGGTGGTAGTGCCGACGCTGCTCGGCGCGGCGCTGGGCATCTGGCTGGACAAGCACTATCCCGGCCGGCACGCATGGACGCTGGCGCTGCTGGTGGCCGGCCTGGTGCTCGGCTGCTTCAATGCGTGGCACTGGGTCGCCAAGGAGGACCGCGCCATGCGGCGAGACCAAGGCCAGGACCAGGAGGAGAAAGACGATGCGGATACATGACGTGGCGGCATTGCTGCTTGCGGCCCTCGCGGGTGGTGCACTTGGTGGCTTTTTTTTCGGCGGCCTGTGGTGGACGGTCCGCCGGACGCTTTCATCCGGTCAGTCGGCCCTATGGCTGCTGGGCAGCCTGCTGCTGCGCATGGGCGTCACGCTGCTCGGCTTCTACGCCGTCGGCGCGGGGCAATGGGAGCGGATGGCTGCCTGCCTGGCTGGTTTCGCGGTGGCGCGCGTGGCGGTGACATGGATGACGGCGCGATGGGCGGACCACCGCCGCGCCCCGGCGCCTCGGGAGACGGGCCATGCGCCTCAGCCCTGACCAGTGGATCTTCTGGCAGCACGGCTTCGTCAAGCTCAACGGCACGATCCTTTTCACCTGGGTGCTGATGGGGGTGCTGACCCTGGGCTCCTGGCTGGTCACGCGCCGGCTCTCGTTGGGCCACCGCCGCTCGCGCTGGCAGAACCTGCTTGAAATCATCGTGACCGGGATCGCGCAGCAAATCGCGGAAGTCGGCCTGCGCCAGCCGCACAAGTATCTCGGTTTCCTGGGCACCCTGTTCCTGTTCGTCGCCGCGGCCAGCCTGTTTACCATCGTTCCCGGCTACGAGCCGCCCACCGGATCGCTGTCGACCACGCTGGCGCTGGCGTTGTGCGTGTTCGTGGCGGTGCCGCTGTACGGCATCCGCGACCAGGGGCTGCGCGGCTACCTGAAGTCCTACCTCGAGCCGACCTTGATGATGCTGCCGTTCAACATCATCAGCGAACTGTCGCGCACGCTGGCGCTGGCTGTTCGCCTGTTCGGCAACATGATGAGCGGAGCCATGATCATCGCCATCCTGGTGACGATCACGCCGTTCCTGTTTCCCATCGTGATGACCGCGCTCGGCCTGCTTACCGGCATGGTGCAGGCTTATATCTTCAGCATCCTGGCCGCGGTCTATCTCGCGGCGGCCACGCATGACGGCAAGGCGGAGCCAGGCCTGCCGATCGAAAAGACACCCTGAACCCGACCAAGGAACCATCCCATGGACAGCCTGACAATCATCGCGGTGGCATCGATCGCCATGGCCGGCCTTTGCACCGGCTTCGGCTGCATGGGGCCCGCGCTCGCGGAAGGCCGGGCGGTAGCGACGGCGCTGACGTCGCTGGCGCAGCAGCCCGATGCATCGGCCACGATCACGCGCACGCTCTTCGTCGGCCTGGCGATGATCGAGTCGACGGCGATCTACTGCTTCGTCGTCTCGATGATCCTGATCTTTGCCAACCCCTTCTGGAACGCCGCCATCGCCCGCGCGGTGGCCAGGTAAGCCATGCTGATCGACTGGTTCACCGTGGGCGCGCAGGCGCTCAACTTCGTCATCCTCGTCTGGCTGCTGAAGCGCTTTCTTTACCAGCCAGTGCTTGACGCCATCGACGCCCGCGAAGGCAGGATCGCCAGGCAGATCGCCGACGCCTGCGCCAGGGAGGCCGAGGCGCGCAAGCAAGGCGAGGCGTTCCAGCAGAAGACCGATGCGTTCGAGCGCGAGCGCGCTGCGCTGCTGGCACAGGCGGCTGGCGATGCCGAGACGCAGCGCCGGCAGTGGCTGGAAGCAGCGCGCCAGGCTGCGGACGCGCTTGCCGCAAAACGGCAGGACGCGCTGCGCAGCGAAGCCGGGCAACTGACGCAGGCGCTTGGCGACCTGGCGCGGCGCGAGGTGTTTGCCATCGCGCGCCGGGCGCTCGCGGACCTGGCCTCGGCGAGCCTGGAAGAACGCGTGGCCGACGTCTTCATCCGCCGTCTGCGTGCGCTCGACGAGCCGGCGAGAGCCAGTCTTGCGGCCGCGTTCGGGCAGCCGGCGGCGCACGCGGTGGTGCGCGGTGCGTTCGCGCTGCCTGCCGCACAGCGCGCCGCCATCCAGGCGGCGGTGGATGACATCCTGGGCACTGCCATCCCCTTGCAGTTCGACACGGCTCCGGAACTGGTGAGCGGCATCGAACTCATCGTCGGCGGCCAGAAGCTGGCGTGGAGCATCGATGGCTATCTCGGCTCGCTGGAGCATGCCGTGAGCGAGCTGCTGAGCCCGGAGAACGCGGTGATGCATGCCGGGCCCGAGCCGGAATCCGTGCCGCAGCCCGCGCCGAAGCCAGTGCCAAAGCCCGAGGCCAGCCAGCCATGACCGTCGCGCTTACCCCGCCGCAAACCGCCATCGAACGGGCGTTCGCCGCCATGGGCGAGGCGCGCAGCCGCTTCGTGCCGGCACTAGCGGCGCAGGAGGTGGGTACGATCGTCAGCGTGGCCACGGGCGTCGCGCAAGTCCGCGGCCTGCCTGGCATCGGCTATGACGAGCTGGTGCGCTTTCCCGGCGACGTGTACGGCATTGCATTCAATGTCGATGAAGACGAGGTCGGCGTGGTGCTGCTCGACGACTACTGGAGGCTGCGGGCCGGCGACCAGGTCGAGCGCACGGGCCGCGTGATGGACGTGGCCGTGGGCAAGATGCTGCTCGGGCGCGTGATCGATCCGCTCGGCCGCCCGCTCGATGGCCTCGGGCCGCTCGCGGCCAGCGCGCGGTTGCCGATCGAGCGCCCGGCCGCGCCCATCATGGAGCGCGCGGCGGTCACGGTGCCGCTGCAGACCGGCGTGAAAGTCATCGATGCGCTGATTCCCATCGGGCGAGGCCAGCGCGAGCTGATCCTGGGGGACCGCCAGACCGGCAAGACCGCCATCGCCATCGATACCATCCTGAACCAGCGCGGCCAGGACGTCGTGTGCGTGTATTGCGCCATCGGCCAGCGCGCCTCGGCCGTTGCCAAGGCGGTGGCGACCCTGCGCGCCAAGGGGGCGATGGACTATACCGTCGTGGTCGTCACCGAAGGCAACCAGCCACCGGGGCTGGCCTATATCGCACCGTATGCCGCCACCAGCATCGCCGAGCACTTCATGGAGGCCGGGCGGGACGTGCTGATCGTCTACGACGACCTCACCCAGCACGCCCGCGCCTACCGCGAGCTTTCGCTGCTGCTGCGCCGCCCGCCCGGCCGCGAGGCTTTCCCGGGGGACATCTTTTATATCCATTCGCGGCTGCTGGAGCGGGCCACGCACCTCGCCGCCGAGCGCGGTGGTGGCTCCATTACCGCGCTGCCGATCATCGAGACCGAGGCGCAAGACATGTCGGCTTACATCCCGACCAACCTGATCTCGATCACCGACGGCCAGGTCTATCTGTCGCCTACGCTGTTCGCGCTTGGCGTGCTGCCCGCGGTGGATGTCGGCAAGTCGGTGTCGCGCGTGGGCGGCAAGGCGCAGCGGGGCAGCTTTCGCGCGGTGGCCGGCGATCTCAAGCTCGCCTACGCGCAGTTCGAGGAACTCGAGACGTTTTCTCGTTTCGGCGCCAGGCTCGATGATGACAGCCGCCAGTCCATCGCGCACGGCCAGCGCATTCGCGCCTGCCTGATGCAGCCCGAATCGGACCCGGTCCCGGTGCCTGCGCAGATCGCCATCCTGAGCGCGCTGACCGCGCGGCTGTTCGATGCCGTGCCGCTGGACCGGATGCAGGACGCGCAGCTAGCAGTGCGCGCCGCGGCGGCGAGCATCCCACCGGCGATAACCGCCCGCTTCGAGGCCGCGGGCAAGCCGGACGAGGCGGATGGCCAGGCAGTGACCGCGCTCGTCCGCGCCGCCCTTGCGCAGTTCCAGGCCGGTGCCGATACCGGTACCAATAGCGAGGCCGGGCTCGAAGCGCAGGCACGCTCTCCGGCAGAGGGGTGGAGGCAATGAGCGACTCGGCCGCCACGCTGCGGCACCAGATCGGCAGCGCCACGGATCTGCAAGCCGTTGTTCGCACCATGCGCGCGCTGGCCGCCTCCAGCATCAGCCAGTACGAACAGTCCGTGCTGGCGCTGGGCGACTACCGCCGCGCGGTGAGCCTTGGTCTTTGGGCATGCCTGCGCACGCTGGCGCCCGCCGGTCTAACGCCGGGGCAAAGCAAGCCTGCCTCAACGGGAGCGGTCGGCGCCATCGTGTTCGGCTCCGACCAGGGGCTGGTGGGCCAGTTCAACGAGGTGATCGTCGACCATGCGCTCAAAACGCTCCTGGCCATGCCCGGAAAGCGAGAGGTCTGGGCCGTCGGCGAGCGGGTGCGGGCTCGCCTGGCCAGCGCCGGCGTGAGCGTGGCCGGCACCTATGCGGTGCCCGGCTCGGTCGAGGCCATTGCCCCGCTGGTCGACCGGCTGCAGCTCGATACGGAAACACACCCGAGCCAGGCCGCGCAGCCTCGGATCTACGTCTTCTACAATCAGCCAAGGCCGGGCGCCCTCTTCCAGCCCGTGGAGCAGCGCCTGTTGCCGCTTGACGCGCAATGGCTGGCCGGGTTGCTGGCACAGCGCTGGCCAACGCCGAATCCGCCGGAAGTGATCGGGGGCGGCACTGCCACGATGCGCGCGCTGATCCGCGAGCACCTTTTTATCTCGCTGTTCAGCGCCTGCGCCGAATCGCTGGCGAGCGAGAACGCCAGCCGCCTGGCTGCGATGGAGCGGGCCGACAAGAACATCGACGAACTGCTCGCCAGCCTTCGCGGCCGGTTTCACAGCGAGCGGCAAAGCGCGATCGACGAGGAACTGTTCGATGTGGTGGCTGGCTACGAGGCGCTGTCGGAGGATGACATTGGCTGAATGGCGCCATCACGAAACGGTAGTCCTGAGCGCCTGCCCTGCCTGGACACTAGGTGCTGGCGTCCCAGCCCCCGCCCAGCGCCAGGAACAAGGCCACGGTGTCCTGCAGCCGCTGGGTCCTGGCTTGCAGGTAGCCGATATCGGCCTGGTGAAACTGTGCATCCGCCACCAGTACCTGCAAGTAGCCGGCGGTGCCGGCCTGGAAGTTGGCCTGGACCTCCTGCAAGGCCTCATGGGCGAGATCCCGCGCATGCCGCGTGGCCTCGACCAGCTCACCATCGTGGTCCAGGGCACGCAATGCGTCTGCCACCTGTCCAAACGCAGCCAGCACCACCTGACGGTAGCCGGCCTGCGCCGCGTCCATCTGCGCCAGGGCGGCTTGCTGCCGGTAGTACAGTTCGCCGCCATGGAACAGCGGCGCTGTGAGGCCCGCCCCCAGGCTCCAGACTGCGCTGCCGCCGCCAAACAGCGTCCCGGTCTGCAAGCTCTCGCGGCCATAGCCAGCACTCAGGGTAATGGCGGGAAACATGGCGGCGGTGGCCACGCCCACCTCGGCGCTGGCGACGTGGAGCTGCGCTTCGGCCAGCAGCACATCGGGACGGCGCCGGACCAGTTCCGCCGGCAGCAGCCGGGGAATGTCCGCCGGCAAGCGCAGGGTCTCCAGCGTCACGGCAACCGGTTCGCCCTCGGCAGGGTAATGGCCAGACAGGGTCGCCTCCAGATGATCGGCCTGCTCCAGCTTTTGCCGCAACGGCGGCAGCGTCGCCTCCAGCGCGGCAAGCTGCACCGCCAGGCTCAGTTCGCTGGCGTGTGCTGTCGTGCCGGCCTGCACCTGCGCGCGCGTGATCTCCACCTGCTTGCGCACCAGGGCCGCCAGCTCGGTGGTGGACTGGATCTGTGCTCTCCCCGCTCGATGCCCTTGAGCTTGCCATCTTCCATATCGAGGATGCGGGTGGCCATGTCGAAGATGCGGGCATCGTGGGTGACGATCACGATGCAGCGCTTGTCGTTGAGGATATGCACCTTGACGAACTCCATGATGGCGTGGCCGGTGTCGCCGTCCAGCGAGGCCGTGGGCTCGTCGAGAATCAGGATGTCGGGCTGGCTGACAATGGCACGGGCGATGGCGACGCGCTGCTGCTCGCCGCCGCTGAGCTTGATCGGCGGCAACTGGGCGCGGTTGGCAAGCCCGACGATCTCCAGGTAGCGCTTGGCTTCGTTCAGCGCATCGTTCCAGTCGCGGCCTTTGAGAATCAGCGGGATCGCCACGTTTTCCAGCGTGGTCAGGCGCCCAAACAGGTGGAAGTCCTGGAACACGAAGCCGATCCTGGCGAGGCGGAAAGCCGCCAGCGCATCGTTGTCCATCTGCCAGATACTGGTGCCGTCGATCACCACCTCGCCACCGTCCGGGCGCAGGATGCCGGAGATCACGCTCAGCAGCGTGGTCTTGCCACTGCCGGATGGGCCTACGATAAACAGGATCTCGCCGAAGTACGCCTCGAAGGTGACCTGCCTGAGCGCATTGGTCCGGGCCTCGCCTTCGCCAAACCATTTGTCCAGCGCCTTTGCGGCAATGGCAACGCGCGGCATGCTTACCCCCGGAAGATATCGAAGGGTTCGATGCGCAGCACCTTGCGCACTCCGATATAACCGGACACCGCAGCGATCACGATCACCATCACCAGCGCGAGGCCCAGGTTATAGAACGTGATCATGGCGGCGTAGTCGGGGATACGCAGCCGCGCCAGGCTGATCAGGATGGCGCACAGCCCAATGCCCAGGCCGTACGCGGTGAAAGCCGCCTGGAACACGATCATCGCCACCAGTTCGTGCCCCTTGGCGCCGATGGCCTTGAGTGCGCCGAACTTCTCCAGGTTCTCGAGGATAAAGGTGTAGAACGTCTGCCCGGAGATCGACAGCCCGACGATAAAGCTGATCACGGTCATCAGCAGGATATTGGTGCCGAGCCCGGTCTTGAATGTGATCCCGACCAGCAAGCCGGTGAATTTGGCCCGGTCGTTGACCAGCTGCTTGTAGGCGAGTTTGAGGATACCGGGCACCATGTTCTTGCTTTCTTGGCCGTGTGCTGCGCAGGGGCATCAAGGCATGCTGGTGCCGTGTACTCAGTCTAGTGTCGGGCGCCTGGTGGCCTTTGACGCAGATCAATCTCGCCTGTGGCGCGGCCGGTGACACCGGAGTTGCGTGCAATCCAGCACTAGTACTAGTACGCGTCAAAGTTGCCATAGATCAAGGCCACCGGCAGCCATCCGGCTATATTGGGCTCGTGCAGCCGCCGGATCGCGAAACGAACCCGGCAACGCCGCACCTGCATTTAACGGGCTATCGAAAGGAGGACGCTGTGCAAACCAATATCGGTGCGGTTGACCGCACGCTCAGGATCGTTGTCGGCCTGGCCCTGATCGGCCTTGCCGTCACCGGCACGATCGGCGTGTGGGGATGGATCGGCGTGATCCCGGTCCTGACAGGGCTCGTCCGCATCTGTCCCCTCTACAGCCTGCTCGGCGTCAAGACCTGCCCGGCCTCAGGCGGAAACCCCGACTGATCCTGCCGGCCTGCGCCGGTGGCCCCTGTCGGCAGGCTTGGGGCGCCCGGCAGTGGTCGCGGCGCCGGTTACCTTCCTGTGCTCCGATGACGCAGCACTTGTCACCGGCGCCTATATCGCCATCCATGGCGGGCAGCACATGCAATGAACGCACCGATGCCAACCCGTGAACCTGCCGCTGCACCCGAGGCGGAATGCGGCTGCGCTCCCATCGAGGCTGTACCGGACCAGCTCGACGAGCAAGTGCGCTCTACGCTGGCCTGCGCGACGCAAGGCATGTCGCTTGCCTCGTTCTGGCTGGCCGGACTGGACTGGGCATTGCACCTGGCCGTCTCCCCTGGCAAGGTCGACACGTCCCTGGGAGAGTGGATAAGCGCAATGATTGCCGCGACGGGCGGCATGTGGCCTGGTCCGGCCACTGCGCAACCAGCGCCCGGCGCGACGGCGCCGCCGTCCGACCTGCGTTTCGCCGACCCCGCCTGGTCGCAGTGGCCTTTCCGCTTCTGGCGCGATGCCTTTCACAACAACGAGGCGCTATGGGCGTCGCTGACGCATGGGCTGCGTGGCGTATCCCCGCACCATGAGCGGATCGTGTCGTTCTGCGCGCGGCAGATGCTCGATACCTGCTCGCCCGGCAATGCCTGGTGGCTGAATCCCGTGGTGCTGCAGGCCACGGCTGCCAGCGCCGGCGGCAATTTCCTCAACGGGGCCCAGCACTGGCTGCACGATATGCAGGACGTGGTGGCGGACCTGTCGCGCGACCCGAAGCTGCGTCGCCCGCCCACCTTCAAGGTAGGACGGGATGTCGCCGTTACGCCCGGCAAGGTGGTGTTCCGCAATGCCCTGATCGAGCTGATCCAGTACGCGCCAGCCAGCGCCGAGGTATGGCGGGAGCCAGTGCTGATCGTGCCCTCCTGGATCATGAAGTACTACATCCTGGACTTGCAGCCGCGTGACTCGATGGTGCGCTTCCTGGTCGAGCAAGGCCACACGGTCTTCATGATCTCGTGGAAGAACCCGGGTGCCGATGCGCGCGACCTCGGGCTTGACGATTACCTGCGCCTCGGCGTGCGGGCCGCCTTGCACGCGGTGCAGGAGCGCTACCCCGATACGCGCATCCACGCCGCCGGCTATTGCCTGGGCGGCACGCTGCTGTCGATCTGCGCAGCGGCGCTTAGCCGCGACGACAGTGGCTTGCCCCTGCAAAGCCTGACCTTGTTCGCCAGCGAAACGGACTTCACCGAGCCAGGAGAACTCGGCCTGTTCATCGACAGCAGCGCCTTGTCCACGCTGGACGCGATGATGCGCCAGCAAGGTTACCTGGACGGTCCCCAGATGGCAGCCGCTTTCCAGATGCTGCATTCGCGCGACCTGGTCTGGTCCCGCATGATGAGCGAGTACCTGCTCGGCAAGCGGCTGCGCCCGAACGACCTGGTGTCGTGGAACCGGGACGTCACCCGCCTGCCCTTTCGCATGCATTCGGAGTGCCTGCACAAGCTGTTCCTCAACAACGACCTGGCGGAAGGACGCTATTGCGTGGATGGCCGCCCCGTCGCCCTGTCGGACATCGGCATGCCGATCTTCGCGGTCGGCACGGAGCATGACCATGTCTCGCCCTGGCGCTCGGTCTACAAGCTGCATTTGCTGACGTCGGCGCCGTTGACGTTCCTGCTGACCTCGGGCGGCCACAATGCCGGCATCGTGGCCGACCCTTCGCATCCCGGCCGCCGATACCGGGTGGAAACGCGCGCGGCGCAGGCAACCTATGGCAGCCCCGAACGCTACCTCTCGACTGCGCAACGGCATAAGGGATCCTGGTGGCCCTGCTGGCAGGGCTGGCTGGCGTCGCACTCCACTGGACGGGTCCCCGCGCGCGACGCGGCGCACGGCGCGCTCGCCGACGCCCCCGGGAGCTACGTGCTGGAGGGCTAGGAATAAGCGTGCCTCCCGGCTTGAGCACACGCAACGCGGCCTCAAAGGTCCCTTGCATGCCCGGTGCCTCAATGTGGCCGCGTCGACGCCCCGTTCACCGGTCAGCCTCAGGATCCCGCAGCAACTCTCGCTCGATCCATTGCCGCGGGGGGCGCTCGCAGCCGGCTCGACATGCGCCACGAAGTGCCGTGGATGCGCAGTCGGGATCCACGCCGAGCGCGACCAGCACGGTCCGGTGGTCCATGATGTGCTCTGTGCATCGGCTGCATCGGCTGCGTTGGCTGTATTAACGCCCGTGGGCGGCCCCGGAAAACACCATGTCAGCGGATCGTCACACGCTGTTGCGGCGAGGCTTCTTTCTTGGGCAGTACCACCCGAAGGACACCGTTCTCGTAGCTGGCATCCACCTTGCTTTCGTCCACGGAACTGTCCAGGGTAAAGGCGCGTTGCATCGAGCCACTGTAGCGCTCACGCCGGATCACACGTTCGCCTTCCTTCTGCTCGGAAGACTTTTCCACCTTGGCCGAGATCATCACCGTGCCGCGATCGACGGACACCTCGATATCTTCCTTCCTGGCGCCGGGAATCTCGGCGACCACGTTGTAGGCCTTGTCAGACTCGGTCACATCGACCTTGAACGCGAATCCTCCTTCATAGTTGCCGCGAAACGCGCGCAACATGCCTTGCAGCATGTCCCCAACCGGTTCGATCGACAGCGGATCGTGAATCCTGAGATTGCTCATTGTCGCCTCCTTGGAGTGAAGGGCCCGCATGAGGAGCGGACCGCCACTTCATGGTGGCACAGCGCGCCTGCCGCATCTTGTCCCAGATCAAGCGCGGTGTTGCCCGGCAGAGAGAGATCGTGGGGGGGCCGGGGGCTGGCCCGCAGCGCCAGGTGCCAAGTAGTAGAGGCTTTGGAAATCCCGGTCCATTGATACCTCTGCTGCCCGATCGGCAGCATCCTTGTCCTGCATCAAGACCGATGCCCCCAAGCTGAACAATGCTGGCATATTGGCGTCCACGCGATGGCGCATCCGGCCTGACGCGCAGCCCGCCTTGCAGCCCGCCTCGCAGCCGGATACGGAACTGGCGCCCCCTCCCACCCCGACGACCCCGAGCACGATGAGTATTCGTAACCTGGAACATCTGTTTCATCCGCGCTCGGTCGCGGTGATCGGCGCGTCCGCACGACCGCACAGCGTAGGGGCCACCGTGTTTGCCAACCTCCGTGCCAGCGGCTTCGCCGGCCCGGTGTATGCGGTGAACCCAAAGTACCGTGCGCTGGAAGGTCGGCCTTGCTATCGCTGCGTCGCCGCGCTGCCCGATGCGCCCGAACTGGCAGTGATCTGCACGCCGCCCGATACGGTGCCGGGCCTGATTGCCGAACTGGGCAAACGTGGCACCCTGGCCGCCGTGGTCCTTACCGCGGGCATGGCGCGAGCGGATGGCGCGGACGGGCAAACCCAGCAGGATGCAATGCTTGGCGCCGCCAGGCCATATCTGCTGCGCATCCTTGGTCCCAACTGCGTGGGGCTGCTCGTGCCAGGCCTGGGGTTGAACGCCAGCTTTGCGCACGCGCCCCCCCTGCCCGGCAAGCTGGCCTTCGTCTCGCAGTCCGGCGCCCTGACCACGGCGGTGCTGGACTGGGCAAGATCGCGCCAAATCGGCTTTTCTCACTTCGTCTCGCTCGGGGACAGCGCCGACGTCGACGTGGCGGACGTGCTCGACTATCTCGGCAGCGACCCGGGCACCCAGGCGATCCTGCTCTATGTGGAAGCGGTCAGGTCCGGGCGCAAGTTCATGTCCGCCGCGCGCGCGGCTGCCCGCAACAAGCCAGTGCTGATCATCAAGGCCGGCCGGGTGCCAGAAGGCGCGAAAGCGGCAACCTCGCATACCGGTGCCCTGGCAGGCGCCGACGATATCTACGACGCGGCGATCCGCCGGGCCGGCATGTTGCGCGTGGGCACCACCGAAGACATGTTCGACGCAGTGGAAACGCTCGCTCGCGCGCGAGCGCTCGCCGGCGATCGACTGGCGATCATGACCAACGGCGGCGGCGCTGGCGTGATGGCCACCGATGCCTTGATTCTTGGCGGCGGCCATCTGGCCACCCTGGGAGACGCCACGCTGAAGCTGCTGGACGCGGCCTTGCCACCCACCTGGTCGCACGGGAACCCCGTCGACATCGTTGGGGACGCTCCCGTCGAACGTTACGTCGACACCTTGAAGCGACTTGCGGCGGACCCCGGCAGCGATGCGATCCTGATGATCCACGCGCCCACGGCGATCGTGCCAAGCAGCGACATCGCCATTGCCCTCACCAGCGCCATCACGCCAACTGCGCCGGCCACACCGTCGACGGTATCGCGCCCCGTCTTCACAAGCTGGCTCGGCGGCGACTCGGTGACCCGCGCCCGCCAGATCTGCCGGCATGCGGGCCTTCCCACCTACGACACGCCGGAACAGGCCGTGCGCGGCTTCCTGCAGACCGTGGCCTACCGCCACAACCAGGAACTGCTGATGGAGACGCCGCCATCGGTTCCGGCCGGCGCCGAGCCCGACAGCGAACGTGCGCGACAGTGCATCCGCGACGCGCTCACCACCGGCCGTTCGATGCTGACTGAGCCCGAAGCCCGCACGGTCCTGACCGCCTATGGCATCCCTGTGGTGGAAACCCGGACCGCTGCCGACATCGATGCCGCCGTCGCCGCTGCCGAAGGCGTCGGCTTTCCGGTTGTCGCCAAGATTCTGTCGCGGGACATTACGCACAAGTCCGACGTCGGTGGCGTGGCGCTGGACCTGCAGTCTGCCGGCCAGGTGCGGCAGGCCCTGGAGCACATGGAAGCCCGCATTCGCAGCGAACGGCCCGGGGCGCGCCTGGATGGCTTCACGGTCCAGCGCATGATCAGCCGGCCGGGTGCTTTCGAATTGATCCTGGGCGCGACCACCGATCCGGTGTTTGGCCCTGTGGTGCTGTTTGGACACGGGGGTACCGCCGCCGAGTGCATCGCCGACCGTGCCATCGCCCTGCCGCCGCTGAATGTCAACCTGGCAAGGGATCTTGTCGGCCGCACACGCGTTGCGAAGCTGCTTGCGGGCTATCGGGACCAGCCGCCGATTCGCCATGACGCTCTGTACCAGGTCCTGATCCAGCTGTCGCAACTGCTATGCGACCTGCCGGAAATCACCGAACTCGATATCAATCCGCTGCTGGCCGACGGCGCGGGCGTGCTGGCCCTGGACACGCGCATCGGCGTGGCGGCGGCTACGCAGCCAGGCGCTGCCCGCCTTGCCATCCGGCCCTATCCCAAGGAACTGGAGGAGACCGTGGCGTGGCACGGCGCACCGTTGCTATTGCGCCCGGTGCATCCCGAAGACGAGCCCGCCTACCAGGCCTTCTTTGCCGCCATGACCCCGGATGACATCCGCATGCGCTTCTTCTGCATGATCCGCCAGCCGCCGCACAGCCAGCTCGCACGCATGACCCAGATCGATTACGCCCGTGAGATGGCATTCGTCGCCGTCGGCGCGGCAACCGGCGAGCAGCCGGCCATCCTGGGCGAAGTGCGGGCCGTAGCCGACCCCGACAACCTGTGCGCTGAGTTCGCCGTGGCGGTGCGCTCCGATTGCAAGCGCCAGGGCATCGGCAGCCTGCTGCTGGGCAAGATGGTGGCCTACTGCCGCGCACGCGGCACGCGGGAGCTGGTCGGGACCACGCTGGCAACCAACAGGGCGATGCTCAGGCTCGCCGAAAGCAGCGGTATCCACGTTCTGCGCACTGGCCAGCCTGCCAGCGACGGCGTGGAACTCCGCCTCTTGCTGACGGGGTCGAACTCAGGCAATGGGCCATGACATTGCGCTAGCCGCCCGCCTTTCCCTAACTGGCCAGGCTGCCAGAGGCTGGCAGCAGCCGGAAAAGACCAAAAGCACCGCCTCCAGAACGCCCACCCCTACTACCGTCCCGCCAAACGCCCCACCCCGTGCTGCCCCGGATCGCCCTCCAGGCAAGCCACCACTTCCTCATCCTCAACCTGCGGAAACTCCCGATAATGCTCACCGACAGCGGAAAAATTGGCCGGCGATCGCAGGCAGACCACCTCGTCCGCGTAACGCCGCACCTCGGCGAGCGAAGCCGGCGCGGCCACGGGCACAGCGCATACCAGCCGGGCAGGATGCTGCTGCCGCACGGCATGCAATGCGGCAATCATGGTGGCGCCCGTGGCAAGCCCATCGTCCACCACGATCACCGTGCGCCCGTCCAGCGCACGCGCGGCGCGCCCCGGCGTGTATTGCTTGCGGCGGCGGCGCAGCAATGCAAGCTGTTCGTTGCGCTCCTGGTTGAGATAGCTGGAGTCGGCGCCAACTCGTGCCGCGTAGGGCGTCACGTAGACCCAGCCGCTTTCATCGACCGCGCCGACCGCCATCTCGCGGTCGAATGGCGCCCCTAGCTTCCTGACCAGGACCACGTCCAGTTCGCCGCCGAGCCGGTCGGCGAGTATCTTGCCCATCGGCACGCCACCCCGTGGAATGGCCAGCACAAGGGGATGGGCGTCGCCGTACCCGGAGAGCGCTTCGGCTAGCCGCTCGGCGGCCTCGTTCCTGTCCTGGAAAGTCATGACATCACCTTTTGCCGGTGAGGGACCAGCTAGCTGGCTAGCCGGCTAGCGACTTCCATCGACGCCGTAAGGCGAGGTGTCTGTCAGACTGGACGGCCCCCAATGCGCGCCATGACGGTCCTCAAGCGCGGTGCCAATGAACATAGAGGGTCTCGTCGGCGTCGGGATAGTCGATTTCCAGCTTGCCACGATACGCATGATGCACGGCAGAGCCGATATCGCGTGCCAGGTGAAAGCCCGTGGTCGTGATGGTGATGCGATCCTCCTGAGTCTGCGTCGCCATGACGCGCTCCATCGGATGACTCTCTCTCATCAGGGCTTCGCGGTGCCGCACCAGCCCGAGAATCTCATCCCGGTGCTCCCGCTGGAACGCCCCATCCAGCGTCAACTGCGCCGCGGGCACATGGTCGGCGATGCGGTGGCAGGCCGGGCACATCAGCGCCTTGGCGCCGGGCGGCACGGCCCGCCATTGCCAACATCCTTTCAGGAAGACCGCGTGGCAAGCGGGACAGGAAGCGATGGCGGGCGCCTGCTCCGGCTGCTTGTAGGCATCGTGGATGGGATCCTGGGGAAGCCGGTCCCAACGGGCCGGCCTGACCTGGCTCGAACGCTCACGGACTTTCATGTCTGGCTCCTGAAATCGAATCGGGCAGCGCCCACGCGGCCTGCCTGCAGTATTGCGGACTCACCTGGCGAGCCCGCCCGCGGGAACGCCCGCCCATGCTCATCGCATACCGCTCGGCGCCCCGAACATGTGCTCGTGCTTGCGCTGGCACGGGGTGCAGCGTTTGGCCGTGGGATACGCTTGCAGGCGTGGATAAGGAATGGGCTCGCCGCAGTCCACGCACACGCCGTAGCTAAGCCTGGCGATCCGCTTGCGCGCCACCGCTATGTCGGCCAGTTCCATGCGGTAGTGTTCCGCCACGGCATCGTCCATGCGCTCCTCGGTGCCATGCTCAGCGAGATCCGCGTCGTCGCTCGCTTCGCGCTCGGCGGACACAGTACGGGAAACGGCTGCGGCGTCCATCTGGCCGCGGATTCTCTGCTCTCTGCTGTCCAGCAAGGCGACGAGGCTGGAGAGCTGCTCTTTCGTTAAATCGGACATCGTCGACTCCCGGGCGCGGCAAGGTGGATCCACATCCATGATGCGATGACATCGGGCAGGCCGCTTGCGCCAGATCAAGTGATGGGCCGCCGGCACGAAGTGCCTGCGGCGTGGCGCGCTGAACCCTCGTTCCGCTTCAAGCTTCAATATAGGTGGGTGGTTGCCGGTTAGCATGATCTGCGTCAATCTCACTTCCGGCCATGCGCGGAGCCGGCCGCAGCCATGGTGCGCGCGGGCGCGGATATCGCGCCCGCGCCATGCCGGCAGTTGATGTGACTAGTGTGACATCAGGACGGGCACCGTCATGGTGTCCAGCAAAGCCCTGGTGACGCCACCCAGTACCAACTCGCGCAGGCGGCCGCGCCCGTAGGCGCCCATCACCACCAGATCGGCGCCAAAATCCGCCGCGCGCGAGAGCAAGGTTTCCCCGATGGCGATGTCCGATCCTTCCTGGCAGTGTTCAAACTCTGCCTGGACGCCATGGCTTGCCAACGCGGCCATGGCATGGCCCGGCAGGCTCGCATCGGGCCGCGCGCCGGTACCTTGCGCGCAAAGCACCTTGGCCTGCCCGCCGCAGATCAAGGGCATGGCGTCGTGCAAGGCGCGCGTGGCCTCGCGTCCGCCGTTCCAAGCCACCATGACACGTGCGCCGGGGACAGCGAACTGGCCTGCGAATGGAATGACAAGAACCGGCCTGCCACCGTCGAGGATGAGGGTTTCCAGGAACTGGGTCGCGACAAAGCTGTCTGGGTCGGCCGGATCGTATTGCCCGGCAACCACAAGGTCGGCCTCGCGCACTTCGCGCAGCGCCATCATCAACGGATCGCCATCCACTGCCCGCCACTCGGTTTCGATCCCCAGGTCCTGCGTTGCCGCCAGGAAGCGCCGGTGCACCGCCTCGCGCGCCTCACTGCGCCGCTGGCGGTCCTCGTTGATATAGGTCGCGGCACCCTCCATCAGGTAAAACCAGGCGACATCCGGCATAAAGCCGGCAAACAGCCCGATCAGCCGGGCATGGCGTGCCACGGCGAGCCGGGCAGCGATTTCAAGCCGGTCCAGCGCGCGTGGGCTGGTGTCCAGGTGGACCATGATGCTGGCGTATTCCATAACATTCCTGTGCGGTTTAGGTTTGGGTTTGGGAGCCTGAATCCAGTCTAGGAAGCGTTTGGACGTGGCTATTGACTCAGGTCAAGCCGATACCTTCTGCACAGGGGCTGGCGCCTCGCGTACGCCATGGATACGGATCAAGCGGCAACCGTCAGCGTGACCTAGGCTAAATGCTGGGCACCGCCGAGGACGTCACCATGCACGAGACGATGCGCGCCATGATTTTCGACGGCACCGGGCCGGCCTTGCGCCTGGCGCGCGTCCCCGTGCCAGACCCCGGCCCAGGCGAAGTGCGTATCGCGGTGAGCACCTGCGGCGTCTGCCGCACCGACCTGCACATTGTCGACGGCGAACTCGCGCACCCGAAAGCCGCCCTCATTCCCGGACACGAAATCGTTGGCAGGGTCGAGTCCTGTGGCGCAGGCGTGACGGGCCTTGCCCCGGGCGACCGGGTCGGCGTGCCGTGGCTCGGGCAGACCTGCGGGCACTGCGGCTATTGCGCGGCGCGTCGCGAAAACCTGTGCGATACGCCGCAGTTCACCGGCTATACGCGCGACGGCGGCTACGCCGAGTACGTAGTGGCCGACAGCCGCTTTTGCTTCCCCATCCCGGAGCACTACGACGACGAGCATGCGGCGCCCTTGCTGTGTGCGGGCCTGATTGGCTACCGCACGCTGCGCATGGCGGGGGACGCCCGCAAGGTCCGGTCTATCGGCATTTACGGATTTGGCGCCGCGGCCCACCTGGTGACGCAGATCGCCGTCGCCCAGCAGCGCGAGATCTTTGCCTTCACGCGCCCCGGCGACACCGCCGCCTGCCAGTTCGCGCGTGACACCGGGGCGTGCTGGGCCGGTCCAAGCGACCAGCCCGCACCGCAGCCGCTCGATGCCGCGCTGATCTACGCGCCGGTGGGTGCGCTGGTGCCGATGGCGCTGCAAGCCGTCGCCAAGGGCGGCACCGTGGTTTGCGGTGGCATCCACATGAGCGATATTCCGGCCTTCCCCTATCGCCTGCTCTGGGAGGAGCGGTCGATCGTGTCGGTGGCCAACCTCACGCGCGACGACGGGCTGGAACTGATGCGGATCGCCCAGGCCACGCCGCTGCGCACCACCACCACGGTCTATCCGCTGGAGCAGGCCAATGCCGCGCTGGCCGACCTGCGCGCGGGCCGCCTGGCCGGCGCGGCGGTACTGCGCATCGCTTAATCGCCTAATTAGAACTCCCCCTCCAAAAAGTGCCCCCTTCGGCACCAACTTGCGCTAGATCAAGTCCACGCCCCACCCCGCCGGATAGCATTGGACCCTACGCCGTCGCCCCGCGGATCAAGGTCTGTCTTTGTCGTCTCCCCTTCCCCCCTTTGCCCGACACCCTGAACCCCCTGGCGCGCCCGGCGGCATTCCATCATTCAGCGCACAGGTGCACAGGTAGCCGATGAAACTCAAACCAGGCTGGGGTATAGCGGTATTGTTCGTTGCTGGCGCCATTGGAGCCGCCGTGTGGTGGCTTGGCAGCCAGCGCGACCCGTGGCCGGCGGATGTGGCCCACAGCAATGGGCGCATGGAGATCGGCCGCCTGGACGTGGCGGTGAAGTATCCGGGCCGCGTCATCGATCTGCCGGTTCGCGAGGGCGATGCCCTGGCTGCGGGCGCCGTGGTGGCCCGGCAGGATGACGCCGAATTATTGACTCAACTCAGCCTTGCCACCGCAGCCCGCGAGCGTGCCGTGCAGGCGGCGTCGCGCGCGCAGGCGGAGATCGAGGGGCGCGCGAGCCGCCAGCGGTTGGCGCGGCTGGAGTTGACCGAGGCGGTCAAGCTCTACCAGGACCGCCAGATTTCTGCCGTCGAGCGCGATCGCCGGCAGCTTGGCCTGGATGGCGAGAGCGCGGGCGTGACCGGCGCGCGCGCCGCGCTTGGCGAGGCTAACGCGGCGATCGCGGAGGCCGATGCCCAGATTGCCCGCCTGAAGATCCTGCAGGATGAGGCAACCATCCGTGCCCCGGTGGCCGGGCGTGTGGAGTATCGCGTGATCGAGGTCGGCACGGTGCTGCCGGCGGGCGGCCGCGTGGCGTCGCTGCTGAACCTGGCCGATATGTATTTCACGGTGTTCCTGCCCGCGGGTGCTGCCGGCAAGCTGGCTATCGGCGACGAGGCGCGCATCGTGCTGGACGCAATGAAGGACGAACCGATCCCGGCCCGCGTCAGCTTTGTGGCCAGCGAGGCGCAGTTCACCCCCAAGTATGTCGAGACCGATGCCGAGCGGGCCAAGCTGATGTATCGCGTCAAGCTGCAGCTGGCGCCCGAGGTTGCCCAGCGCTACGCGGCCAAACTGAAGGCCGGCATGACGGGCGATGGCTTTGTGCGCCTGGATGCCAGGCAGCCCTGGCCCGCCGCGCTGACGCTGCCCCCGCAGCCGGCCTGACGCCATGCCGAGTCCGCACCCCGACGGTGCCGCGGCCATCCGGATCGATGGCTTGTCGCACCGCTACGGCGCCAGCGTGGCCCTGGACAATGTGTCGCTCACGCTGCCCGGCAATGCCACCATCGGCCTGATCGGCCCCGATGGCGTCGGTAAATCGACGCTGCTCGGCGTGATTGCAGGCGTCAAGCGTATCCAACAGGGCCATGCCACCGTGCTGGGCGCGGACTTGCGTGACCGGCAAGCGCGCGAGGCGCTGTTGCCGCGCGTGGCGTTCATGCCGCAGGGGCTGGGACGCAACCTGTACCCGACGCTGTCGGTCTACGAGAACGTGGACTTCTTTGCCCGGCTGTTCGGCCTGGGCGGCACGCAGCGGCGCCAGCGCATCGAGCGCCTGCTCGCGGCCACCGGCCTGGCGCCTTTCCCGGACCGTCCGGCGGGCAAGCTCTCGGGCGGCATGAAGCAGAAGCTGGGCCTGTGCTGCGCACTGGTCCACAACCCGGACCTGCTGATTCTCGACGAGCCCACCACGGGGGTGGACCCGCTGTCGCGGCGGCAGTTCTGGACCCTGGTGGAGGACCTGCGCGCCGAGCACAGCAATATGACGGTGATCGTTGCCACCGCGTATATCGAGGAGGCGCAGCGCTTCGAGCATCTGGTGGCCATGGATGCAGGCAAGGTGCTGGTGTGCGACCGTACCGCCGATGTGCTGGCGCGCGCGGGCACCGGCGACCTGGAGCAGGCCTATATCTCGCTGCTGCCGGCGGCCCGGCGCGGCGATGCCACGGGACTGGTGATCCCGCCCCGCCCGCCGGATGGCGACGAACCCGCCATCGAGGCCGAGGGGCTGACGCGGCGCTTCGGTGCCTTTACCGCCGTGGACAATGTGAGCTTTCGCATCGAGCGCAGCGAGATCTTCGGCTTTCTCGGCTCCAATGGCTGCGGCAAGACCACCACCATGAAGATGCTGACCGGGCTGCTGGATGCCACCAGCGGCACCGCGCGCCTGCTCGGCCAGACCATCGACGCCGGCGATATGCGTACCCGCATGCGGGTGGGCTATATGTCGCAGGCGTTCTCGCTGTACGAGGAACTGACGGTACGGCAGAACCTGGACCTGCATGCCAGGCTCTACCGGATGGAGGGCGAGCGCGCGCAAAAGGCGGTCGGGCAGGCCCTGCTCGATTTCGAGCTGGACCAGCATGCCGATGCGCGGCCCGCCGCCCTGTCGCTCGGCATCCGCCAGCGCCTGCAGCTGGCTGCGGCCTGCCTGCACCATCCGGAAGTGCTGATCCTCGACGAGCCCACCTCCGGCGTGGACCCCGGCGCGCGCGACATGTTCTGGCGCCATCTGGTCCAGCTGTCGCGCCAGCAGCGCGTCACGATCTTCGTTTCCACGCACTTCATGAACGAGGCGGCGCGCTGCGACCGCATCTCCTTCATGCACCGCGGCCGCGTGCTGGCGGTGGGCAGCCCGGACGCGCTGCGGGAAAGCTGCGGCGCGCGGACGCTGGAGGATGCGTTCGTCAGCTACCTGGAGCAGGCGGAAACCCCGGAGAACGGCGCAGCCGCCGCGGTCGCCGCTGCTTCGGCTGCGGCGGCTGCGCCCGCGCAACCCGCCCCGCCCCCCGCGCCGGTCGGCAGGCCAGCCGCGCATGCCGGCGGCTCGCGGCTGGCGCGGACCTGGGCGTTCGCCAGGCGCGAGGCCATGGAGCTGGCGCGCGACCGGCTCCGGCTGGCATTCGCCATCCTTGGCCCGATCGTGCTGCTGTGCGCCGCGGCGTGGAGCGTGTCCTTCGATGTGGAGAACGTGCGCTTCGCCGTGCTGGACCGCGACCAGAGCCGTGCCAGCCGCGAGCTGGTGGAGCAGTTCTCCGGCTCGCGCTACTTTGTGCAGACCGATGGCGTGCACAGCGAGGCGGACGCGGACCGGCGCCTGCGCGCCGCGGCCGATATGCTGATCGTCGAGCTGCCGCCCGGCTTCGAGCGCGACCTGCTGGCCGGGCGCCAGCCGGAGCTCGCATTCCGCGTCGACGGGTCCAGCCCGTTCCCGGGCGCCACCA
The DNA here is from genome assembly GCF_058794615.1 of Cupriavidus sp. GW823-FHT07A04. Classification (NCBI taxonomy): domain Bacteria; kingdom Pseudomonadati; phylum Pseudomonadota; class Betaproteobacteria; order Burkholderiales; family Burkholderiaceae; genus Cupriavidus; species Cupriavidus sp. GW823-FHT07A04. Next base: position 23,761 of record NZ_JBXAHA010000022.1, read on the forward strand.
CGCGCGCCTATGTGAGTGGCGTGCTGCTGGCCTACGCCAATGCGCAGATGCGCGCGCAGCCGGAGCGCCCGGCCGCGCTGCCGGTGTCGATCGAGACCCGCTTTATCTACAACCAGGAGTTCCGCAGCATCTACGCCATCACGCCGGGCATCATCATGCTGGCGCTGATCCTGATCCCGACCATGCTGACCGCGCTCGGCGTGGTGCGGGAGAAGGAGATGGGGTCGATCACCAACCTCTACGCCTCCCCGGCCAGCGTGGGCGAGTACCTGATCGGCAAGCAACTGCCCTACGTGGGGCTGGCGATGATCAGCTACCTGACCCTGGTGGCGCTGGCCATCGTGCTGCTGCAGGTGCCGCTCAAGGGATCCTTCCTCGCCTTGTCGATCGGCGCCGTGCTGTTCGTGCTGGCGGCCACCGCGCTCGGGCTGCTGATGTCGACCTTCGTGCGTTCGCAGGTGGCGGCCATCTTCGGCACCGCGATCCTGTGCCTGATTCCGTCGGTCAACTTCTCCGGCCTGCTGTATCCGGTGTCGACGCTGACGGGCAGCAGCTACTGGATCGGCCTGGGTTTTCCGTCGTCGTGGTTCCAGCTGGTCAGCCTTGGCAGTTTTACCAAGGGGCTTGGCGTGGGCAGCTTCGGCACCATGTACCTGGCCTTGCTGGGTTTCGCGCTGCTGTACCTGGCGGGCGCGCGTCTGCTTCTGCGCAAGCAGGAAGCGTAGCCGGGAGATGCCGCGATGAATCAATGGTGCAAGAACGTGGCCAGGCTGTGCGGCAAGGAGTTGCGCAGCCTGTTCAGCGATGTGACGCTGATGGCACTGATCGTCTTTGCCTTTACGCTGGCCGTGCATTCGGTCGCCAAGGGCATCAAGGCCGAGGTGTCGAATGCATCGGTGGCCATCGTGGATGCCGACCACTCCGAGCTCTCGCGCCGCCTGCGCGATGCGATCCGGCCGCCGTATTTCAAGACGCCGGTGGATGTGGACCGGCACGCCGTCGATGCGGAGCTGGACCGGGGGCGCTACATCTTCGCCATCGAGATCCCGCCGCGCTTCGAAGCCGACGTGCTGGCGGGAAGAACGCCGGCGGTGCAGGTGCTGGTCGATGCCACCGCGATGACCCAGGCGGGCCTGGGGGCCAGCTACCTGCAGCAGATCTTCACGCGTGAGGCGCTTGAGTTCCTGCACGCGCGGGGCATCGAGGCGCAGCTGCCCGTGCGTGCGCAGAGCACGGTGCTGTTCAATCCCAATACGGAGTCGCACTGGTTCACGTCGACCATGCAGATCGTGGTGAATATCACGGTGCTGGCCATCATCCTGGTAGGCGCGGCGGTGATCCGCGAGCGCGAGCACGGCACCATCGAGCACTTGCTGGTGATGCCGGTGCGCGCCAGCGAGATCGCGGTGGCGAAGATCCTGGCCAATGGCGCGGTGATCTTCCTGGCGTCCCTGCTGTCGCTGTGGCTGGTGGTGCATCTGTGGCTGGATGTGCCGCTGACCGGTTCGATGGGGCTCTTTGCGCTGAGCACCGCGCTCTACCTGTTCTCGGTGACGGCGCTCGGCATGTGGCTGGCGACCATCGCGCCGGCGATGCCGCAGTTTGGTTTGCTGGCGGTGCCGACCTATGCCGTTGCCTACCTGCTGTCCGGCGCCGCCACGCCGGTGCAGAGCATGCCGCAGGCCATGCAGCACGCGGTGCAGTTCCTGCCGACCACCCAGTTCGTCACGCTCACGCAGGCCATCCTGTTCCGCGGCGCGGGCGTGGATGTGGTGTGGCCGCAGTTGCTCGGCGTCACAGCCGCGGGCGGGATCTTCCTGGCCCTGGCGCTGACACGGTTCCGCTCCATGCTGGCGCAGCAAGGATAGACCGCCATGCCTGACCACACTTACCACGCTTACCACGCTTACCACGCTTACCACGCCCGCCTTTCCTCCAGCCCGCCCACCCAACGGATTTCCGCCTTGAGTACCTATCCACGACGCGGCATCCTCGCCGGCCTCATTGCAGGCATCGCAAGCATCGCCGCGGCCGGCCTGGCCGGCTGCACCACGGTCGACGTCGCCGTGCCCGACAGTATCGCGGCGCCGGCCGCGTTCAGCGAAGCCCCCGCCGAGGGCACGCCGGCCGCGGCGCAGGACCTGGCGCAGTGGTGGCAGAACTGGAACGACCCGCAACTGACGCAGCGCGTGACCGAGGCGCTGGCGGCCAATCTCGATCTGCGCGTGGCCCAGGCGCGCGTGGCGGAGGCACGCGCGATCGGGCAGGTTGCGGAATCGGCGCTCTACCCGACGCTGTCGGCGCAGGCGCGCGCGGCGCGCGGCGTGGCCGACTTGCGCAGCCCCCCGGGCCTGCCGGATACCTCGCCCGGCCTGGACGGCCATCTTGCCGGACTGACCGTGGCCTGGGAGGTCGACGTCTTCGGCGCCCGCCGCAGCGACGCGCAAGCCGCAGCGGCCGTTGCCCTCAGCGCGCAAGAGCGCCTGCGCGGCACGCGCCTGGTGATCGCCGCCGACGTGGCCGAGAACTACCTGGCGGCGCGCGGCCTGCAGCGCCGCCTGCAGCAACTGGACCGGAGCACGGAGATCGTCGCTCAGTTGCTGAGCTATACCCGCGCGCGCTATGCGGCCGGACAGGCGCTGTCCTACGATGTCGACCGCGTGAACGAACAGCTTGGCGCGTTGCAGGCGCAGCGCCCGGTGCTGACGAGCCAGATCTCGATGCGGGAACGCCGCCTTGCGGTGCTCGCCGGCCAGGTGCCGCAGGCCGCGGCGGCGCTTTCGCCGCCGCCCGCGTTCTTCGTGCCGTCGCCGCCCGCCGGGCAGGTGCCGTCGGACGTGATCGAGCGGCGCCCGGATGTGCGCGCCATGGCCGCGCTGGTACGCGCGCAGGCTGCCAGGCTCGGCAGCGCCAAGGCGGAACGGTTTCCCCGGTTTTACCTGACTTTCCTCGGCCAGGACGGGCGCCTGCACGTGGACGGGCTGCCGGCGCTGAGCGGCACCGGCGGGCTGGTGGGCGTTGGCGTGCAGTTGCCGATCTTCACCGCGGGCCGCGTCCAGGCCGGCATCGATGCTGGCGACGCCCGCCTGCAGGCCGCGCAGGCCGAATACAACCAGACGGTACTGCGCACGCTGGAGGAAGTGGATAACGCCTACAGCCAGCGCAGCAGCCTGGACCAGCGCGGCGCCCGGCTAGCCGACGTGGTCGCCACCGCGCAGCGCAACAGCCAGAACGCCACGCGCCTCTACGAAGGCGGACAGCGCACGCTGCAGGATGTGCTGGACGCGCGCGTCGGCGCGCTGCAGCGGGCGGACGAACTGATCCAGACGCAAACGGCGCAGGCGCTGGCCGCCGTGCAGCTGTATCGGGCGCTCGGCGGAGAATGGCCGGGCGATCCGGAGTCAGCCCGGCATTGAGCTTGATGCATGCGCGTCCGGCGCGGAATCCGCCTACCCTCCCGTTTTCAGCATCCGCCACAGCGTGGTGCGCCCGATCCCCAGTTGCCTGCTGGCTTCGGCGCGGTTGCCGCCGGCTTGTTCGAGCGCAAGCAGTACGTCGGCGCGGGTCAGCGCAGGCCGCTGTGCATCGCTGCCAAGCGCCGGCGGCTCCGGGCGCATTCGCTCGAATTCGGGAAAGACAGCGCGAATCTCCTGCATGGATCCGGCCTGGGGATCGCCAAGGTAGATCGCCGCGCGGGTCAGCAGATTTTCCAGTTCGCGCACGTTGCCCGGCCATGCGTAGCCGTGGAACAGGGGGGCCAGCAGTTCCAGCGCACGCGCCATGACTTCGTCCGGCAAGCCATATTGCGCGATGCTCCGCTTGACCAGGTGGCACGCCAGTTCCGGTATATCGCTGCGCCGCTCGCGCAACGCCGGAAGCGCGATCTGCAGCAGGTTCAGCCGGAAGTAAAGGTCTGCGCGAAACAGGCCCTTTGCCACCAGGGCGTGCAGGTCCCGGTGCGTCGCCGCGATGACGCGCACATCGATCGGCGTGGCGCGCCCAGAGCCTAGCTTCATGACCTCGCGTTCCTGCAATACGCGCAACAGCCGGCTTTGCAGGGCCGCCGGCATCTCCCCGATCTCATCGAGGAAAATCGTCCCGGTGTGGGCGGTCTCGAACAATCCAGGCCTGCCTCCGCGCCGCGCGCCCGTGAACGCACCCTCTTCATGCCCGAACAGTTCACTCTCTATCAGGCCTTCCGGCAAGGCCGCGCAATTGAAGGCGACGAAGGGGTTGCCGCGGCGGCCGCTCGCGTTGTGAATGCCCTGCGCGACCAACTCCTTGCCTGTCCCGCTCTCGCCCGTCAGCAGTATGGTCGCGTCATGCGCCGCGCCGGCACGGGCGAGGCGCCGCACCCTGTCCAGCACGGCGGAGCTGCCGCTCAGGTCGTCCAGGCTGTGCCGTGCGACCAGTTGCGTCGGGCGCTGGGTGGTCCGCAATGACCGGTCGATGCGCTGCGCGGCCTGCGCGTCCTGCACCGTCACCACCGAGCCGGTACGCAGGCCATGCTCGACGATGGGCAGGCAGGTCACGATCAGCGCCCGCCCGCCGATGCGCGCGATCCGTTCTTCCAGCGGGCCTTCGGTGCTGATGGATTCGCGCAGGAAGGGCCCCACCGCAGCCGTCAGTTGACGCGGGATATCCTTGTCGCCAGCCAGCCCGAGCAGGCCGACCATGGCGGGATTGACGGCTTCGAGCTGCCCGGCGTCGTCGAACGCTGCCACGCCATCGCGCAGGTGCGCCACGATGGTGTTCAAGCGCACGCGCTTCGACTCCTTGTGCCGGCTGACCCTTGCCAGCTCGATAGAGCGCTCGAAGGCTTCCTCGACCGCCCCAAGGGAGTACAGGAACACGCTTTCGAGGCCGGCCTGCTGTGCGAAGTCGCACGCCATGCCGGGTCCGATGATGACAGTGCAACCCTGCGCGGCAAGCGATGCGACCGCGGTCCGTACCTCGTCGATCGAGCGATAGGCGCGTTGGAGCAGATCCACCTTCAACCAGGCCCGCAGATCGTCAAGCTCATGCGAAACCGTCTCATGCAGGACGAGCCCGACCCGCTCTCCCGGCCAGGCCGAAGCGGCTTGCGCGATCGCGCTGAGCACGTCAAAGCCGTTTACCTTGACCATCACCACGGGCACGCTCAGGTGATCGCGCAGATAGGCCCCGTTCGAGCCCGCCGCAAGCACGACATCCACGGTGCCCGCGTCGACGTATGCCTGCAGCGCGGCGACCGCGGCGCCATACCCTTCTCGTACCGCAAGTATCTTCGCCCGGTCGCTGTAGCGCGGCGCCACGGTTTCGCACAACGCTTGCAGGCGGCTGATGCTGACCAGGGCGATGCCGGGCCGATGCGCGTCGTGCCGCGAAACGGAAGTGAATGGAGAGAGCGTCGGCACGAGAGGTTTCCTCCAGCTGGTGTGAGATGTTCCACGAAACGTTTCGCGAAACGTTTCAAAAAAACAAAGGAACATTCTCGCACGAATCATTCGCTGGAGCGCGCGCGTAAGTTATTGATTTGTCGGGAGATATGAAAAAGCCAGCCTTTGGCATGGATTGTGCTGAAAGGGTGTCTCCATTATTCAGAGTCCAGAGGTAAGTGCCATGTCATCTCATTCAGCCATCCGCCGCGCGGCATTGCGCCGCAAGGTCGACGAGCGCAGGGGCCTGCTGGTGCCCGGCGCGTTCAACGCGCTAAGTGCCCGCATCATCGAGGACGCCGGCTTCGAGGCGCTCTACCTGACGGGTGCAGGCGTGACCAATATGTCGTTCGGGCTGCCCGATCTGGCCTTTATCGGGCTGCAGGATATCGCCGAGCATACGGCCCGCGTGCGCGATGCCGTTGACCTGCCGCTGATCGTGGACGCGGACACGGGCTTCGGCAATGCGCTGAACGTCCGCCACGCGGTGCGCACGCTTGAGCGCGCAGGTGCCGACGCCATCCAGATCGAGGATCAGGTGCTGCCAAAGAAATGCGGCCACTTTGCCGGAAAGGCGGTGATTTCGACCAGCGAGATGATTGGCAAGCTTCACGCGGCCGTCGATGCGCGGGAAGACAGCAACCTGCTGATCGTGGGCCGCACCGACGCCTGCGCCGGGCACGGCATCGAAGCCGCGATCGAGCGCGGCCATCGTTTCGTCGAGGCCGGCGCGGATGTTCTCTTTATCGAGGCGACCGAGTCGCTCGCCGATATCCAGCGCCTGCCCGCGCTGTTCGATACACCCCAACTGATCAATGTCGTGATCGGCGGCAAAACGCCGACCCTGCCGCGCGACGAACTCGGCAAACTGGGCTATGGCATCGTGCTGTACGCGAACGCGGCGCTACAAGGCGCGGTCCACGGCATGCAGCAGGCGCTGACCGTGCTGCGCGACAGCGGGCGGCTGGACGAGGATCCGTCGCTGGTCGCATCGTTCAGCGAACGCCAGCGACTGGTGAACAAGGTGCTGTTCGACCGCCTCGAGCAGCAATACAAGGCGGGCGAGGAATAGCATCGGCGCCAGGCTATGCCCGGCGCATCCATCGTCAATTTCAATTGCCAGCCGCACGTGTCACGCGAACGGGAATGGATTTGTATGACGGCGTGCCGCTCTCCTTGTCGATGTAATCGAGCGGCACCAGTACGTTCGCCTCCGGATAGTAAGCAGCCACCGATCCCCGCGCGATGCTGTAGGCGATCGCCGTGATGTTCTTGAGCCGCAGCGGCCTGTCCGAGACGATGGTTTCGATGTCGACCAGGTCTCCGTGTTCCAGCCCATGCGACGTCAGGTCAGCCTCGTTCATGAACAGGACGTCGCGGCGCCCGAACACACCACGATAGCGATCATCCAGAGCGTAGATCGTGGTGTTGTACTGGTCATGGCTACGGATCGTGATCAGGCGCAGCACGTTCTCACCCCCGAGAACCACGGCATCCTCGTGCACGCCGCCGTACACGGAGAACTCGGCCTTTCCCGAGGGCGTAAGCCACTTGCGCTCGGTCGGCGGCAATGGAAGGCGGAATCCGCCCGGCGTGCGGATGCGTTCATTGAAGGCTTCGAACCCCGGGATGGTCCTGTCGATCAGGTCACGAATCTTGTCGTAGTCGGCAATCAGCTCCAGCCATGGCACCTTGCTGTCCGGCAAGGTGGCGTGCGCGATGCCGGCAACGATGGCCGGCTCCGAGCGCAACTGCTCGGATGCGGGAGCAAGCTTGCCGGCGGATGCGTGGACCATGGACATCGAGTCTTCCACCGTGATCGATTGCGGCCCGCTCTGCTGCACATCGAGCTCGGTACGGCCAAGGCACGGGAAGATGTAGGTTTCCTTCGCCACCAGGAGGTGCGTGCGATTGAGCTTGGTGCCGACGTGCACGCTCAAGTCGAGCTTTGCCATCGCCGGAAAGGATTGCTCGGGATCCGGAAGTGCCACGGCGAAATTCCCGCCCAGACAGATCAGGGCCTTCGATGATCCATGGATCATCGCTTCCATGGCATTAACGGCGTCGTGGCCGTGTTCGCGGGGAAGCTGGAAACCGAAGACGCCTTCGAGCCGCTTGAGGAAGTCCTCCGACGGCTTCTCCGTGATGCCGACCGTGCGGTTTCCCTGGACGTTGGAGTGCCCGCGCAGCGGGCATATGCCAGCGCCAGGCTTGCCGAAGTTACCCCGCAACAGCAGCAGGTCGGCGATCAGGCGGACATTGGCCGTGCCCTTGTTATGCTGGGTGACGCCCATGCCGTACGTGACAATCACGGCGTTCGACTTCGCATAGGCAATGGCCACCTGTTCGAGATCGGCTTGCAATAGTCCGCTCGCCTTTTCGATGTCCTCCCATGTCGTGGCCTCCAGATCCGCAGCGAAGGCGTCGAAGCCGGTCGTGTGCGCGGCGATGAATTCACGGTCAAGCACGTTGCCCTGTTCCGCCTCCATCGCCATCAGCGACTTCATGATGCCCTTGAGCGCGGCCGCGTCGCCGCCGGCATTGACCTGGAAATAGGTCGAGGCAATCCGGGTCGAGCCGTAGGTGGCCATCTCAAGCCAGTTCTGCGGATCGGCGAAGCGCTCCAGGGCACGTTCGCGCAGCGGATTGAAGACAATGATCGGCACGTTGCGCCGTGATGCCTCGTGCAGCGTGCCCATCATCCGCGGATGATTCGTGCCCGGGTTGTGGCCGATCGCGATGATGAGATCGCACTTGTCGAAGTCGTCAAGCGATACCGTGCCTTTGCCGATACCGATCGATTGCGGCAGCCCGACACTGGTCGGCTCGTGACACATGTTCGAGCAGTCAGGGAAATTGTTCGTGCCGTACTCCCGCACAAAGAGCTGGTACAGGTAGGCGGCCTCGTTCGACGCCCTGCCGGACGTATAGAACTCCACCTGGTCCGGCGGCAAGCTGCGCAGGATCTGCCCGATCCGGCCGAACGCCTCCTCCCACTCGACAGCCCGGAATGTATCCGTGGCGCGGTCGTACACGAGCGGATGCGTCAGCCGGCCCATGTCCTCCAGCTCGAAATCCGACCGCTGCAGCAGCGATGACACGGTGTTGTTTGCAAAAAACTCCGGGCGCACGCGCTTGGTTGTCGCCTCCCACGTGACGGCCTTCGCGCCGTTCTCGCAGAACTGGAAGTTGGAGCGATGCTCCTTGTCGGGCCAGGCGCAACCCGGGCAATCAAAGCCGTCGGGCTGATTGGTCCGAAGCAGCGTGATCGGGGCCTTGATGGTTTCCATCTGCAGCCGGATGGCCTGGGCCGTCGCTCGCAGCGCTCCCCAGCCGCCAGCAGGGCCGTCGTATTCCCTGATGCCGGGCACTTCGCGTCGATTGGTCATTTGATCAACTCCATGGATGAAAACTGTGGCGCTACGCAATCGAGCCGATTTGACGCGCCTCGCTGTCTACGACTATGCGGCCGACTTCTTCGGCCTTGATCCGGCACGACGATCCGGATCCGCGTCCTTCGACGTGGTTCCATCGGAAGGCGGGATGTCCTTTGCCTTGGGCTCGGCCGGGAGCTTGTCGAACCGTATGTCGCCGCTGTCGTTGTCGTAGTCGATCATGGCGCTGTCGCCCGACTTCAGCGCGTCACCGAGAATCTCCTTCGCGAGACGCGTTTCGATGATCTGGCGAATCTGGCGCTTCAGTTCGCGTGCGCCGAACTCGGGCTGGTAGCCGACGTCGACCAGATGGTCGACGAGCGCCTCGCCAAAGCTGAGCGTGATGTCCTGTGCTGCCGCGGTACGCACGATGCGATCGAGCTGGATGTGCACGATCGCGCGGATATTCTCCTTGGCCAGTGCGTTGAACACGATGATCTCGTCGATCCGGTTCAGGAACTCTGGACGGAAGTGCCCCTTCAGCACGTCCATCAGCGCCTCGCGGACTGCCTTGTCAGGTTTGCGCGCGGCCTCGGGCCGCGCCAGGTTCTCCATGATGATGGAGGCCCCGAGGTTGCTGGTAGCGATCAGGATCGTGTTGCTGAAGTCGACCACGCGGCCTTTGCCGTCGGTGAGCCGCCCGTCGTCAAACACCTGCAGCAGCACGTTGTAGACGTCGGGGTGCGCTTTCTCGATCTCGTCAAGCAGGATCACGCTGTAAGGACGCCGCCGCACGCGCTCGGTCAGCTGGCCGCCCTCTTCGTAGCCCACGTAGCCCGGTGGCGCACCGATCAGGCGCGCTACCGCGTGGCGCTCCATATACTCGGACATGTCGATGCGGATGATCGCCTGCTCGTCGCCAAATACGGTTTCGGCCAGAGCCTTCGCCAGCTCCGTCTTGCCCACGCCGGTGGGTCCCAGGAACAGCAAGGTCGCGATCGGCCTGTGCGTCTGGCCGAGGCCCGCGCGCGACAGACGTACCGCATCGCTCACCGCGACCACCGCATCTTCCTGGCCAACCACCCGCTCGCGCAGCTTCGCCTCCATGGCAAGGAGCTTCTGCCGCTCTGCCTGCGTGAGCTCCGCGACCGGAATGCCAGTGAGGCGAGACACCACCTCGGCCACTGTTGCCACCGTCACCTCGAGCGTCTCCGAGCCTGTCTTTCGCTGCCACGCCTCCATCGCCTCGTCGAGCTGCTTCTGCTTCTCGCCGATGCGCTCCTCGAAGCGCTTCGCCTCGTCGAAGCGCTTGCGCGACGACGCATAGTCCTGCTCGCGCTTGAGCTGCGCGGCTTCCGCTTCCAGTTCCTGGATCGCGGCCGGACGGGATGTCGCACCGATCCGCACCCGTGCCGCGGCCTGGTCGATCAGGTCGATCGCCTTGTCGGGCAGGAAGCGCGACGTGATGTAGCGATCCGCGAACTCGGCCGCCGCGACAAAAGCATCGTCGGAGAAGGTCACCTGGTGATGTGCCTCCAGCTTGTCACGCAAGCCGCGCAGGATCACGATGGTCTGCTCGACGCTCGGCTCCGGCACGAGGACCGGCTGAAAGCGCCGCTCGAGTGCCGCGTCCTTCTCGATGTACTTCTGGTATTCATTCAGTGTCGTTGCGCCGATCAGGCTGAGCTCGCCGCGCGCCAGCGCAGGCTTGAGCACATTGGCGATGTCGAGGCCGCCCTCGCCCCCGCCCTGACCGGCCCCGACGATCGTGTGCAACTCGTCCACGAACAGGATCAACGAGTCCTGCTTCGCGGTGACCTCCTCGATCAGCTTTTGCGCGCGCTCCTCGAATTCGCCGCGGTACTTCGCTCCCGCAACCATCGCGTTGATATTCACTTCGACGAGCCGCTTGTCGCGCAGCACCTCCGGCACGTCGCCGTTGACGATCCGCTGCGCGAGTCCTTCCACGATGGCTGTCTTGCCGACGCCCGGCTCGCCGATCAGCACGGGATTGTTCTTCTTGCGCCGGGCCAGCACCTCGATCGTGCTCTCGATTTCCTGCGCGCGGCCCAGCACCGGATCGAGCTTGCCCTGACGCGCCATGGCGGTGAGATCGCGGCCGAACTTGTCCAGGTTAGGCGTGCCTGTGCCGCCTTCGATGCGGCCATCCTCCGCGCCCTTGCCCACCACCTTGACGACCTTCTGGCGCAAGCCTTCCGGTGTCACGCCATACTTCTTGAGCAGGGCTCCCGCGATGCTCTCGGGTACCGCGGCAAGGCCGATCAGCAGATGCTCGGGCCCGACGTACGAGTGGCCCAGCTCATGCGACGCCTGGAAGGCAAACTGAAAGGCCTTCTTCAAACGCGGCGAGATCGTCATCCGGTCGAGCGGCGCGTCGGGGGCCGCTTCCCCAGTGCGCGCGTGCTCGTCGATGTAGGTCTTGATGTCCTGCGCCGATATTTTGAGCTCCTTGAGCAGTGCGCCAGCAATGTCGTTGTCGGCAAGCACGTACAGGAGATGCTCCGTGTCGAGCTCGGCGCGGTGCAACTCGTGCGCCTTTTCTGCCGCGCGCTGCAACAGTTCTAGTGTCTGCTCGCTGAAGGCGTCCGTGGCATCGACGGATTCGCGCGGCACCTCGGCGGAGAACGAGCCCGCATCGCCAGGCTCGCCGCCCATGCCCCCAAACAGATGGGACAGCCCGCTTGCTCCGCTCAACAGGGAGTCGAACGGGTTCAGCATGTTCTGGTGCCGCAACATCTGCCGGTAGTGATAGTCACAGATTGAGAGCGTCCTGCGCTCGCCGTTCTCCATCACGGTGACACGGGCAACCGCGGGGCGTGCATTACAGATATCGCAGAGGTCTGGCATGGCGTGAGGATCCTTGTTGGTCGAAGCGTTCAGACTGTTCGAATCGGATGCGGCATGGCAGCCGGGCTGTTCTGGCGTTGCGAGGCCGAGAGGCCACTGGAATCATCCAGCTGTTGACTGATTCTTCTGCCCCTGTCTTGGCAAGTTTCCGACTTCGTCGCAGTGAGATCAGCCTGTGGCTAACATAGCTGATCGCCAAGCCGGCGCAAAGATACAGTTGATAACGATCGGTGCGCGTCGACTGTGCTCTCCCTCTTTTCCGTCTGTTCGGTGAGGGAAATCGGATGAAATTGAATGGTGCGGCGGCGCTGTTCCTGATTCCGGGCGTGGCAGCGAGCACCGTTTAGAGCACAGTGGGATCGGCTTGCACAATACGATGCGGCAGAAGCCTTGCTGTGCTCTTGCCCGGTCCGTGACGTTCATTGAGAATGCTCGAGCAACGACGCAACGACGCGCTCGACCGGCACCCAGGAGGTCGCGGTTGAAAGAATCGAACACCAGACATGCAACGAAGACGGCATGACGATACGATGCGTAGCGGCCAGTCAAAGGAAGCCTTCAAATGAACAATCTCCATCGGCAGTTGGCGCCAATCTCCGAAGGTGCTTGGGAGCAGATTGAGCAGGAAGCATCTCGCACCCTCAAACGCTACTTCGCCGCTCGGCGTGTTGTCGATCTGATTGGACCGAAGGGTCTCGAATTCTCAGCGGTTGGCACTGGCCAACTGCGGGAAATCGCACCGCCGGGCGACGGCATCGAAGCGGTCCAACGCGATGTGCGGGCGCTGGTGGAACTACGGGTCCCGTTTGCGCTGTCGCGCCAGGAGATGGATGGCGTCGAACGTGGGTCGAACAATCCCGACCTGCAGCCACTGAAAGATGCGGCGCGCAAACTCGCACAGGCCGAGGATCACATTGTCTTCGAAGGCTATGCGGCGGCCGGGATCCAGGGGATCTCTCAGGGTGCCGGCCATGCCGCGCTGGACCTTCCACCCGATATCGGCGGATATCCGGCCGCGGTGGCGCAGGCCGTAGACCAGTTGCGCCGTGCTGGTGTCGATGGGCCCTACAGGCTACTTCTGGGCGACAAGCCATTCACGGCCGTGAGCGGGGCCACTGACAACGGATATCCTGTTCTACGCGACATTCGCCAGCTTGTGGACGGCGACATCATCTGGGCGCCAGCGATGGACGGCGGCATGGTGCTCACCGAGCGGGGCGGCGATTTCGAACTGCACATCGGTCAGGACGTATCCATCGGCTACCTTGACCATACCGACGCCACCGTTCGATTGTATTTTCAGGAAACGTTTACCTTTCTCATGCTGACCGCCGAGGCAGCCGTCGTGCTTGGACGTTCGGAGCGGTAGATGGCCTGGCCTGCGGCGCGTATGCCTGTCGACCATCTCACGGCAGTAGCTACCTCCGCCACTTGGCAGGACCGCGAGCATGCTCACCCGCCGAGCTCTTGAAACGCGTGGCCGTTGGCTTGCAGTTCCTTCAGGAGTCCGGGCGGCAGCTCGCTCTGCCAGACATGCCCCTCGAGCTGCCACTGACTTGCATCCTGGAGGTCGGGCAGGCCTGCCCCCTTCAGCACGTAGAGTCCCAGCGTCGGCTTCTTCAGATGGATGTAAAAGTCAAATTCCTGCATGTTCGGGCTCCCCACTAAAACGCAAGGGCCTGCCTTGGCCAGGCCGCACGCGTCAACAGACACCGCCGATCGATGAACACAGGGTCCATCCTTGTATTCAATGAGACCTGAATCCAATGGCCCCCATCGCGAGCCGGATGAGTGCCGCGACCAAAGCGACTGAAAGCACGCCGGCGGCCCAGAGCCCGACTAGCCAAAATAACTGGCTCCAGCGGCTGCGCCACCTTGAAGCCCGATTGAGCAAGTTGTTCATCTCTTTGATCCTCCGGAGTGACCAGCAACGCTTGCGTTCGGCGAACTTAACCTTCCCGCGAGACAAGTGGGCCATCCACCCAGCATAGGCACCTTTGAATGATAGGATAGACAGCGGTCCGGCTATCGCGAACAGTCATAACAGTCATTTATCATTCCACCATTCTTGAAACTCGTCCTGGAAGACACTCGTCAACATGGCAAACATCATCCCCGAGCAGCAAGCCGTATGTAGTCCGATCACCCGTAGCGCGATCTTCATCGTCGCGGTCCTGTCCGCGGGCGAGAACAGCGCGGATACCGTGCGTGAATTGTGCGCGGATATCGGCGCCCTCGTTCGTGCCGTGGGAAAGCGAGTCCCCGGTGGCAACCTCTCGTGCGTCTGCGGATTTGGTTCGGAGGCCTGGGACAGACTGTTCGGAGAACCCCGTCCCGCCAGCTTGCACGCCTTTCGCGAATTCGGTGCCGGCGATCGCCGCGCCATGGCGACGCCGGGCGACCTGCTCCTGCACATTCGCGCCGACCAGATGGACCTGTGCTTCGAGCTCGCAACACAGTTGATGAGCCGGCTTGGCGCGGCCGTGTCGGTGGTTGACGAAGTACATGGCTTTCGCTACTTCGACATGCGCAGCATGGTCGGCTTTGTCGATGGCACCGAGAACCCGACGGGCGCCGAGTCCATCCGCTTCACGATCATTGGTGATGAGGACCCCTCGTTCGCCGGGGGCAGCTACGTGATGGTGCAAAAGTACCTGCATGACATGGCTGGATGGAATAACCTCTCCGTCGAGGCGCAAGAGCGAATCATCGGCCGCACGAAGCTGTCGGACATCGAGCTCGATGCAGCGGTCAAGCCGTCGTCGTCGCATAGTTCGCTCACCACGCTTGAGGAAGACGGGGAGGAGGTGAAGATCCTGCGCGACAACATGCCTTTTGGACAGCCAGGCAAAGGCGAGTTTGGCACGTTCTTCATCGGGTATGCCCGCTCGCCCAAGCCGCTGGAGCAGATGCTTGAGAACATGTTCGTCGGGCGGCCGCCTGGAAACTATGACAGGCTGCTGGACTTCAGCAGGGCAGTCACCGGCGGCCTGTTCTTCATTCCATCGGCCACGCTGCTGGAAGACCTTGCCGAGCGTCGCCCGAATGCCAATCAAGCGGATAGCGGTGGTCATGGCTCCCCTTTGTCGTCGGAGGCGCAGCGCCAGGACGGTTCCCTGAAGATTGGTTCGCTCAAAGCGGCATCGCAAGCCGATTGACCGGGTTGACCTCGTTGGCATGCTCGGCACCTGTTGACTCTTGCCAATCGGGAAGATCGGCTATGTGAATTGATAAGGCCGGACCGCTACCGTTTCCGCCGGTAGCTCGCGATCGCAAAGCTCGAGAATCGACCGCTCGATATTGCGCGTCATGGCATCGAGCGCCAGCGCGTTCGGTGCTAGTCCGAATGGCTCGGCGACTTCACTTGCGATCGCCTCCAGGGCAATCAGCGTGTAGGAGATGAAGACGCATAGCAATGGCGTGAAGAACTCCGTCGAGTCGACCAGGCCAAACGGAAGCAGCACGCAGTAGGCGTAGACCGTGCGATGCAGCAGCACGTTATAGGCAAACGGAATCGGCGTGGAGACGAGCCGCTCGCATCCCCCAAGCGCCTTACCCAACTCGTTGATCTGGGTGTCGAGTATCCAGCGCGTGGTGTCGGCTCCAGCGGCTTGTCCCTGGCAACGGGCGAGGCCGCGGCGAAGGTCATTCAGCAAGGCCGTCGGCGTGTAGGACCTCCCATGCAACGCCGCCATTTGCTCAGGGGCGAGGAAGCGGCGCAGGTCCTCTGTCGGGTCGGTCGCGCGCAACCGATGCTTAAGCGCATAGATGAACGCGATCAGCGTATTGGCGAGTCGGGTGCGATCCGCCGCCTCCAGATGTTCTGGCAGATAGCAGAGCATCTGCGAAGTGAGCGAGCGCGATGCGATCAGCAGGTTGCCCCACAAGTGGCGAGCCTCGTTGAAACGGTCGTAGCTCGCGTTGTTCCGGAACGCGAGAAAGATGGCCAACGCCAGGCCGAACAGCGTGAATGGCGCCGTATTGAGGGGGATCTTCTCGCCAAACACCTTCCCATGGGTAAACACGGCCAGGCTGCTGACAGCCCCCATGAAAACAAGTTGGGGAATGATGGTTTGCAATACCGAACCGTTCCAGACGAACAGCATCAGGAACCAGTTTTGTCTCGGCCTCACAATCATGGCGTCTTCTTCTCCGGCATTGCTGCGGGTGGGGGATGCTCCAGGGCTAGCGGGAGCGAACTGCGGTGCGGCCACGCAGTCCGGCAAAGGACCGGAACGCCGGCGCGACCGGTATCTGGCATGGGTCAGTGATAGCCGGCATCGCCCTCGCGCACCTTGCCCCGGAATACCCGGTATTGGAGTGCGTTGTAGACCAGGATGACCGGTAGCACAATGACGGTGCCAACCAGCGCGAAGAGCTGGCTGGACGGGCTGGAAGACGCTTCCCAGATCGTCAGCGACGGCGGAAGAATGTTCGGCCAGATGCTGATGATCAAGCCGCTATAGCCGAGAAAGCACAGCGCAAGCGTCAGGAGAAAGGGGGTCGCTTCGTGCCGCAGCCGGACTGCGCGGAAGATGCCCCATGCACAGGCCAGCACCAGGACAGGCACTGGCAGGAACCAGCCAAGGTTGCCGCTGCCGAACCAGCGATGGGCCACCGCCGGCAATCCCAGTACCGTCCAAAGGCTGACGATCGCGATGGCACCCAGCAGCACGCACACCAGAGGCCGCATCAGCAGCCGCATCTTGCGCTGCAGTTCACCGTCCGTCTTCAGGATCAGCCATCCGCAGCCCAGCGCGGCGTAGGTAAGGAGAACGCCGATGCCGCAGAACACACTGAATGGCGAGAGCCAGTCGAACGGTCCTCCGGCAAAACGGCCGTCGACGATCCTGATCCCCTGCAGGAGCGAACCCAGCACGATTCCCTGGCAGAAGGACGCCAGCGCGGAGCCGCCAATAAAGGCGAGATCCCACAGATGCTGCGTCCGCTTTGCCTTCGCCCGCAGCTCGAACGCCGCGCCCCGGAAGATCAGGCCGACGACCATCAGGATCAGCGGCAGGTAGTTTGCCGGCAGCAGCGTTGCGTAGACGACCGGGAAGGCGCCATACAGCCCGGCCCCCCCGAGCACCAGGAAGGTCTCGTTCCCGTCCCAGACCGGCGCGACGGTATTGAGCATCACTTGCCGGTCTCCCTTGGCTTCGAAGAATGGAAACAGGAGGCCGATGCCAAGATCGAATCCATCCAGCATCACATAGATAAAAACGCCGAGGCCGATGATGGCGGCCCATATCACGGGCAGATCGATTGACATGGATTCATTCTCCTTCCAGCGCATCCGAGGGTGCGGCCAGTGCGCGACTACGCAATCCTGGGTGCTTGAGCAAGGCGGCGGCATGCGAGTTCAGCACCGGTCCGCGCGTCATCAGCTTCATCATGTAATAGACGCCCATCCCGAAGACCAGGAAGTAAACGATGACGAAAATCAGCAAGGAAACCCCGGCAAGCTGGGCGCTGATCGGAGAGACGGAATCTTCCGTGCGCAGCACGCCATATACGGTCCAGGGCTGGCGGCCGACCTCGGTCGTGATCCAGCCCGCCAGCAGCGCGATCAGCCCGGATGGCCCCATGCACAGCACGAGCCACTGATACCAGCGCATTTCATAGAGGCGGCCACGCTTTCTCAGCAGCAGGCCGAGCAGCGCGGTCAACAGCATCAGCATGCCGAGTCCCGCCATGATCCGGAACGTCCAGAACAGGATCGGCGAGTATGGCCGGTCCTGCCGCGGAAATGCCTTCAGGCCGCGAATCTCGCCATCCCAGCTGTGCGTCAGGATCAGGCTGCCGAGATGAGGGACCTTCAGCGCGTAGTGTGTCTCTTCCGACTCCATGTCGGGAAGACCGAACAGATTGAGCGCCGTGCCGCCCTTCTCCGTTTCCCAAAGACCTTCGATCGCTGCGATCTTGGCCGGCTGATACTCGCGCGTGTTGAGGCCATGCGCGTCACCCACGACGATCTGGACCGGTGTTACCAGCAGCAGGATCCACAACGCCATCGAGAAGCTGCGCTTGACCGGCACATCGCGCCGCCCCTGCAACAAATGCCAGGCGCCGCACGCGGCGACCATGAATCCCGCCACGATGAACGCCGCGATTGTCATGTGCGCGAGGCGATAGGGAAAGGACGGGTTGAACACCACCTTCAGCCAGTCGACCGGGACAATGCGGCCGTTCTCCATGGCGAATCCTTGCGGGGTATGCATGAAGCTGTTTGACGCCAGGATCCAGAATGTGGAAATGAGCGTACCCAAGGCAACCATCAGTGTCGCGAAGAAGTGCGCGCGAGCACTCACCCGCTGCCAACCGAACAACATCACGCCGAGAAAGCCTGCCTCGAGGAAGAAGGCCGTCAGTACCTCATACGTCAGCAGCGGTCCCGTGATGTTGCCCGCAACCTGCGAGAACCCGCTCCAGTTCGTGCCGAACTCGTAGGCCATTACAACGCCGGAAACCACGCCCATGCCGAAGCTGACCGCGAATACCTTCGACCAGAACAGGAACATATCCTTGTAGCTGCTATCCCCCGTCGCCAGCCAGCGCCATTCCAGCACGGCGAGGAAACTCGCCATGCCGATGCTGATCGCTGGAAAGACGATATGGAATGAAACGGTGAAGGCAAACTGCAGCCTGGCAAGATGTAAGGCATCGAAGATTTCCATGATTCTCACTTGCACCTGGAAGGAAGGGTCCACGGCATCAGCCAGGACCGCGCGATTCAAATCGAAGATGGCCCTTCCGGATCGCGCGAGGCCGGAGGGGGGCACGCCGAACCGGCTAACCGGAGACACACCGGAGCGCGAGGGCATCAAATCTGGATACGACGATAGTGCAGTTTTGAGAGGGCATGCAAACGAATGTCGCTGCACGAGAACTGTGTTCCGTCGATTCGTATTGAGCTGTGCCCGAAAACCGGGTGCGCATCGCGATAGCATGCAAACTGTGTTCTGCCTGACCGAAGTCGTGGCGTTCGCATACAGCTTGCAGCAACAGCAGCGGCCATCGGATCTGTGCTCTAGCGATTTGGCGCGGCGGCGCATATAAATCCAACTGTCAGGCTTGACGCGGACTGCCCACGGCATGCGGCATGCCGTACTCACGAATGTTCTGAACTGCTGAATTAATGCCTTCAAGGGGTCCCCAATGTTGCAATGCCCGTCCGTCATGGATCGAACCGGTAGCGTCGAATGCACGGTGATACGCCACAGGCACGGCGACGAGTTTCCGATCTCGGATCACGTTGCGGAAGAACTGCCCGTTGCGCTGGTGTTCAACGGCATCTCGCACGCCGTGATGATGGCCACGCCCATCCATCTGGAAGTATTCGCGCTGGGCTTCTCGCTCAGCGAAGGGATTGTCGAGCGCGCCTCCGACGTATTCGATATGGAAGTGCTCTTCCATGCCGGCAGCGCGGAAGTGAGGCTGACAATTTCCCAGGAGGCGTTCGCCATCCTGAAAGGAAGGCGGCGATCACTCGCCGGGCGTTCGGGGTGCGGCGTCTGCGGAATCGAGAGCATCGCGCTGCTGGACCTGGAGCCGGCGCGCATTCTTCACGCGGGCTCGGCGGCTGACATCGGCACCGAAGCCGTCTGGCGCGCCACTCGCGAGTTGCCCGAGCACCAGATGCTCATGCGCAAGACGGGGGGCGTCCATGCCGCGGCTTGGTGCACCAGGGACGGTGCCGTGCTCGAGGTCTTCGAGGACGTCGGCAGGCACAACGCACTCGACAAGCTGATTGGCCAGCTTGCACGAAGCAAGGCAGACACGCGCGCCGGCTTCGTTCTGCTTTCCAGCCGCGCCAGCTACGAGCTTGTGCGCAAGGCCGCGCGCCTCCATATCCCGATGATCGCGACAATCTCGGCTCCCACGACCCTCGCGATCGACATCGCGCGCCAGGCGGGGATCCGGCTGCTCTGCTTCTGCCGTGGCGACGGCTTCGTGGAGTACACGCCTGCGGCCTGCGACGCGGCAATCGATGCCATGGCGCCGAGCAGACAGCACGGGATGCGATGAAGGGCCATGCGCCGATACGCTTCCCGCAGGCCATTCTCGAGCTTTGCGATGCGTAACTGTACTCTTCGGATCCTCGGCGAACTGTATGCGCGACCCCGCCCGGGTCCGGCTTATGCTGAGTCCAGGCCAGCCGCATTGGCAGACCGGCCGCGCTCGCCCTCCGGCCCGAAGCCTTAAGACAGATGCCGGAGACCGGCCCTTCCACAGTCTCGCCTCGCATGCCACCGGATAGATCGTGAGCGCCATCAAGCAGAACGTTGCCTCCCTCTTTGCCGACACCCGCATATCGGCTGACGTCGATGCCGATGCCAATGTGCTTGACCGGCTCGGTCGCCCGCTGCGCGATCTGCGCCTCTCGGTCATCGACCAGTGCAACTTTCGCTGTACGTACTGCATGCCACGGGAGGTCTTCCCTGCCGACTACGCATTCATGCCATCGGCCGACCGTCTGTCGTTCACGCAGATGGTCAAGATCGCAAAAGCATTCACGTCGCTCGGTGTCGAGAAGATCCGCATTACCGGGGGCGAGCCACTGCTGCGGCGCGGCCTGGAAGCACTGGTGGAGCAGCTTGCGAAGCTGACGACCGTGTCTGGCAAGCCGTTGGAAATCGCGATAACGACAAACGGCACGCTGCTCGCCGCCAAGGCCCGCGCGCTCAAGGACGCCGGCCTGAGCCGCGTGACCGTCAGTCTCGACGCGGTAGAAGACGCCGTATTTCGGCGTATGAGCGACGCCGACGTGCCTGTGTCGCGCGTCCTGGACGGCATCGAGGCCGCGTCCGCCGCCGGGCTTGCGCCGGTCAAGGTCAACGCGGTGGTGCAGCGGGGCGTAAACGAAAGCCAGATCCTCCCACTCGTGCGCCTGTTCAAAGGCACTGGCGTGGTGGTGCGATTCATCGAATATATGGACGTCGGCGGGGCCGACTTCTGGTCCGATGCCGCGGTGCTCACGGCTCGGCAGACCCGGGATAGGGTCGAAGCCGAGTTTCCCCTGACCCCCGTCGAACCGGGGCCGGGATCGAGCACCGCGCTCCGCTACCGTCACACGGACGGCGGCGGCGAGGTGGGTTTCATCGCAAGCGTATCGCAGCCGTTCTGCGGATCGTGCTCACGTGCGCGCGTTTCGGCTGACGGCCAGCTCTATACCTGCCTGTTCGCCAGTCAAGGGACCAGCCTCAAACCCTGGCTGTCGGAGAGCGCGTCGGAGGCACAGCTGGCGCAGGCGATCCGTCACCAGTGGACCGGCCGCGCCGACCGCTATTCCGAGCTGCGCGCAACGGCCCGCAGCAACGGGCAGAGTCAGCGTTACCCGACTGTCCGCATGTCGCTCGTCGGGGGTTGAATCTTCACCAGTGGGTACGAAGCAAGCCGATACCTGGAGAACAACAATGACATCAACGTTCCATCCAAAGATGACAGCCGACGACGCGCCCGGCACGGGCAGTGAGGCTCGCGCCGAAGACGTCGCGCAGAGCACGGAGAGCGCGGACTTTGCGCAGCGTGCCATCGCCGCCGGCTTCGAGGTGCGCGTGCAGCACCAGCCGATCGACTTCGCAGCGCAGATCGATCCCATCATGCGCAATCCCAATGTGGGTGCGGTTGTGAATTTCCTGGGGGTCGTGCGCCAGTTCGGTGACGCCGACGATGTTGCGGCGCTTGAGATCGAACACTATCCAGGGATGACCGAACGGGCACTATGGAGCATCATCGAGGAGGCAAACGCGCGGTGGCGACTGGATGCCGTGAAGATCGTGCATCGGATCGGTCGTATCGCGCTCGGCAATCCGGTGGTCCTTGTCATCGTCGCATCTCAGCATCGTGAGGCAGCGTTCGATGCATGCGAGTTCCTGATGGATTTCCTCAAGACCTACGCGCCCTTCTGGAAAAAAGAGATCCGACGCGACGGCACAGCGGAATGGGTCGAATCCAAGGCACGAGACGAGCTGGCTGTGAACCGCTGGGGCTGACCCCCCGCCCATCCAGCCAGAAACCGAAAACAGGACAGCGCACATGAAACTCACCATCAGGTACTTCGCCAGCATTCGTGAACATCTTGGCGTCACGCAAGAGATCGTCGATATCCATGCGCCCGGGATCACCGTAGAGGGCATCAGGGAAACGCTCGCATCGCGAGACGCACGCTCGGCGCAAGCGTTGCAGACCCACCGGCCGGTACGGGCCGCTGTCAACCTGGAACTGGTCGATGGCGCCTTCGTGGTGCGCGAGGACAGCGAGATCGCGTTCTTTCCGCCTGTCACGGGCGGCTGATCGATGCCAGACCGATGCCTGACGGCAGGGCCCTGGACGCAGGGCCACCCCGGTATCGCCCCACCCGCCTTCCGTCAGCGGGCACACATCGCGACGAGCTTGCCGACCTCGATCACCGCTTCCTCGATCCGACTCGACCACGGGCTGCTGTAGTTGAGGCGGATAAAATTCCGGTAGCTGCCGGAGTTCGAGAACATATACCCTGGCCCGATCGTGATGCCGCGGTCTAGCGCTAGCTGATAGAGCTGCATGGCGTCGACCTTCGCGGGTAGCTCGATCCAGAGCACGTAGCCGCCGGCCGGGCTGGACATGCGCGTTCCCTCCGGAAAGAAGCGGGAAACCATGGCGCGCATCAGGTTGGCCTGCTGCGCGTAGGCCTTGCGAATCCTCCGCAGATGATGCTCGAAGCCGTCACGCTCGAGATACTCCGCGATGGCAAGCTGCGGAATCGTCGGCGTTGCCAGGGTATTCAGGAACTTGAGCTTCTCGACCTGATCGCGGTAGCGGCCTGGCAGCGCCCAGCCAATGCGATAGGCTGCCGTCAGGCTCTTCGAAAACGACGAGCAATGCAAAACGATGCCCTTGCGGTCATAGGTCTTCAACGTGCTGGGATGCGTGTCGCCGAAGTACAGCTCGTTGTACACGGCATTCTCGATGACCGGAATGTCCGCTCTCGTCAGTAACTCGACGAGTTCCCGCTTGCGCTCATCCGGCATCTGGAAGCCAAGCGGATTCTGGAAGTTGGGCATGACCATGCAGGCTGCGATCGGCTGCGACTTCACGATCCCTGCCAGAGCAGCAATATCGATGCCGTATTCGGGATGCGTCGACACCTCGATCGCCTTCATGCCCATGCGCTCGATCGCGTGCAGCATGGCGTAGAACGTTGGCGACTCGACGGCAATCACGTCCCCTGGCTTTGCCACTGCCTGAAGGCAGATATTGATCGCCTCGGTCGCGCCGACGGTGACGATGATCTCGTTCGGGTCGACCGGCATGCCGTTCTCAAGGTAGCGGCGCGCGATCTGCCGGACCAGGCGCGGATTGCCGGGCGGAAGCGCGTTCGTCACGTTCCAGAGCGTCTTTTCGCGGCCCGACATATAGGCATACCGGTTCAGCTTCTCGAACGGGAACATAACGGGATCCGGGTACGGTGAGCCGAGCGGTACGGCATCGCCGGCGCCGATCGAGCGCAACGTCGAAAGCACCAGCCGGCTGACGTCCACCGAGGCAGACATGGCGATCGGCTTCGAGGCTCGCAATTCTTGCATTTGCCGCTCGTCGCTTCCGCGCTGCAGGTCGACGAAGTAACCGGACTGCGGCCGGCTCACCAGCAGGCCGCGGCTTTCCAGCAGCAGGTAAGCATGAAGTACCGTGGTGATACTGATCCGGTGCTGCTGGCTAGCCTGCCGTACGGAAGGCAATCGTTCGCCATGGCGGTAGACACCCTGCTGGATCAGCCGCTCGATATCATCGGCGAACTTCTCGTAGAGCTTCAATGGACGCTCCTTCCAACCGGGTCACCGCCAAGCGCATCGCGGTGGCGGAAATCTTGATCGTCCGATTGCAACTGCGCGGCCGAACAGCATGTGTCAAATCTGATGGCGCTGATGCCGGGCAGCGCCATGATGTCGATTCGTCCGGGGTGCGACCCAGCGACAAGGTGGGGGCGGACTTCGCTTATCTTCCCTGCTTCGTCTCTCACGACGGTAGCTCCAATGAATGCGCGTCAGCGAGCCTTGGGGACTGGAACTGGCCACGCGTGATTTTGTTGGAAGGAATAGTAGGGGCGAAGCTGTATTCATAAGAAGCACACATGCGTGCGTCGAAATAGAACACAGTTGCAGTCTAGGCGTGAGATATGGAAAGCTGTACTTCACATCGCGATGCGGTGCCTAGATCGCCACGTGACAAGCTATGCGGAAGGAAGTTATTTGGTTTCGCCGCAGCCGGCGAGCACTTTGAGCGCGAAAATCGAGGCAGCGCGTTTAGCGCAGCATGTCTTGATCGGCACTTCTTCTGGCAAGGGCCAGTGTGCCTGTCCGGCGTTGGCGCCAAGGATCGGCAGCGCGTGCAAGAAGAAGCGGATCCGGTGCTGGGTTCAGGGCCAGGTTGTGGTCCGGCGCGGTCCGGCGCGGTCCGGCGTGGTCCGGCGCGGTCCGGCTTAAGCGCTCGCCCGACACGAGGGAGCGGGTCAAGGAGAGCCCGCTTCAGCCCTACTCCACCTTCTCCCAGCCTGCGTCCGGCGCGAACACGCTCATGGCCTTGGCCCGTAAGGTTGTGCCGGCGCCAAGATCGCGCTGGTACAAGGTGCCGCTGCTGTCGAGCGCGAAGGTCTGCGTGCCGGTCTTGCCATACGCCACCGGGCACGCCAGGAACACGTATTTTGCCTCGCTGCCTTTGCCAGGCGTAACGATGCGGTAGTGGTAGCCATGGAATGCTTCGGCGGCGGGCGTATCGGGGCCCATCACCAGCGCATCCGGCCCCAGCGGGCTTTTTTCGGCATCGGAGTCGGCGGGCCAGTGCAACCCGTCGGTCTTGCGCCGGTTGTTGACGTTCTCGTTGTTCTAGAACATCTTGCGGAGATTGCCCCACTTTTCCCGTTGCTTTCCCGCCGCTTTGGTGCCTGCGCCACGCCCATGGATAGTGCAAGCGAGAGAATTCATCTCGTCACAAGGTAATTTGCATGCCCGCTGGCGGGCGCCCACCGGACTGCGTGCCCTGGACCGCCCGGTGCGCTATGTGCTGGAGCTGTCGCACTCGCGCTATTTGCGCAGCCGCTATTCGACCAATGAGAGAACGACTACGGCCACGATCACAAAGGCGATCCCTATCCATCCGAGCGGCTTCAAGCGGTGCCCGAAAAGTAGCCGGCCGCAAACTGCGGTTCCCAGGATGCCGATGGCGCCCCACATTGCATAGGCGACGGCGATATCCATGCTCTTGATGGCCTGGCCCAGTAAGAGGAAAGCTGCCCAAAGGAGCAGGATTGCACCAACTCCCCACCAAGCCTTTCGAAATCCATCGGATTTCTCCAGCATCATATTTGCCACGATATCAATCGCAGCCGAACCGCCAATGAAATGCCAGACGGCGCCATTGCGGATGCCGAGCCAGACAGGTGCTCAACCGTCGCTGAGCTTGCGCGAGCGCCAGCGCCCGTCGCCCTGCTTGCAGAACCAGCCGGTCCAGTTGTCTTCCTGGTCCGCGCGTTTCAACTGAAGCTTCAGTTGGCGGCAGGACTGGCCTTTATCGGTCTTGCCGTTCATCGGCGTCAGATTTCCCTCGATTGGCTTGCGTTTTCCCGACGCCGGGTAGGTCCATGGCACCACCGCACCGTCGGCGCCATCGTCCAGCGTCTTGCTGACCGTCTTGTATAGTGCGGCCGCTTCCTTCTGGCTCATGCTCCCGATCACGGTGCCATGGATGAACGAGTCGAAGTATGCGAGAGCCGGCGCGGCAGGAACAAGCGTGACGGCGCAGAGCAGCGCGCGTCGGAGAAACAGGCGAAGCGACATGAAAGGTATCCTTAAGTGGGTCGCTGAAAGAGCGGGGAACATGACCCGGCAAACGTCTGTCGACTAGGCCGCCAGCTCTTTGCAGAACATGAAAAAGCTGCCTATGGTAGCGCAATAGCCACGCATGATCGAGTTTGTATTCCGAGCGCTAGCCTGCATCCCCGCAAGGGGGATTCTGCCGCGGCTCGTGGCGAGCCGATTTGCCGCGGCCGCATTCGCAAGCCGCCGCGATGACCGCCGTCAGGCCTTCAACTCCCCCAGCGCATCCTCGATTTCCTGCTGGAACGCCGGCCATAGCCCCTGGAAGCTCTCGAGCCCCTCGCTCCTGACCAACTGCTGCAGGCCGTTGCATAGTTCCGCCAGGGTCGCATTTCCCACCAGTGCGAAGCCTCCGCTCAGCGAGTGCAGTGCATTGAGTACGGCGTCGGCGTTGCCCGCCCGCAAGGCATCTGTCATGGCCGCCATGGTCTGCCGCGTGGCGGAGTGCATCGCCTCACAGATCTGCGGGGTAATCGGCAATTCCGGCAATTCCGGCAACTCGGGCAATGTCTTGCCGCTATCGGATTCCTTTGGCGCGCTTCGGCCAGCATGCGAGCGCAGAACGCGCCCCAGCACCGCGAGCGGCAAGGGCTTGACCAGCACCGTGGAAATGGACGATTCCAGACTGCGCTGCGCCTGTTCCGGTGTGCTATGCGCGCTCATCGCTACGACGGGCAAGCCTGGATATTGCTGCCGGATGGCCGATGCCAAGGCATAGCCATCCATCACCGGCATACCGATGTCCGTCAGCACGATGTCGTATTGCCTTTGCGCAAGCGCCTCCAATGCCTTCGCGCCATCCTCGACAATCGTCGCGTCAAAGCCGAGTTGCTCGAGCTGGTCGGCCAGCATGGCACGGGTTGCCGGGTGGTCTTCCGCGACAAGCACCTGGATGGGCCGCTCGCCATCACCGGACTCCACCGCGCTGGCGGCGTCCGATGCCTTGGCTGTCGCCGCTCTCCCGGCCTGTGCGACTTGGGGAGGCGCCTCCGTGCGTTGCAATGGCCACCTGACCGTGAAGGTGCTGCCCTGCCCCGGCGTGGAGCTGACTGAAATATGGCCTTGCGCTGCCTCCACGATGCGCTGGCACAGCGGCAGCCCGAGGCCGGTGCCTCCGTAACGTCGATGGATGGAACTGTCAGCCTGCGTGTAGAGCGCGAACAGGGTTGGCACGACGGCTGGATCTATCCCGATACCGGTATCCGCAATCTCGAACTGCACGACAGATGTCTCGTTGTCCTGCACAAAGGCGGCGCGGACTACCACTTGGCCGGATTCCGTGAACTTGATCGCGTTGCTGACCAGGTTGGCAATCACCTGCCGGATCCGGGTCGGATCGCCAAGAAAGTAGCCGGCGGCACCGGGCGAGATTTCACAAGCCAGCGCCAGGCCCTTGGCCTCCGCAAGCGGCGCGAACGTGTCGCGCACATTCTGCAGCAGCTGGTCGCAACGCAAAGGAATGGATTCGAACGTCAGCTGCCCCGCTTCCACCTTGGACACGTCCAGCACGTCGTTGATGATACGAAGCAGCGAAGCGGACGACGACTCGACGATCTCCAGCCTTCGCCGCTGGCCGGCAGACAATGGCGCGCGCCCCATCAGCTCCAGGCAGCCGATCATCGCATTCAGCGGCGTACGGATCTCGTGGCTCATGATGGCAAGGAACGTGGACTTGGCCTTGTTGGCCTGGTCCGCAGCCTGGCGCGCCTCCCTGAGCTTTTGCTCCGTCTTCTTCTGCGCGCTGATGTCGTGCAACGCGCAAAGCAGCGCCGCCTCCCCGCGATACTTGACATGGGTGAAGTTCACCAGCAGATGCGTCAAGGCTTGCGTGTCCGTCCCAAGGGTCAGCTCCTGGCCGATCAACGGCCGGTTCCTGTTCGGACGGCCCGGACGCGCCTCCGACGCGCGCCGATAGAGCTCCCACATGCGCTGGCTCAGCGGCGGCGCGCCAATCTGCTCGGCATACCGCGCCATCACGTTGTTGCCCACGATCACACGGCCATCGGCCTGCGCAAGCAGGCTAAGGCCCACCGGTGCGGTATGGATCAGCGCGCGGTTGAGCTTCTGGCTCTCCTTCAGGCGCACTGCGCGCTGGTAGCCCGGAATGAGGATCTTGCGGCGGTAGATGACAATGCGGACCCACAACGCCAACCATCCCACCAAGGCAAGGGCGCTGATCGTCAGCAGGCGATACTTCAGGCCGGCCAGGATGGTGTAAGGCGTGTAAGCATAAACGAGGGTCCAGTCCGTCCCTGGCAGGCGCTCACTGATCTTGAAAACGCCGTCCCTGAAGGCCTGTTGCACGCCCGGCCGCGCCGCGGCGGTATGCGTGGCAGCCACATGGTTGATGAAGTCGCTGCGCTCGGCGTCAGGCGTCAACAGCACCTTGCCGTGCCCGTCGAGAATGGCGAACTCGCCCCCATCGACCGGATTCTGCAGGCCATTCAGGAACCGGCCTGGACGCCTGTTGGCAACGACGACGGCGAGCGGCCTCCTATCGCTGTCGAACAGGAACTGTGCGAAGCGGACCACCAGTTCACCCGATAGCGGATCGAATTGCGGCGCCATCCAGATCACGTCCGCCGGCGTGGCTTCGGGATGCTCCTGCGCGGCCTGCGTGAGGCTGACGACGTCTGGCCAAGCCTCCTTGAACAATCGGAGCGCATCGGGCAGGCGGGACACCGGTACCGCGTAGCCGCTTCCCGACCGGAGCAGCGTGGCCAGGAAATCCCCCTGTACTGAAAGGAAATAGGTGTTGGCGGAAAGCTCGGGCGTGCGCGTCAGCACGACACTGGATTTGAGCTGCTTCTCCACCATTGCCAGAAGCGGCAAGAAGCTCGCAGCGGGCCGGGCGTCGCTGACCTCGGTGGTCACGGCATAGACCCGGCGGCCCGAATCCTGAATGATCCGCAACTGGCCATGATTGGAAAGGTACTGTTCACGCAAGGCTGGCGACGGCAGCGCATGGCGGTCCCACACGCCTTCCGCATAGCCCGTGCCCCGCTTCAGGACCGCGCTGGCCCCCGTCATGCTGACCAGGAGCCTGGATTGCTGCGTCAGAAAGCCCGCGCGCGCGGCCGCATTGTAGTCACTGGCCGCCATCCACACGGCCAGCACCGAGCACAGCAGGATGAAAGCCGATAGTGCGGCACCACCGCCGTACAGCAGGGTGAGCTGATACCGCTTCATCAACTCTGGATTGAAGTCGCGGCGGCCGCGGGAAATGCGGTGCCTGACAAGGGGCTTCAGTTTCACGGCGACGTTGACATCATTCTGCTTCTGTTGGATCTATCAGGCGCTCAGCCCGGCGTCACGCTTCCTGTTGGCCGTCTTCCGGCTCCGGCTGCGTCTCGTTGCCGCTGTAGCGGATCAGGTCCGCATCGCGCGTGACCCCGAGCTTTTTCATTGCCGCAACCTTTTGCGCGCTGATGGTCTGCTTGCTACGATGCAGCTGGGCAGCAATCTCGCCCACCTTGTAGCCCGCCCGGAACAATCTCACGATTTCCGCCTCCCGGGCACTCAGCTTGCGCGTGGCGCCCGGGTCCTCCTGGTCTTCGAGCAAGGACGCCACGGTGGGCGACACGTATTGCCCACCGGTATAGGCGGCATGCACGGCGGTGACGATATGCGCCATGGCATCGGACTTGCTCAGTATGCAGGTCACGCCAAGCGTCTGGATGGCGCGCAGCACCGCGGGATCGTCCACCATGGTGATGGTCACGATGCGCACCTCGGGGTACCGCCGCAAGATCATCGAGATGAGTGCTTGTCCGTCGCCGTACTTACCGTCCGGCATGACATAGTCGAGCACCAGCACGTCGCACGGCTGCTTGCCGAGCGCATCGACCAGCTCCGTGGAATTCGAGGCTGTGCCGGTTACCTCAATGCCGCCGGCCCCCTGCAGCGAATGGGCAATCCCAAGCAACGTGACTGGGTGATCGTCCGCCACCATGACACGCAAATGAAAGTCATCCATCAAGCCCACGCTTGTAGAAAATTGCACAAGACCCCATGGTACGAATGGCAAACAGCGCAACGTCGCCACGTACCGTTCTTGGTACACACGGCGCCAGGGGTTTCAACCCCGGCCGAAATGATGCTCTTCGATCACTTTTCCGCCTATAAGTGCGAAGTAGACCATATCCATGGTATACGATCCGTGCCGATGCCCCCTCAATTGCCAGCCGGGCATGGCTGACGCGTCGATTTCTTTCACTCTGACCTGCAGAATCAGACTCGTCCTATTTAGTAATGCCTGCCATCCTTTTATCCTGTCGGTATGAAAGGATCTCTCAGCACCCTCGCACTGCATCAAGCCCAACTCCATGGCACGCCATTGCATGGCTGCGGCGCGCGCACCCACGATAAGCCCGCGGTTCCGGGCAATGCGAGCCGTCATCGCATCCTGGTCGTGGAAGAGACTCCGCTGCATCTCTCCACCACCATGCAGATGTTCGCCTGTCAGGGCGACCATCATGTGGAAGGCTACACCGATGGAGCCAAAGCCTTGCAGCGCCTGGGCGAATGCCCTTTCGACCTGGTTGTCACCGGCCTCAATGTGGCCGGCGTTGACGGCATCCAGATCATCCAGAGCCTGCCTACGTCCGCGTTCGCACCGGCGCTGGTCATCACCAGCACCGCGCCGCGGCCGATACTGGTGGGCGCCCGCAAGGTCGCTGAGTCGCGGGGCATCGCGGTGATGGCAACGTTGCCGAAGCCGCTCACCCAGCAAGGCGTGCATGCGGCGCTTGGCGCGTATGGCGAGAGCGTGAAGCGTGTCCGTCCCGCCCGCCCCGGCAACACCCCGGATTTTCACCGCGACGCCCTGATCGCCGCCATGGAAAACGGCGAAATGCAAGCCTGGTTCCAGCCGAAGTACGCGCTGGTCGATGACCTGGGCCATGCCGCGGAGGCGCTGGTGCGTTGGGAACACCCGGAATTCGGGCTCCTGCTGCCCGGCGCCTTCCTGCCCGCCATCGAGCGCGAGGGGCTTGAGGACCGTTTGCTGCAGGCCATGCTGGCACAGACGCTCGCCGCCCAGCAAGACTGGAAGGCCTGCGGCCACGATATTGCCGTCTCCGTGAACCTCACGACCAGGCTGCTGGATGACCCGGATCTTCCCGATCGGTTGCATGCGCAGGTCAAAGCGGCCAAGGGCGATCCACGGCGCATCTGCTTCGAGTTGACCGAAGACTCCATGGAAACGCAGGAAAGCAACTACTACGCTGGCGCATGCCGCTTGCGCATGCACGGCTTTGGCCTGGCCCAGGATGATTTCAGCAGCGGTTTCAGCTCGTTCTACAGGCTGGTGGCGACGCCCTTCACGGAGCTGAAGCTGGACCGGTCCATGGTCAAGGACGCCATCATGATCGACGCCTTCCGTGCCGCCCTTTCAAGCGTGGT
The DNA here is from genome assembly GCF_058794615.1 of Cupriavidus sp. GW823-FHT07A04. Classification (NCBI taxonomy): domain Bacteria; kingdom Pseudomonadati; phylum Pseudomonadota; class Betaproteobacteria; order Burkholderiales; family Burkholderiaceae; genus Cupriavidus; species Cupriavidus sp. GW823-FHT07A04. The sequence continues at coordinate 54,676 of NZ_JBXAHA010000022.1, forward strand.
GCAGCTTGGGCGCAAGATGGGCCTGACCGTGGTGGCAGAAGGCGTGGAGACCGAAGCCCAACGGCGGCTTCTCCAGGAGCTTGGCTGCCACAGGGCGCAAGGCTTCCTGATATCGCCCGCCATCCAGCAAGACGCCGTCCCACGCTTCTTCTCCGCAAGCTGATCCGGCGCATGGCGCTGCCGTCGACCGTCAATTACGGTCACCTGTCGTCGTTTTGACCTTTGCCTGGAAACGGATCGTGGTGATTCGTTGTGATTCGTGGCGATCCGTGGCGCGCCCTCTCCTTTAGCGCTGCCGTTTTCCTGGCTGCCGCCATATAGGCAACCGCGCTCCCCGCCCTCCCGCCCTTGCTGACCGCCTCCCGGCTCGCATCGGCCACAACAAGGCCTTGCCTCATGAACCGCCCTGAACGCCTCGCCGCGGGCGCCCTGCCAGCCATCCTGGCGCCTCGCTCAAGCACCAGCCCGTTGGGCACGGCCAAACACAAGCCCGGCAAGACGGCCACCTGCGCGCTGTTATGTAGCGTCCGCAACACTGGCTGCCACCCCGAAACCCGCGCCACAGCGCGCCCTGATGTCGCCGGAGATGCCGGGCCGCAGATGAAAATTTGATGGAATTCCCGCCTGTGACCCTGGGGATGAAAAGTGTCAACAATTGTAAAAATTAGGACTTGTCCTATTAAGCCCTGAAAATTTCGTACATGTCCTATGTATCTGGGACGAAGAATCGTAGAAGATACACATATTGCAACTCCACACGCCACCATCGCTATAGGGGATAACCAGACAATCAGCAAACAAAGGGGCCATGGTTAATATGCGTAGATTAAATATAAACGTGGTGATAGCCGACGACACTCCATTGATACTGGATGGCTTGAAATGCGCACTAAATTCAATTCCGACGATAAATGTCCTGGCGTCATGTGAATCGTCAGCTGAACTCTTCAGCACTTTGTCCGACATCAGTTGTGATGTTGTTGTAACCAACTACTCCATTCGTGGTGGAGAATCCGGCGATGGGCTGTCTTATTTATCCCGCCTCCGCCGGCTTCACCCAAACGTGAAAATTGTTGTACTGACCAGATACAAGCAGCCCGCCATCATCAAGTCTGTTCTGGCCCTTGGCGTCTCCGCCATCGTGGGTCGGCATGATGATGCAACCGAGGTAATCACTGCCATTCATGTCAGCGCTTCAGGCGGGGAATATATTTCTCCACGGGTCCGCCTGGCGCTAGCTTGCTTGCAGTCCAGCATCGATCGGTCACAACCGCTCTCGGCCCGAGAAACCGAGGTAATGCGCCTCTATATATCGGGCTTGACCGTCGGTGAAATCGCAGTCCTTCTCAAGAAGGGCAAGCAGACAATCAGCTGCCAAAAGATGAGCGCCATGCGAAAGCTCGGCATAAAGAGCAATGTTGATCTCATCAAGTATGGCAATGACATTAGTCATAGCCAGCATTGATGAACTGCATTCGCAGCGGCACCCCGCCATCTTCTGGCTGGCTTCCCTGATACCGGGTCGCCCACAGTACCGGCTGTGAGCCACTCAGTACCGAGGTAATCACTCATGAACGAGTGTGCAGCCTCGACCCTTGCATGAATGCAAAGCCGTTCGCTCGCGATATTGCTGAGTGGCCACGCATTTCAAGCAACCTTTGCAACTTACTTTTAACAACCTCCGAGAGGAAACTTGAAAATGAAAACGAAAATTCTGGCAATCACCCTGGCAACGGCTGGCCTGATGACCGCAGCCGGTTCGGCGCAAGCCGCCGACGGCACGATCAACTTCACCGGCAACGTGATCGCCTCCACCTGCAAGATCAACGCCGGCACCAACGACCTGACCGTGGCGCTGCCGCGCGCGAGCACCAGCGCGCTGTCCAAGGCTGGCGCCACTGCGGGCCGTACGCCGTTCGTCCTCGCGCTGACGGGCTGCAGCGTCGCCAAGGATGCACCGACCAAGGTCTCGGTTACCTTCGAACCCGGCACGAGCGTCAACGCCGACACCGGCCGTCTGAAGCTGCAAGGCGCCGACGCCGCGGGCAACGTGGAAATCAGCCTGCTGAACGATCAGTTCAAGCCGATCAAGGTGGGTGCAGCCAGCGCCGACCAGAACTCGCAGATCGTGGACATCGATGCCACCAGCGGTGCCGCGAAGATGACCTACGCCGCCGAATACACGGCAACTGGCGTGGCAACGGCGGGTACCGCGAACTCGTTCGTGCAATACACCCTGATGTATCCCTAAGCGCGAAGACGGATCCCTGATTTCCGGGGATTGATCGTACCAGCTTTGCAAGCCGCCCGGCCTGAACGGGTCGGCGGCTTGCGACAGGAGGTATAACTCAAAGGACAGTCAAGATGAGACACAGCATTCCGAAGTTGTTGAGCGCGATGGCGATCGCGTCGGCATCGATTGTTTCCGCATCGATTGCGACAACGGCCAATGCCACGGTCGTGGTGTCAGGAACCCGCCTGGTCTTTCCCGCCGAAGAGCGCGAGATGACCATCAAGCTCACGAACGATGGCAAGCTCCCTTCGCTGGTTCAGGCCTGGATCGACAAGGGCAACGGCAATGAAAATGAAACGCCGGACAAGATCGACGTGCCGTTCACGCTCATGCCGACCATGTTCCGGGTTGAGCCGGGCAAAGGCCAGACCCTGCGTGTGATCCATACCAACGAGCCGATGGCGACTGACAAGGAAACGCTGTTCTGGCTCAACGTGCTGGACGTTCCCCCGAAGCCGAGCGCCGAGGATGAGCGCAACCTGCTCCAGGTCGCCTTTCGCACACGGATCAAACTGATGTACCGGCCGACCGGCCTGCCCGGCAGAGCCGAGGAAGCCCCCGCCCAGCTCAAATGGCAGCTCACCAGGGGCGCAGGCGAGCACCAGTATGTCCTGAAAACCGTCAACCCGACCCCTTATGTCGTCAGCCTTGGCAGCGTCCAGTTGAAGATGGGTGGGACGACACTCGATGCCGGCATGGGCCATGTGCTGCCCGGCGCGTCGCAGACCTTCCCGGTCAAGGGGCTGGAATCGATGCCCACCGCGCCAGCGACAGTCGAGTTCAACAGCATCGACGATTGGGGCGGCAGCAAGAATACCCAGATGCCCGTCGTCACCGACCTGCGGCAGTAGCCTGGCCGGTCGGCACGTCATCACCCGCCCCACTGCTGGGGGCACAGAAATCTCTCATCAAAGTCAGCGTTGCGCGCCCGTGCGCCACGTACGCATGTCGGGCGGCAAGATCGGACCCTGGATTCGATGTCGTGGTCCGATCCATGATCGCCTGAAGTCTCACTCCCGGAGTGTTTTGTATGCCGCCGATTCAGCGTCCGAATTCCGATATTGGTCACATGCCGCAGCTGCGGCCAATATGCGCATTGCTGCTGACCAGCCTGGCCGGCTGGCAGACCAATGCGCACGCGGACGGCGGAACACCGGAGGCGCCGGAGCCGCTGCATGTCGCGCAGGTCGAGTTCGAGGGCGGCTTTCTCAACAACAGTGCCGGCACCGTTGACCTGTCGAAGTTCCAGCGCGCCAACGTGGTCCAGCCTGGCACGTACAGCGTCGACCTTTATGTCGAGCAGAACTGGGCCGGGCGCGCCAGCGTGCCGTTCAAGGCCGTGCCCGGCACGGCGGATGCCCAGCCCTGCTTCAGCGAAGCGCTGCTGAAGCAGGCCGGTGTCAATCTCGCCAAGCTGCCTCACCATGTGAAGGTCTCGCTCGCCGAGCCCGGTGCCTGCGTTCGTCTCGGGCAAGCCATTGCGGACGCGAGCAGCAGTTTCGATTTCAGCGAACAACGGCTCACGCTCAGCATTCCGCAGGTTTCGCTCGTGCGTAACCCGCGCGGGTACGTGAGCCCGGATCAATGGGATCAGGGCGTCCCCGTCGGGATGCTCGGCTACAACCTCAACGTCTACAGCACCAAGAACCAGGGCAGCAGCACCCAGACACAGGGATATCTCGGCCTGAACACGGGTTTCAACCTGGGGGCCTGGCATTTCCGTCACGACGGGTCGTACAACTGGGATGACAAAGGGCGGCAAAAGTACCAGAACGTTGCAACCTATGTGCAGCGGAGCCTGCCGTCGCTGTCGTCGCAGCTCGTCATCGGCGAATCCTATACTTCGGGCGAGCTGTTCGATTCCACCCAGTTCCGCGGGGTGCGCGTCTACACGGATGACCGGATGCTGCCGGATTCGTTGCGCGGCTACGCGCCGGTGGTGCGTGGCGTGGCCAAGAGCAATGCAAAGGTCACGATTTCGCAGAACGGCGTCAAGCTCTACGAAACCACGGTCGCGCCGGGCGCGTTCGAAATCGACGATCTCTACCCGACCGGGTACGGCGGCGACCTGAACGTTTCCGTCACGGAAGCGGACGGCATCGTGCATTCGTTCTCCGTGCCGTATGCGGCCGTGCCGCTGTCGCTGCGCCCCGGCACCAACCGCTACAGCGTGGTGGCGGGAACGGTGCGCAACCAGCAGAGCTCGAAGAATCCCCTCTTCACCCAGGCCACCTGGCAGCGCGGCTTCACCAACCTGCTGACCGGCTATGGCGGCATCACCGTGGCCGAAGGCTACGTGTCCGTGATGGGCGGCGGCGTGCTGAACACCTCGTTCGGCGCCATGGGCGCCGACATCACGCAGGCACGCACCTTGATCCCGGGCGTGAAGCGGTTCGACGGCTCCAGTGTGCGGGTGAGCTATGCGAAGAACGTGGTGCAGACCGGCACCAACGTTTCGATTGCGGCTTACCGCTATTCGACAGCCGGGTACTTCGGCCTCAATGACGCCATGCTCGCACGCGAGCAGGCCGAACGCGGCAACTCGATCGACACGGTATGGCGGCAGCGCAATCGTGCATCGCTGACGCTCAACCAGCGCCTGGGCGAGCGCGGCGGCAACCTCAGCGCGACCGCCTCCACGGCAACGTACTGGAACCGCAGCGGTTCGGACGTGAATTATTCGGTGGGCTACAGCAATGCCTACAAGAATATTTCCTACAGCGTTTCGGCGACACGCCAGCGCAGCCCGAACGGCGGCATGAGCACGCAGTACTACGTCGGCGTGACGATTCCGCTGGGCCGCAAGACCCCCGTGACGCTGTCGGGCAACATGGTGCACGACAGCAACGGGAAAACCCAGCTGCAATCGTCGCTCTCCGGTTCGGCCGGCCTGGACAACAATTTCTCCTACGGCCTGAACGCCAATCACGCGTCCGGCGACGGCAGCTCGACGACCAATGGCGGCGCCAATGTGATGTATCGCGCGCCCGTCGCCGAGCTCAGCGCCAGTGTCAGCGGCGGCGCGGATTACCAGCAGGCCTCCGTGTCGGCGCGCGGCGCCATGGTCGCGCATAGCGGCGGGATCACGCTGTCGCAGCCGCTGTCGGAGACGTTCGCGATCGTCGAAGCGCCGGAAGCAGCCGGTGCGCGCGTGACCAATGCGTCGGGCGTGCGGGTGGACAGCCGGGGCTACGCCATCGTGCCGTACCTCACGCCGTTCAATATGAACATGATCGAGCTGGATCCGAAGGGCTTGTCGACCGATGTCGAGCTCAAGGAGACCAGCCAGCGCGTGGCGCCGCTGGCGGGATCCGTCCCGCTGCTGAAATTTGCCACGGAGTCCGGGCGCTCCGCCCTGATCCGGTCCCGGCGGCCGGACGGCTCGCCGCTGCCGTTTGGCGCAACCGTGCTCAACGAGCAAGGCAAAGAGGTCGGCTCGGTCGGCCAGATGGGCAAGATCTTCGCGCGCGGCCTGGAGTCGCAGGGCGAGCTGACCGTCAAATGGGGCAAGGACAAATCGGCGGTGTGCCACGTCCCCTACAAGCTGCCGGAGCGGAAGAAGGAGAAGGGGCTGCAGCCGCTGCAGCGCATCGATGCGGCTTGCGCGGACGGAGCAGAAAAGCCGTCCTATGCGGTGAACCGGCCGAATCGCTAAGAAGGCGGTTCGGACGAGCAGGACGCTGCGCGATGTGGGGGGCTACGCGCGCAGCGAGATCATAGGGATCCATCAATCTTCAAAGACATACGATATCGACCCTGATGAGTTGGTGGAATTGGCCTCGCTGGGCCGCATCTGCATTTGATGCAGCGCGAAAAAATTAAATTAGCAATTGAAAAACAAATTGCGAAATACAAACAACATATCATGTTGGAACAGCGATGAAAAATCTTACCAGCTATATCAACAAACATATCAATATTCATATCAATACACCGATCCTGCGTCGGTATTTGATGGCATGCCTTGGCACCCCGACGCTAGCTGCGACATTTCTGCCAAACTCCGCGCACGGCTGTGTTCGAAACGTCTATGAAGGGCTTTCTGTAAATTTACCAGCCAGCCTTAGTGATTCGGCGGACAATATCCTGCCAGGTAATCTCTTTCCATCGACGACGCCTAATTCAGTATGGGTTCTCGATTTAAGATATGGTCCTGAATGCGATGAGAAGTATATCAAAAGCATAACGCTCGAGCCGTATGGGAAAGTGGTTAGCGGGGTGACTTATACGGATGGCGGTCAGACTTATCCCGTCTATGAAACAGAGGTGCCTGGAATTGGCTATGCCTTGGGCTGGAGTTTAGCGCCTAACGGACCATGGAACCCGGCTAAGCCCGGGAAAACGGTGATATTTTCCGGATCTTCGAGTTGGCAGGCTGTTCACCATCGGGTCAGCTTGGTTGCGACAGGACGCCTTGCCACGGGAAGGTACACCATTTCAAAAACGGCGGTGTCAGGAATGACGGCGAGCTTCGGAAATGGCACCAGTGTTACTCGGAACGGATATTTTACGGGTGCAGGAACGCTCAACGTGACGACGCGTGGATGCAAGGTGACATCCGGAGCGACCAATGCTGTCGCGTTGCCCACCCTGGTATTAAACAGCCTGAATTCGGTCGGCGCGGTGTCGAATGCATCGGCATCCCTCTCCATCACGGTGAATTGCGATCCCAATGTGGGGCTGCACGCAACACTCACGGACGCGTCGAATCCGACCAATACCAGCAATACACTGACGTTATCCGGCAATTCCACCGCGACCGGCGTGGGCATTCAAATGTTCCGGCCGGGCGAAACGACAGCGCTGGGGCTCGGCCCGGATTCATCGGCGAAGGGAAACACCAACCAATGGTATGTCGGCAGCACGTCGGCGTCGGGCGGCACCCTCAACGTTCCCATCGTTGCCAAATATGTGAAGACCCTTCCGGTCATCAAGCCTGGCTCGGTCAGCGCGCGCAGCACGATTACGTTTTCGTACCAGTAGTGCGAATCAGATTTTGAAAGAGATGCGATGGTTTTTTTGGCCGCACAGGCGGCCCGCACGGTGAGATGGAAACATGCACCCGATGGCGCATTCCGATGTTCGGATGGTATTGGGGACTTTGGTGGATCCGCCACGCATCTGGTAAAGGGATTTCTTATGCTATTTAAAATGACTTCGCGCGCTCTAATCCTGGGCGTCATGTTTCTGTCTGAATCAGCGTTTGCTGCTTGTTCGATGGATTCAATGGGTTCTGATCAGGCATTGGCACAACTTCCGACCTCGCTCAGCACTGTTAGAGATTCGGTAGCCCCCGGAATTCCGTTTCCGTCATCGGCTGTCGGATGGGGCTCTAACGGTGTTGACGACAGAGACTGCTGGATCGATGAAATCGTCATAACGCCGCTCGGGAAAGTGGTTCCGGGTGTGACGTTTAAGGGCGGCAGGGGCCCCGCTGCTGTATTTGAAACCGGAATTCCCGGCATAGGTTATGCCGTGGAAGGGGGGAATATCAACGAACCTCGTTACCCTATTGGGGCTGGGCCAACGGTGCTTCCGGCCGGGCCCAAAGGCTCTACCGGTTGGGGTTACAACGAGAGGGTGACTCTGGTCGTAACGGGGGCTATCGAAACGGGAACCTATAGTGTCCCGGTTCAAAGAATCCTGACTGTCGCCGCCATGCAGCGTGGAGTTGTCGTGACGAATCGGAGGCCGATAAGTCTGGCCGCATTGAGCATTGCCGTTACGGCAAGAACATGCAAGATCACGTCCGGCGTGACCAACACGGTCGTTATGCCGCAGTTGGTGACGTATAGCCTGAAAGCGGTAGGCGATGTCTCTGCCGCCAAATCGACGCCGTTTTCGTTGGGACTCCAATGCGATGCGAACCTCAGTGTCTATGCAACGTTGACGGATGCGACCAATCCCGCGAATACCGGCAATGTCCTTAGCCTGGCAAAGAATTCGACGGCATCTGGCGTGGGCATTCAAATCATGAAGCAAGGCACGACCAGTCCATTGAATTTTGGGCCGGATTCATCGGTCAAAGGCAATACCAATCAGTGGCTGGTCGGTAAATCCGGGACATCCGCTAGTGTCATCAAGGTGCCCTTCGAAGCGCGCTATATCAAGACGGAAGAGACGATCAAGCCGGGTACCGTGAGTGCGCTCAGCACGATTACGTTCTCGTACCAGTAGCGCCAGCGCGAAAAAATTAAATACGAAATCTTGAAAAGAAAAAACATATCAGGTTGGAACAACAATGAAATCTCTTACCAGTTATGTCAATAAACATATCAATACACCGATCTTGCGTCGGTATTTGATGGCATGCCTTGGCACGCTGACGCTAGGTGCGACATTTCTGCCAAATTCCGCGCACGCCGCCGACTGCGCGAGTGTCCCCTCTTTCGCGCCGAGCAATCCCTCCTATCCAAGTTCCATCAGTACTTCACGAGATGCTGTCGTCCCCGGCAGTCTGCTGCCGAAAAGTGCATCAGGATCCGCACGGAATGGCTGGTTCGACGGTTGTGCCGTCGATACGCTAACGTCGTATCCCTTGGGAACTTTGGTCCCCGGCGTTACGTTCCGAGCCGAAGGGCTCACCTTTCCTGTTTATGAAACGGGAATTCCCGGCATCGGCTACGCAATGGCGGGTTACCGAAGCGTTTGGGGGGAGAAGTCTGACGTAAGGGCCATAGGCCCGGGACCTACGGTACTCCTTCCAGCAGGGGCTACGGATCCCGGCCACCACGTGTACCTGGTTGCGACCGGGTCGCTTGTCACCGGCACCTACAGCGTTCCTACGCAACTGATAGCGCAATTGCGGCCGACGTACCGAGGGAAAGAGATCGAATTCGACGTTCCAATGTACTCACGGCTGGGGCCTCTGAATATTGCGGTGACGGCACGGGCGTGCACCGTGACCTCCGGCGCGAACAATGCTGTCACGATGCCCACCTTGCTGGTGCATAGCCTGAAAACGGTCGGCGCGGTATCGGATGCTTCCGCCTCTTTCTCCATCGCGGTGAAATGCGACGCCGACCTGGGGTTGTACGCGACGGTCACCGATGCCTCGGATCCCACCAATACCAGCAATACGCTGACGTTGGCCGGCAATTCCACCGCATCCGGCGTGGGCATTCAGATGTTTCGGTCGGGCAAGACGACGCCGCTGTTGTTCGGTCCGGATTCGTCGAAGAAGGGAAACACCAACCAATGGCTGGTCGGCAACGCGTCGGCTTCGGGCAGCACCTTCACCATTCCCATGGTTGCCAAGTATGTGAAGACCCTTCCGGTCATCAAGCCTGGTTCGGTCAGCGCGCGCAGCACGATTACGTTCTCGTACCAGTAGCGCCAGCCGATTGCCTCGCACTTCATGCCATGCCCGGCCGCCCTCCCGGCTGGCCGTTAGCAAAACGTCATAAAGAGAATCAAGATGCCACGAAAGCGTCGACTTGTTCAGAAAAGCGCCGTGCGGTTTCGCCGGGCAATACTTGGAGTTGGCTGCACCGCAGCGTTTGCCCTTCCTGTCTCGGAGGCACTGGCGAGCTGCTCGATCATCGCCAGGGGGGTCGGACCCGTCGAGTATCTCGAGGTCAGGCTCCCCGCCTGGTCGCCCTCCTCGTTTGACCCCACGGTTCCAGACGGGACGGTTCTTTTTTCCGAAAAGGGGACGGCAACCGGGCCCAGTGGCGACCTTACCTGCACATCCCTGATTGGCACGGTCAAATACGAGGGAAAAGGGGCTCCAGGGGCCTTTAATACTTATGCCACCGGCATTTCCGGGATCGGTGTGCGCATTGACGGAGGATGGACCGGATGGTGGCCGCAACAGACCAATGTTGCAAAGGAGGCGGGCTACTACGTGGGAGGCGGGGATTTCAAGGTGGAACTGGTCAAGACCGGCCCGATCACGGCGGGCGGGTCACTGTCGGGCGAAATCGGCACGACTACCGCGGTCGATCACGGCTTCGTCGTCCGGCGTGTCTTCATCAACGGTTCGCTCCCCATCAGGCCGCAGGTCCCCGCATGCAGGGTGATGACGCCGTCCATCTCGGTGCCGCTCGGCCAGATTCCGATCCGCGCGTTCAAGGGCGTCGGCACGACCACCGACGCGCAGCCGTTCGAGATTCGGCTGCAGTGCTCAGGGGGGAATCAGGGAACGTCCACGCGGATGTATTTCACGATGACGGACGGCACCAACTGGTCGAACCGAAGCAACCTGCTGTCCCTGTCGCGTGACTCCAAGGCAACGGGCGTCGGCATTCAGGTACTGCGCGGCACCGATAACAGCCTGGTCAGTTATGGCCCCGATTCCTCACAGAGCAACAATCCGAACCAGTGGTTCATCGGGCAGTTCGGCAATGTGCCGGTGACGATCCCGTTCAAGGCGCGCTACATCCAGACCGCCTCTACCGTGACACCCGGCGAGGCAAAAGGCTACGCCACGTTCACGATGAGCTACCAGTAACCGCGCGGCAGGCGGGCACGCTGCCGCGCCCTCCCGATTTTCGATTTCCGGTTCGCAACGACTTCGCAACGACTTAAGGACTTTCAGATGCGCTCTTCGAACTCATGGCAGTTATGGCAGCTTGCCTCGAAGGGCAGCGGATACTGCGCGCTGGCGACCGCGTCCCTGGCAAGCCTGCCGCCGCAGCAGCAGGACATGGCCCGGAAGATCGTGGCCAGGCTCTTGCCACGCGACCGCTACTCCGACATCAAGGCGGCGCTATTGGTCCTGGTCACACTGGAGTTGGGCAACGCGTCGGGCGACAGGGTGCGCGATGGAGGCCGCCCGCAAGCCGCCGGCACCGCCGTGGGGCGAGCGCTGCACTACGTCTACGCGCCCTGGAGCCTGCAATTTGCCTATCGCCAGCTCAATCACACTGGCCCGCTGCCTCGCTGACGGTTGATCGCGCATGGGCCCGGCTGACAGGCGCGGCGGGTCATCGATCGGGAGCATCTCGCCCTCGACACGCTAAGGACGAAGCGTACTCACGCCGGCGGCTCGCGTTTTAGTACTCGTCCGATTTTAAATGGCCTGCAATCCCGATAGCATCCGCGATCAAGCCCGCGCGTCCCGACAACGCCATGCATGATCCGAAAAATGGGGCAACAACGGTTTCCCTCGTTTACGGAAGGGGCAAGGAAAATTTCTACTATGCAACAGTTCCATCAAATCCTACGCGGTCTCGCTGCGCGACTGATCCCGGCAATCGCTCTTGTCGTTGTCGCATCGATTTCGCCGAAAGCACTCGCGCTCACCAATATCACTGCGTTCGGATCCACGCTTAACCTGCCGAACAGCTTGCCAACAGGCACCGTCATCAGTCGCTATACGATTCCGTTGAGTCAACTCTGCCGCGCAGCATCGTCGTGCGAGGTTTCCAGGGTGACCCTTTTTCCGGATGGCGGGTCTGCCACTGCATCCGGACCGCTAGTCACGACCAACGTATCGGGCATCTCGACTCGCCTGCTGGTCAACGGCCAGCCCGTCACCGCATTCTCCAGCAGCGGTAGCAACTTCCTCATCGTCAATTCGCCACTCGAAGTGCAACTGCTGCGCGACAGCCGCCCGTTGTCGGCCGGCAGCCTCGCGGGCATGAGCCTCGACCCGGCCTATTACTATGTGTGCTTGCGCAGCAGCACCAACTGCACTCCGACGAGCGATGGTCTCGCAATCAGGCTGGCGGCCACCGTCAGGCTGGTCAACGGCACCTGCGCGACGCCGGATCAAAGCGTCGCGCTGCCCTCCATGGTCTTGTACAAGTTCAAGGGCGTGGGATCGACCGGCGACCAGTCGGGCACGAAGGGGTTCGACCTTCGCTTCAACAACTGCCCGCCCGGCTTCGCGCGCGTAGGTTACATGCTCACCCCGATTGGAGGCCCGCTGCCCGCCCTCGCCGGCGCGCTGCCGGTCGCCGGCGGATCGACGGCGAAGGGCGTGGCGATCCAGATCACTGGCACGAACGGCACGCCCGCGACCTTCAATCAACGGTTCGCGCTCAGCGCCTATAACAGCTCGACCGGCGGCTCGTACACGATCCCGATGAACGCGCGCTACATTCAAACCGAAGCAACGGTCACGCCCGGCACGATTTCCGGCATGATGTCCGTGCTGGTGGATTACCAGTAAGCGCGCACTGCCCGCGCAGCATGCCGCATGCCGTCGCGGCGACGGGCATGCCGCTATTTGAAGGCGTGATCGAGTCCGTCCGTACTGCCGCGCCAGGTTTTCTAGCAAATTCCGCCGCATTTTCAAACTTGTCCGATTGTCTTCCCTGCCCAAGACACTCAAAATCACACTCAGAATCTTGTGACTTCGCTAGCGACAGCAGCGACGCGCGATGCACGACACGCACGCGCGACACAAGACACCAAACGCAACACACAGCGACTGCCACCCTGGCCCATCAAGCGGCGCAGGCATTGGCGGGCTAGCGTTTTTGCAACAAACCTGCGCCTGTGTTCCAGGCAACGCGCGCAGCATGGGCAACATGAAATCCATCCGTATTATCGGCGGCGCAGTGGCGCTGCTCCTGCTTCGGGCCCCCGCGGCCACCGCACAGTCACTGACACCGCATGCGGCCGCCGAGACCACCGAAACGACACGCCGCCAAGCGCAGCAGGTCGATGAGGCGCTGACGCGCGCCTCGCCCGCGGCGCCGGTGCTGTCGGGCAGCGAAGCGTCCCCGCACGCGACACTCGTCTTTCCCGCCGAGTCGCCGTGCTTCGCTATCTCGCGCCTTGAGTGGAAGAACGCCGAGGCGTTCGCATGGCTGGTGCGTGCCGTGCAGGTGCAGGACGTGTGCATCGGGTCCGAGGGCATCACCCGCCTGCGCGACCATCTGCGCTACCTGCTCATCGAGCGCGGCTACGTCACCACGCAAGTGCTGATCGGCCAGCAAGACTTGCGCGCCGGCAAGCTGGAGATCGAGCTTGTGCCAGGGCGCATCGGCAGCATCACCGAGACCGGCGACGCGCCGGGCCGCCGCCAGATGGCGATGCCGATGGCCGAAGGCGACGTGCTCAATCTGCGCGATCTCGACCAGACACTGGAAAACATCCGCACCGTGGCCGGCGACGCATCGGTACGGATGGTGCTGGAGCCAGGCAAGGAGTTTGGCCAGACCGATCTCGCCATTCACCATGCGCCCGAGGTGCGCCGCTGGCGGGCCATCGTCACCGCCGACAACTCGGGCATCGACGCGACCGGCAAGAACCAGCTTGGCGGCGTCCTGGTGGTGGATTCCCCCCTGGGACTGTACGACCAGCTCATCGCCACCTACAACAACGACGCGCACTTCGGCAACCGTAGCGTCGGATCGCGCGCGATGGGCCTGCAATGGACGGTGCCGTATGGCTATGGCTCCTTCTGGCTGGGTGCGAACCAGTATGACTTCCTGCAGACGATCGCCACCACCGCCGGCAACCTGCCCTACACGGGCCGCACGCGCACGTTCGAGGTGGGTGCCAGCCACGTGGCTTACCGTACCGGCACCATGAAGGGCACGGTGCGCGCCAAGCTGTCGCGGCGCTCGGACGACGTCCGGCTCAGCGATTGGCCGATCGGCGTGCAGACGCGCGACATCACCGGCTACACCCTCAGCTACGCCCACTATCAACGCACGCGCCGCATGACGTTCACCGGCGGGCTCGGCGTGCGCGGGAGCATTCCCGCGTGGTCGGCCAACAGCGGCTATGTGAGCGGCAGAACGCAATGGAACGGCCGCTACAGCATCCTCAGCGCCAACGCGAGCGTCGACGCGCCCTTCTCCGTCGGCAGGCAACGCTTTGGCTATCGCGCCAGCATGAATGCGCAGGCGGCGCCGAATGCGATTCCAGCAACCGAGATGCTTTCGATCGGCAGCCGGTACAGCGTGCGCGGCTTCGATGGCTCGCGCACCTTGGTGGGACAAAGCGGATGGGTGCTGCGCAATGAAGTCGCGGTGGCGATCGGGAACACCGGACAGGAAGCCTATGTGGCGGCCGACGCGGGCGCCGTGGGTGGCAGCGTGACACGCGAACTCGCCGGGCGAACGCTGGTTGGCGCGGCGCTCGGGGTGCGGGGCGAGTACGGCAAGGTTAGCTACGACGTGTCGGTCGGCATGCCGGTGGCCAAGCCGGCCGGGTTCGAGGCCGCGCGGGTAACGGTGGCCGTGCAGCTATCCATGAAGCTTTGACATTGGGTTCGTCGGGGTTCGGGTGTCGTGTGTTGTTAGTCGCGTGTCGTGTGTCGTGTGAGGCGATTCACCGCTGGGCTGAATCCCGCGCCGCCGTAGCTCCCCTCTCCCGCCGTGCGGGAGAGGGGTTGGGGGAGAGGGCGGGCCTGCGCAAGAGCGAGGCGTTTCACTTCGAGCGAGCGCCCGCCCTCTCCCCCGGCCCCTCCCACTTCATGGGAGAGGGGAGCAAACCATCGTTTTTCTTCCGGCAACTCCAGCCCGCATGCAGCACCCACACCAATGCCGGATGAACGGAAATTGCCTTGATCCACAACCTGAAGGAGGAAGCCAACCACAGCCATTACTGAATCTCCAACACCCTGACCCAGCATGCCCGCCCCCGAATCGGCACAAATCTCCGTATGCCGGCGGCCTGCCGTCTCTCACTTTACTTACCATGGTCCAAATGATGAAAAAGACATCCATGATTGCCCGCCCGCCCCGCTGCAGCACCTTGCTGAGCGCCCTGTTGCTGGCCGTCCCAGCGCTTCACGCCTCCATGGCATCCGCGCAGATCAGCGCGGCGCCTGGCGGCCCTGCTATCGGCGCGACCGCCAATGGCGTGCCGCTCGTGCAGATCAACGCGCCGAACGCCGCCGGTGTATCGCACAACCAGTTCCAGAACTACAACGTGGGCGCCAATGGCTTGGTGCTCAACAACAGCGCCAACGGCGCCGCCACGCAGATCGGCGGCAATGTCGCGGGCAATGCCGCGCTCGCCAATGGCGCCGCCGGCGTCATCCTGAACGAGGTGGTCGGCAATTCCCGCACCATGCTCAACGGCACGACGGAAATCGCCGGGCAGCGCGCCGCGCTGATCGTCGCCAACCCGAACGGCATCTCCGTCGATGGCGGCAGCGTGCTGAACGCTTCGCGCGTCACGCTGACCACGGGCACGCCGACGCTCACCAGCGGCGGCTCCGTGTCCGGCTTCACGGTGGCCGGCGGCGACATCGCCATCACCGGCAGGGGGTTCGATGCCAGCACGGTGGACAAGGTCGACCTGCTGTCGCGTTCCATGAAGATCGACGCGGCGGTCCGTGCCAAAGACCTGATCCGCGCCGTGGCGGGCCGCAACGATATCGCCTATGACGGCGACCGTATCGATGCCGAGCAAACCAAGGGGACCGATCACGTGCCGGTGCACGCGATCGACGTGGCCGCGCTCGGCGGCATGTACGCGAACGCCATTTCGCTGCGCAGCACCGAGGGTGGCGCCGGCGTGAACATCGCAGGCAAGGTGCAGGCGCTCACCGGCGACCTGAAGATCGAGAAGACCGGCCTGGTCATCACCACGGCGGATCAGGGCGGTGGGAAGGCCAGCGACGACAAGGCTGGCGGCGAAACCGCCAGCGCCGAAGTCGCCCCTGGCTTCGTCGTCGCCGGGAAGGCCACCGAGGACAAGATCAGCGTACGGGCCGGCGCGCAACTGCTGGCGGCGGGCGCCACCGATATCCGTTCGAACAGCGTGGACAATGCCGGCGCGATCAGCGGTAAATCCGGCGTCTCGTTCAAGTCGGCGGTGCTGATCAATGATGGGACCATCACGTCGGACGGTGACATCAAGCTGAACACGGCCACGCTGCGCAACACGAAGACCATCAAGGCCAGCGGCACGCTGACGGCCGATACTTCCACCATGACCAATGGCGCTGACGGCACGATGGAATCGGAGCGGGACCTTTCGGTCAAGGCCGCCACCCTGACTAACGATGGCGTGATCCGTTCCAACGCCGGCAACCTCAACGTGGATGCGGTAGCCACCAGTAACAACGGTACGCTCGCCAGCGCGACTGGCACCACCAAGGTGAAGGCGACGACGTTCACGAACTCCGGCAAGATCACCGCGAGCCAGAATCTTTCGGTCAATACAACGACCGCCAGGAACGAAGGCACGCTGTCCAGCGAGCACGGCAACCTCGACTTCTCCAGCCTCACGTTCACCAACGTGAACCGCTTGTCCGCCAAAGAGGGCAAGGTGAAGGTGCAGTCGATGATCTACTCCAACTCCGGGACCATTGAGCAGGCCCCGCTGGTGGCGCAGGTCAAGCCCGTAGAGCCGTCCAAGCCCGTGGAGCAGGCGAAGCCCGTGGCGCCGACCAAGCCGGTGGAGCAGGCCAAGCCCGTTGAGCCGACCAAGCCGGTTGAGCAAGCCAAGCCCGTTGAGCCGACCAAGCCGGTTGAGCAAGCCAAGCCCGTTGAGCCGGCCAAGCCCGTGCAGCAAGCCAAGCCCGCGCAGGTCTGGCCCGGGCAGCAAGTCTGGCAGGCGCAGCAGGTCTGGCCTGTACAGCAGGTCTGGCCCGTACAGCAGGCCTGGCCCGTGCAGCAGACCTGGACCGTGCAGGTGCCCGCAGCCAACCCCTGGTGGCAAGCGACGCCCATCAGCTGGAATACGCGCTGGTACTGACCTGCTGAAGACATCCGTCGCATAACGCGGCGCGGATGAGAGAAGGAGAGGCGGGCGCCGTCCCGGCGCCCGCCTTTCGCCGCCATCTTGAATCCGCAGTCCATCATGACCAGCGTGAGGAGCGCCCGCTGCGGCAGGCGTGCGTTGACGCCGATCAGAGAGAATTTCTATGAGAACCTATGTCGTGGACATGAACGTCCTGCAATGCCCTGACTTTGCCGCGAAAATCCGAGCGGAAGCCGAGTCCAGGTTTGTCATTCCAGATGTCGCCCTGGTTGAGATGTGCAAGCACGAGGACTGTCGGTTGACCATGAAACTGGCATTGCAGGTGTTCTCCCCGCACATCGATCAGGTGGCGGTTTCTTTCAGCGTGGGTGAGATATCCCATACGGAGTTGAACTCGCGTTGCCCTTCCACCCCGGATGGAATCCTATCTTCCGAGTTCACGAGTTTAGTTGGCAATCTGATAACGGATCTCGCAAAAGACGAGAACGATAAAACCAACGATAGCATTCAAAAGAGATTCAGCGACGCAAGAGCGTCTCTCCTGGGCAAAGATCTGGATGCAGCCAATGCCAGACTCCGCACCGAGCAACTTCTGGAAGTATTGCATCAAGGCCTGAGGCCTAAGCTCATCGCTTCCATCCGAAGTCCAAATCTGAGTTGGCCACGCTTTCTCGCCTTCGTTCAGGTGATGTCTGAGATCTTCTTCTTGAAGATGCTTAAGAAAGATCACGGCATGGAGGAAATTGACGCACTCCGCTTCATCGCCCGGAAGCCGATGTACCTCCGATACAATTATCTGCTGGCAAGGCACTGCCTGATCACGATAAGAAATGGGGGGAACGTCGCCGCGGCAGGGAAGGAGCTCAACCATCAACTTGATCTGGACTATGTCTTGATCGCATCGTACTTCGATGGCCTTTTGTCCCAGGACAAAAAGGTAAACGAAGCACATCGCGACCTGCTCGCGATACTTTCCACTTCCTCCGGGGAAGCCAGAGAACGGGCGATGGATTGGTTCGAGGAGATCGGTCCCCCAGACTGATCGCGGTATGTCCCGGTGTTAAGCGAGAGCGGACGTCTCCGGGATCGATTGCTACGCTTGAAGAACCGTTATTGACAACGGAGCTCACGCTCAAGGGGCGCTGGGCGAGGTCGCCGGCTGGTGGTTCATGGCCGAACTCAGCTGTCGGATCGATCCTTGAACGATGCGGTCACCCTTGCCGCTTCAGCTCTCCCATGCTGCAATCCGGAGCTGACATAGCCGCCCTTCTTCGCGCCAGTAAAAAAACCCAGGCTGCCACGGGGATAACAGCCTGGGGCGCGATTGCGGGTTGGAGGGGGGTACCCACTCTGCAAAGGTCGATCATCGGCACATAGGGGTATGCCGACAAACAAAAGTCTAACGAGGTTTCGTGGCGCTGGAAATCGGATAAGTCTGATTTTCGTGGCGCGAGCAATCGGATAAGTCCGAAATGATGAAGCCCGCCAGCATTGCCACATCCTAAGTCCACGCGCGCTTCGAGGTACAGCGCGCGGAATTCGAGAGCCGGGCGTGGCGTTGCGCAGAATCAGACTTGTCCGATTTTCGGCGCATATCGGCGATGCTAATATTGCCCTTTGACCAGCTTCGCCCGGATCGACCGGCGGTGTTGCGTCGCTTTTGCGCTGCAGAGGTGAGCCTTGTCTGATTCCGTTATTCCTTCCCAACTCGATGTGCCGCCACCATGGGGCACGCGCTTCGATATACGCGATACGCTTGCTGCATACCGTGCCGAGGCCGTCAAAGTGCATCTTGCGGCCACGGCCCCCACCCAGGCGCGGGCGTTGCGCCGCGCGCGGCTGCGCGGGCTGGCTGCCGGCACGGTGGGCTGCGGCACGGCCGCGGCGGCGGCGTGGCTGTTGGCGGCGTCGTTGACGGGCCCCGCTCCCGCGCCCTTGCCTGCACCCTTGCCCGCATTCAAGCCTGTGTCCATGCCCGAGTCCTCGCCTGCGCGATCGCCAGCAGCAGATGCCGGGCTGCAAGCCGCTGTGGCCGAGCAGCCGGAAGCCGTGGCTGCGGCGGTTGACTCGCCCGCGCCCGCGGCGCCTCTGCCCGCCCCTTTGCTGGCTGAAGACGCAACCACCAGCAAAGCCAACAGCACAGCCATCAGCGCAAGCAACGGCACAGCCACCCGCGCCGCCACCAGCCCCATCGCCGCTGCGGTCGAGCACACCGTAGCCCGCAGGCATTCGTATGCCGAGCCGGTTCCTGCCAGGCAAATGGCCGCGCGCAGCGCCAGGGCGCCGGCAGCCCATGACGCGGGCGATAGCGCGGACAGTAACGCGGACAATAACGCGAGCTACAGCGCGGGCTACAGCGCCGGCTACAGGCTGGCTGTGCCGGCGTACGACGCCAGCTCACGCCCGAGCGCCGTGGCCTATCTGCCGCCCGACTCGCATATCACGTTGCATGAGCACTCCCGGCTGATCGACGAGTAAGGCTGCGGCCTTCCACTTGCGCCGATTTCATCGGCTCTGCCCCGCTCGCCGTGGCACGGAGACTGGCCGCGCGCCAGGCGAAACGCGTGTCGCTCCCGGCCAGCATCCCGACATCGGCTTTTGCAGGCGCCCGCTGCGATTTCGCTGTCGATTTCGCTTGCGGTCGAGCAATGCGCCGTGCCTGAGACCGCGCCGTGGCGTTGAGCACCCTGCTTTTCGTACTTGTCTGATTCAAATCTGGTGAACGCGTCTCTAGAATGGACCGGCGAATCAAGCTCTCTCAACGCTCCCCTTCAACGCTTCCATACGCGCTTCATTATTTTCATTAGCCGATTCAGGTCTGGTGCATTTGGTATTGGGGGTGGAGCAAGCCGGACACTCCTCCATGAAACTGCAACCCACTCGAATTTCCGTCGCCATCCTGACACTGCTGTTCCCGGGCATTCAACTGGCCACGGCGGCGACGGCTTACCCCGGCATCGATCT
This sequence comes from Cupriavidus sp. GW823-FHT07A04, assembly GCF_058794615.1. Taxonomy (NCBI): domain Bacteria; kingdom Pseudomonadati; phylum Pseudomonadota; class Betaproteobacteria; order Burkholderiales; family Burkholderiaceae; genus Cupriavidus; species Cupriavidus sp. GW823-FHT07A04. The sequence goes on from NZ_JBXAHA010000022.1 coordinate 74,549, forward strand.
TTCCACACCCGATGGAGAAACCCGGGTGCTCGTCCCCGGTGACACGGTCACGCATGCGGGCTCCGGCACGGCGGTCAATATCAGCGGCGCCAACAACGCCCTCTCGGGCAACGGCGTGAGCATCCAGTCCGGCATCGCAGGCACGTACTTCAGCGCGCAGGGCGTCAGCGTCAGCGCCGGCGGCACCCTGGCACTGTCCGACAGCAACCTCACCGCGCTGGGCAGCTTCGATGCCAATGCCTTGGTCGTGCGCGATGCGGGCAGCACGGCGACCCTGAACGACACGCGGTTAAAGACCGAGGGGCGATATTCCCACGGCGCGCGCGCCATCGACGGCGGGCGCATCGAGATGACAGGCGGCTCGGTTTCCACCCAGGGTGACGAAGCCCATGGCCTGAATGCCGAGGGTACGGACGCCGTGATTACCGCCCACAAAACGCAAATCACCGTCCTTGGCGATGGCGCCTCGGCAGTCCACGCGGCGGATGGTGCCAGCGTCGTCCTGGATCAGGCAAAGCTCAATGCCACTGCCACCACGCATTGGGGCGGCAAAGGCATCAGTGTCGACCGCGGTACCGTGACCGCCACCAACACCGACATCGTCTCGGTCCGCGGCACTGGCATTCACGCGTCTGGCGGCAGCGTCTCGTTCTCCAATGGCACCATCGACGCGTATCGCGATGGCGTGTATCTCACCAGGGCCGGCGGAGCGGAATTCACCCCTTCCACAGCCGATTTGCGCGATGTGGTGGTGCATGCCGAGACGGGTTCTGGCATCGATGCAAACGCTGATGGCGTCCATGCCAGGCTGGAACGCGTGCAGATCAGCAGCAATGGTTCGAACGTCGCCGGCATCCGGGTTCCGAGCGAGAGCGTTGTGGTGGCCAAGGACGTCACCATCAGGATGAGCGGGGAAAAAGGCGTGGGCGTGGACAACCGGGCGGGCGCTGTCACCCTGGACGGCGGCTCGATCACGACGCGCGGCGAAAGCGGGCACGGTATCTACGTGTCCGCACTCGATGGCAGCAGCACCGCGACGACCACCGCGCGCGGCGTCGCTGTCGAGACCTTCGGCAACGCTGCCATTGGCGTGGTCTCGCGCCTGCCCGGGGCCGGCGTCGTGCTCGAAGGCGGCTCGGTCACCACCCACGGCCACACCGCCTACGGCCTGCTCGCCAACGCCGCGCGCCTGGATGCGACAGGTACCATCGTGCGCACCGTTGGTGACGGTTCCCACGGGCTGATGATGGGCAACCAAGGCGCGCAGGCCAGCCTGGACGGCGTCGACATACGCACCAGCGGCACAGGCGCCAATGGCATCGTGGCCTACTCGAACACGCCCGGCGTCGACAACACGATATCGATCCGCAACAGCCATATCGAGGCCGCGAACGGCAATGGCATCACGGTCGAAGGCAGCGGCCTCACCGCGAACCTGGTCGACACCACGATCATCGGCAAATCCAGCAGCGGCGATGGCGCCTTGCTGTACCTGGACGAACGGCGCCCCTCCTCGCCAGACGGCGATGTAGTTGCCGCACGCGATGTGCAGCTCAACGCGCAGCGCAGCCACCTGGAGGGCGACGTGGTGCTCGACAGCGGGTCGGCCAGCGTGAGCCTGCGCGACCACTCCGTGCTGACCGGCGCCCTGCGCAACAACGCCGGGCGGATGGTGGACACGCTGAGCATCGACGGCAGCAGCACCTGGCGCGTGCGCGGCAACTCGGCGGTGGCGCGCCTGGACAATGCGGGCACGGTGTCATTTGCCACCCCGGGCAGCGCGTTCAAGGTGCTGGACGTGACCGGCAACCTCAGCGGCGGCGGCCTGTTCGAAATGCGCACCGACCTGGGCGCCGGCCAGGGCGACCTGCTGCGCGTCGGCGGCACCGTCTCTGGCGATCACCGCGTGCTGGTCGCCAACAGCGGCGCCGAGCCGACGGCCGGCGGCGGGTCCCTGAGGATCATTCAGACCGAAGGCGGCCCGGGGTCGTTCACGCTCGCCAACCGCGATCAATTGGTAGATGCCGGCACCTATCGCTACGCGCTGAAAAGCAGCGATACGGTCGGCGGGCGCGCCACCGACTGGAGCCTCGTCAACAGCGGCGAGCTGTCGCCGGAAGCGGTGGCGCCGCCAGGGCAGTCCGAGATTGCGCCGCCTGGCCCCGAAGACCTGTCCACGGCCGCCAACGCCGCCATCAATACGTCCAGCGCCGGCACCGCGCACGCGATCTGGTACGCCGAAAATGGCACGCTGGCCAGGCGCATGGGTGAGTTGCGCCAGGGCAAGAACGAAGGTGGCGTCTGGATGCGGGGTTTCGGCGAGCGCCAGAAGCTCGACAACCGCGGCGGCCGCTCGTTCGAGCAGACCGTGGGCGGCCTGCAGGTCGGCGTCGACAAGTCCCTGCCGGTCGAAGGCGGGCGTTGGTACGTCGGCGGCATGACCGGATATAGCTCGACCGACCGCCGTTTTCGTGACGAAGGCACGGGCGGCGCCGATAGCTACCACTTCGGCGGCTATGCCACCTGGCTGGCCGATGCCGGCTGGTACGTGGACGGCGTGTTCAAGGCTAACAAGATCCAGCAGAACTTCGCGGTGGTGGCGACCGACGGCCGGTCGGTGAAGGCCGATTCCCACCAGAACGCCATCGGCGTGTCGGTGGAAGCCGGCCGCCAGGTGCGGTTCGGTCTCGGCTGGTTCGTCGAGCCGCAGGTGGCGCTGTCGATGCTCCGCGCCAGCGGCGCCAGCTACCGCGCCAGCAACGGTCTGCAGGTCGATGCCGACAGCGGCAATTCGATGCGTTTGCGCGTTGGCTCCCTGCTCGGCCGCCGCATTGCATTGGCCAATGGCGGCACCGTGCAGCCCTACGTCAAGCTGAGCCTGTCGCAGGAGCTTGACGGCAAGAGCACGGTACGCACCAACGGCGTGGCTACCCGGACCGACCTGTCCGGCGGCCTTGCCGAGCTGGGCGTGGGCGTTGCCGCGTCACTGGGCACGAACCACCGCCTGTACGCCGACTACGGGTACGCAAGCGGCGCCAGGCTGGACAACCCGTGGACGGTCAGCATGGGCTACCGGTACAGCTGGTGACCACAGTGACCACAGTGACCACAGCCCCGTACCCAAGCCCATATCGAGCCAGGATGCCAACGCGTGGTTTCGTGAGGCTTCGTGAGGTTTCGTATCCCCGGCTCTGACATCAGGAAGAAAGGAGAATCCCAGGTGCAAGAAAAAGCCCAGAAGAAAGTGCAACAAAGACGCACGTTGGCTCGCCGTGCGGCGGCGGCCGCCATGCTGCTTGCCGCAGTCAATGCCGGTGCCGGAACATTGGCGCAGCCCAGCGAGCCTGGCGCCGGACGAACCACCCAGTTGAACGGCCTGGTGGCAACCATGTATCCCGAGCTGGACGCCTTGTACAAGGATCTGCACGCGCACCCCGAGCTCGCATTCGCCGAGACCCGCACCGCATCGCGGCTCGCCGGGGAGATGCGCGCGCTCGGCTTCGAGGTGACCGAGAACGTGGGAAAGACCGGCGTGGTGGCCCTGTACCGCAACGGCCCGGGCCCGACCATCATGGTGCGCACCGACATGGATGGCCTCCCCATGGAGGAGAAAACCTCTCTGCCCTATGCCAGCAAGGCAGTCACCACGTGGAACGGGCGCGAGAGCTTTGTTGCGCATAGTTGCGGCCACGACTTGCACATGGCGACCTGGGTAGGCGCCGCGCGTGCCCTGGTCGCCATGAAGGGCCAGTGGCGCGGCACCCTGATGTTCGTGGCGCAGCCGGCTGAAGAGATCGGCGCCGGCGCCAGGGCCATGCTGGCCGACGGGCTGTTCAAGCGCTTTCCCAAGCCTGACACGGCGCTTGCCTTGCACACGGATCCCCGGCCTTACGGCACGATCAGTTACAGCGTGGGCCCGATGACGTCTGCCGCCAGCTCGTTCGAGATCCTCTTCAAAGGCCGTGGCGGACACGGCTCCGCACCCAACAAGGCGCTGGACCCGGTCATCATTGCCGCGCGATTCGTCACGGATGTGCAGGCCGTGACGAGCCGGGAAAAGGATCCGATGGCATTCGGCGTGATTACCGTCGGCGCGCTCCAGGCAGGAAGCTCGGGCAACATAATTCCCGACAGCGCGGTCTTGCGCGGCACCATCCGCGCTTACGATTCCGGGGTCCGGGAATTGCTCGTCGACGGGGTGCGGCGCGTTGCGCGGGCATCGGCAAGCGCGGCCGCTGCCCCTGAACCGGAGATCACGATTATCGACAATGGCCTCGGCGTGGTGAACAGCGAGACGGTGGTCGCACGCGTCGAGGCCGCGCTGCAGGCGGGCCTGGGCAAGGACAAGGTGGCCCGCACGCTGCCGCTCACGACCAGTGAGGATTTCGCGGAATACGGCGGCGAGGGCGTGCCTTCGATGTTCTTCCTTGTGGGTGTGCTTGACCCAGAAGCCGTCTCGGCCGCAAGCAAGCGCGGCGGCAAGCCCCTGGTGTTCAATCACTCGCCCTACTTCGCCCCGGTGCCCGAGCCGTCGATCAAGACCGGTGTCACCGCCATGAGCCTGGCCGTGCTTAGCCTGCTTGCGGCGCCTTGAACGCGCCTTGAACGCGCCTTGAACGCACCTTGACGCACCTTGAACGCACCTTGCCGTGCGATGCTCCCGTCGGCCTGCTATCTGCCTGAGGATCATCGCCCTTGCGCCGGCTTGCCCAGGTGCTGGGCGAACCAGCTTGCAGCCGCGCGGCTGGCGTCAGGCCATCTTCGGTCGCGACGATCATCAGCCATAAGAAAGGACGAACCAATGCAATCGACAATAATCAGCGGTGCCACGCCTCACCGTACCGTGCACACGTCGCGCAAGGCCGCACGGCGCGGCAGCAAGCCGATCTTGGCCGCAGTCCTTGCACTGTTATCCCAGATGCTGATCGCGTCACCCGCGTTGGCAGCAAGCGAATCGGCCGACGCCACGACGGCCGCAGTCGCCTCGCAAGTGACCAAGCGCGACGGCAAGTACTACCTCTACAAGAACGGCAAGCCGCTCAACGACACCGGCTACGACCGTCTGGACATCGAGTTCCCGGGCCTGGCCAAGGCCCGGCTCGGCTCGCAATACGGCGTGCTTGACGCGAACACGGGCAAGCTCGTGCTGCCCTTCATCTACCAGAGCGTCCGAACCGAAACGCTGAACACCATCGGCTTGATCCAAGTGCGCAAAGACAATCTGACGAGATTCGTCGACAGCAAAGGACAGCCGGTCAAGGTGCCCGCCTATGACGTAGTCGCGGATTTCAATGGAGCCGGACAGGGGCTCGCCGAACGTGCCGGCAAACTGTTCATGCTGACATTCAGAGACGGCCAATTGCGCAGCGAGGACGCGGCGCCGCAGTACCTTCCGAGCATCATCGTGCCGCCCGGACTGCGGCAGCGCCCGGCAAATCCGGGCGGTCCGCTCAACGGCACCTACGTACCCGCATCCTATCCGGATCTGAAGACCGCATGGGCCGCGTGGCGCAAAGGGCAACTTCGCGAGCCAGCTCAGCCGGCGATCGTGGTGAAGGGCGACATCGCGTATGTGTCGTTCGGCATCCTGGCCGACCCGCCGTTGCCGATGATGTTCAATACGATGGGCGCGTGCCAGAACGAACATGGCTTGGCGTTGTTCGATACGATGCGGGCCGAAGGATGTGCATCGGCGGAGAAGCCGACGTTTCACTTCCAGCGCGAGCGTGACGGTTCGCTGCAGTGCACCGACTGTTATCCCGCCATGCCGGGTAAGTGGCTGAAACTGCCGGCTGCGACGCAATCGCTCGTCGGCATCGGTATCGTCATCGCCACGCCGCTGCATAGCACGGGTGCGCTCGTGCACGCTGTGATTCCCGGCGCGCCGGCTGAACTCGCCGGCGTGAAACCAGGCGACCGGATCACGACGGTCGACGACCGGTTGACCTCCGCGATGTCGCTCACCCAGATCACGGATCTGATTCGAGGTCAGCCGGCGACTTCTGTGAGGCTGGGAATCGAGCGCGAAACGCAGCGTCTGGAGCTGAATATCGAGCGCAAGGCGATCGTGGTCGAAGCAGACTAACGGAGGGTCTATTGCTCGTACTCGATGGCCACGCCCCGATCACGGCGGACGGGACCAGCGCCTGCTGTGCGTGCCGCAGGAGCGGCTGGTGCGCATGGTGCCGGGTCGCGTTTGTCGAGATCGACCTGCCGGCCATGCCATCGGCACTGGTATGGCGGGCCGACGACCGCAGACCGATCCTTCAGGAACTCGACGCGCTGTTGCTGCGCATTGGCCGCCGCTACGGCATCGCTCCCGCCTGAGCCCGGGCGCAAGCCTTTTAGGGTTCTTCAGACTTTCGCGTGGGTAAGTGGCGGGAAGCAATACGCTGGTTTGCTCCCCTCTCCCATGAAATGGGAGAGGGGCCGGGGGAGAGGGCGGGCGCTCGCTCAACGTCATGCGCCTCGCTCTTGCGCAGGCCCGCCCTCTCCCCCAACCCCTCTCCCGCAATGCGGGAGAGGGGAGCTACGGCAGCGCTGGATTTAGCCCAGCGATGCATCGACCCACACGAAAGTCGGATGAATCCCTTTTAGAAGCGGGCCGAGTACTGAAGCATGTAGAAGTTGATGCCGGGGTTCGGCTCCTTGATGCCGGCGTTGGAGTAGTGCTGGAAGCGCACCCCCAGTTCCGAGTCGATCGCGTCGCCAAACCGATAGCCGGCGGCAATGCGATCGCCAAACTGGAACGCCGTCGAGAATACTTTTGAGTCCGAGATGCGCGTGCGCGACAGCAGGTGCACGCCGGCGCCAACCTCGGCGAAGGGCCCCGAGCGGCCGGCACCCTGAACCCGGAAGATGGGTGTAAAGCCCACATCGCCCATGAGGTTGCTATTGCTGCCATGTGGATTCCAACCACCCACGGAAGCTTCGAGACCCAGGCGAACACGGACTGACCGCGAGCTCGTCGCCCAAAGGTCGGTCTTCAGGTTCCATCGCGCCTCCAGGCGTGCGATCGAGGCATCGCCGCCCGCACCCAGTGCTGCCCCAAGACGAACCGGCTCGAACCACGCGGCATCCTCGCTGGCGGGCGCGGCAAGCGCGGCGGCGCTGGCAAACGCACTGGAAATCAGGACGAAGGAGAAGACAGATCGAAGCATGACAAAAGCCTTGTGAAGATGAATTCTTGTTGTTGGTGACACCTTGATCGCGTTGGAAGTGAACACAAATCAAGAGGATTCCATCGGCATGGCGAACAATTCCCCGGCCCGCCGCCCCTCCTGGCTGGACTTCGCGCGAAAACCCCGAATTATGCGTTCGGCGCAAGCGACCGAATAGATACCGCTAGCGCATATCAGTGTCCCAGATTTGGAACGACGTGGACGGAACAGGCGTGAAGCCTACTATCAAGCGGCGCACCGGCACGCGCGAAGTTGCTCTCAGGGCTGGAATCGGAGGGAAGCCATCGAGCCGATGGCCCCTCGCTTGACAGTTGCCGTATGTGAATGCCCGAAGGTATTCCGCATAGCAGCGGTGCGAAGCATCAGCGCGCCGAGTCCAGCATCTCGCTGTCCTTCACCACGTTCTGGGCCTTGGTGTAGCTCTCGATCAGCAACTGGTACGCCGGGAAGATCTTGGTGTAGATCTCGGCCCACTGCATGGCATCATCCCTATGCCAGGTCTTCTGCAGTTCCGAAGCGACCGCGGCAGTGTCCATCGGTACCACCCCAGCCTGTACAACACGGGCAAGCGTGATCTCTTGAGCCATCTTCGAGTATGTGCCAGACGCATCGACGACGGCGAAAACCCTGTAGCCATCCGCGACAGCGCTAATCGAGGGAAAGGCCATGCACACGCTCGTAATGGTGCCCGCGATGATCAGCGTCTTGCGGCCGGTGGCCTTCACCGCCGCCACGAAATCCGGATTGTCCCAAGCATTGATTTCGCCTTTGCGGGCGACATACTGGGCGTGCGGCGCGTTCTCGTGAATCTCCGGGATCAGCGGACCATTGGGCCCTTGCGGCACGGAGGCCGTGGTGATGACCGGCAGCTTGGAAAGCGTAGCCATCCTTGCCAAGGCTGCGGCACGGGCGCGCAGTTCTGGCATGGGCATATCGCCCACAGTCTGGAACAAACCGCTCTGATGGTCGATCAGCAGCATGGCCGAATCACTGGGGTCAATCATCGGGCGCTGGCCATTGAAGTTAGCAGGTGTGCTCATCGTGCTTCTCCTTGGGGTGAAGGTGCGTCTGCACCAAGTATTGAATGCTCTGCCGCCCTGTGGCGGCAGAACAGGAACTACCTAACCATCTGACCAAAGCGCCCACTGTTGAAGTCGGCCTAGGCCTGGACGATGTCTTCCTTGCTGTTCATCACGAAGGTGACCGTAACCCACGATAGGTTCATCAATGGGCTCGCCGCTCAAGAGCATGATTGGATTCCATCGTGTCGTCGCGGCTAGAGCATAGGGGTGAGGCGGCATGGCCGGTAGACTGCCAAAGTGGGCGACAGAGTCCTATTTCGAGAACGATGGGGCCGCTCTTCTCGTGCAAGCGCTCACAGATTCTCTCTACCAGGTTCACGTCGTGAACTACCGCGGCCTTTCCTCGGCTAGCTGGTGTTTGGGGCGTGATAGAGTTCGCAACGTACCGGCGGATGGCGAGTAGGAACAAATGAAGACGCTGCTGATCGTCTACCACACGATGACCGGGGGAACAAAGCAGATGGCCGAGGCGGCGGCCGACGCGGCGCGTATGCAGCCTGACATCGCGGTCAGGCTGCAGCGAGCGGCCGAGACCGGTCCGGACGATGTGCTGGCGGCCGACGGCTATTTGTTCGCGACGCCGGAGAACCTGGCCGCGATGTCCGGGCTGATGAAAGACTTCTTTGATCGCTGCTACTACGCGGCGCTTGACCGTGTGAACGGCCGCCCGTACGCGGCCATGATCTGTGCCGGCAGCGACGGGCAGAACGCGCTGCGCCAGGTCGAACGCATCGCTACCGGCTGGCGGCTCAAGTGTGTGGCGCCGGGCCTGATCGTCTGCACCCATGCACAGACGCCCGAACGCATTCTGGCACACAAGGAGATCGGCGCCGAGGACCTGGCGCGCTGTGCCGAACTGGGCGCTGGCCTGGCGGCAGGTCTTGCGCTTGGCGTCTTCTGACGTCGAAACCCGTCACATTCGGGATTGTCACGTTCGGGCTTGACGCGATAAGCCTCCCGCCACCACGCGCCAGCGGCTGATAGTCAACTTTCGTCCTCCGCCCCGCCCGTTGCGCCGCAACACGGCCTTAATGCTGCCTTAATCCCGCGCGAACTAGTATCTGGCAATCCTTGCGGTGGCAGGAGTCCGCCGCGCCAAGCCTAACGTCGAAGGAGTTCAACATGACAGCACGCCCCAGCTACGAGGCCAGCACCGCGGCGGCCAGCAAAGTGCCGGAAGTCACACTGGCATTCTGGCTGATCAAGATCGCCGCGACCACGCTCGGAGAGACCGGCGGCGATGCGCTGTCCATGACGATGGGACTGGGCTACCTGGTCAGCACTGCGATCTTTGCGGCGGTGTTCCTGGTGGTGGTCTACGCCCAGGTTCGCGCCACGCGCTTCCAGCCGCTGCTGTACTGGGCCACCATCGTGGCCACCACCACGGTCGGCACGACCCTGGCGGACTTCGCGGACCGCTCGCTCGGCATCGGCTACGCCGGGGGATCCACGTTGCTGGCGCTGCTGTTGCTGCTGTCGCTGGCGTTGTGGTATCGCTGGCTTGGCACGGTCTCGGTCGACAGCGTGCATTCGCCGCGCGCCGAGCTGTGCTACTGGGTCACCATCATGTTCTCGCAGACGCTTGGCACGGCGCTGGGAGACTGGACCGCCGACACGGCCGGGATGGGTTACGTGGGCGGCATGGCGATCTTCGGCTCGCTGCTGGCATTGCTAGCCCTGGCCTACTACCGCACGCGGGTCTCACGCACCCTGCTGTTCTGGGCGGCCTTTATCCTGACGCGCCCGCTCGGGGCGGTGGTGGGCGACTTCCTCGACAAACCCCTGCAATCCGGCGGGCTGGCACTGGGCCGCTTCAGTGCTTCGGCAGCGCTGCTGGGCTTCATGGCGCTTTGCCTGCTGCTGATGCCGCAGCGGGCCGCGGCCCGGGCCGGGCACTAGCGGCCGGCCCCCGCTGTATCCGCTTGCGGGAGGATGCGAGCGGTATCGGGAAACGACCGGGGGGTGGGCTGCGCCCTTCATCCGCCCCAGGCTTGATGGCGATCAACCGCCGGGCGGGCGCCGAACCTATAGTGGTATGTGGCTTAGCTTCATCCCGCCGTACCTTCATCGTTTCCACCCGCCAGGAGTGCGCCATGAACGACGTCAGATCCGTATTTTCCGTACACCGCGCCGCGCTACAGCGCGATGTCAACGTCTTGCTAGCCGATGTGCAGGCATTGCTGCGCGACGCCGCCGCCTTGACCGGCGAGCAAGCCGGCCAGGCCCGCGAACAGTTCAAGGTGCGGCTGGAGGCGCTGCAACTGCGCCTGCGCGAGCTGCAGGCGCAAGGCCGCGGCCAGGTGCGCGATCTGGCCGATGCGGGAGAAGCGTACGTGCAGGCGCACCCATGGCGTGCGCTGGGCGCGGCCGCGGCGGTTGCCGCCGTATGCGGGGTGCTTGTCGCCATGTCGGTCTCGCGCCGCGATTGATGGCCGATCGATAGCGGATCGATAGCGGATTGATGGAGGATCGAAGGCAATATGGCGCCTGCGCAGCCTCGCCACCACCGCTGGCTCAACCTCGGGCTGCTGGCGACCTGCGCGCTCACGCTGAGCGCCGGATCGCTGCTGTACTGGTTCGAATCGGCGGCGCTCGCGCGCACCGTGTGGCTGATCGGCGTCCTGCCGGTGCTGATTGCCCTGGCCGCCAGCACCGTGCTCGCGGCGTGGCACCGCAAGGCCGGCGTGGATGTCCTGGCTCTGCTGGCCATCGGCTTCGCATGGTGGCTGGGCGAGCACTTTGCCGCCGCTGTGATTGCCCTGATGCTGGCCAGCGGACGCGCACTGGAGAGCTATGCGCAAGCGCGCGCCGCCAGCGAGATGAGCGCGCTGCTGCGCCACGCGCCGCGCGAAGCCAGCCGCTTCGAAGGCGGCGAATGGCGCCCGGTACCGCTGGAGCTTGTGCACCCCGGCGACCGGCTGCTGGTACGCGCGGGCGAAGTGGTGCCAGCCGATGGGACGCTGCTCCAGGCTGCCGAACTGGATGAATCCACCCTGACCGGCGAGGCCATGCCGCAGCGCCGCGCGCCGGGCGAGCCACTGCGCAGCGGCGTGGTCAATGCCGGCGCGCCGTTCGAGATGCTCGCTGGCGCCACGGCGGCGCAAAGTACCTACTCGGGCATTGTCCGCCTTGTGATGGAGGCGCAGCAAAGCCGCAGCCCGTCCATGCGCCTGGCCGACCGCTACGCCCTGCTGCTGGTGCCGCTGGCGCTGGCCGTGGCCGGCGCGGCCTGGATCATGACCGGCGATGCGCGCCGGGCACTCGCGGTGCTGGTGGTGGCCACCCCCTGCCCGCTGATCCTGGCGGTGCCGGTGGCCATCGTCTGCGGCATGTCGCGCGCTGCCAGCCGGGGCATCCTGGTCAAGAGCGGCGGTGCGCTGGAGCGGCTGGCGCAGTGCCGCGTGCTGTTTTTCGACAAAACCGGAACCCTGACCACGGGCCAGGCCCGCGTCTCGGCCATCGAGGCGGCGCCGGGACACGCGCAGGACGAAGTGCTTCGCCTGGCAGCTTCGCTGGCACAGGCCTCCGTGCATGCCAGCTCCCGCGCGCTGGTCGCCACGGCGCGCGAGCGCGGCCTGGCACTGGCGTTGCCGGGCGAGATCGTCGAGGATCCCGGCGCCGGCCTGCGTGGCAGGATCGGCAGGCATGTGGTCACCATCGGGTCCCTGGCGCATGTGGCCAGCACAACCACACCCACGCCGTGGAGCACGGCATGGGTACGGCGCATGGGCCATGAAGGCGCAGCGGCCGTCTTTCTTGGTGTCGATGGCGCTATGCGCGGCGCGCTGCAGCTTGCGGACCAGATCCGGCTTGACACGCCCCGCGCGCTCAGGCTGCTCAGGCAGGCCGGCATCCAGCGCATGGTGATGCTGACCGGCGACCGCGACGACGTGGCGCAGATGACAGGCGCGATGCTGGGTGTGACGCAAGTGCGCGCCCAGCAGACGCCCGCGCAAAAGCTCGCGGCAATTCGCGAGGCGCAGCGCAACGATACGGTCATCATGGTTGGCGACGGCGTCAACGACGCGCCCGCGCTGGCCGCCGCCGACGTCGGCGTGGCAATGGGCGCGGCAGGCGCGGCCGCGTCGGCGCAGGCTGCGGACGTGGTACTTCTGGTCGACCGCCTGGACCGCCTGGCCGAGGCGATGCAGATCGCCCGGCGCACGCGCCGCATCGCCGTGCAAAGCGTGGTGGCGGGCATGGCGCTGTCGCTGGCGGCCATGATCGCGGCCGCATTCGGCTACCTGCCGCCAGTGGCGGGCGCGCTGCTGCAAGAACTGATCGATGTCGTTGCGATTCTCAACGCGCTGCGGGCACGCAAGCCAGGGCCTGAATGGCAGCCCGCACACATCACGGCGGCCGAGGCCACCAGACTGAAGACCGAGCATAGCGAACTGGGGCAGGTGCTCGACCAGGTGAGATCGATGGCGGATCGCGTAGCCAGCCTCCCCGGCCAAGCCGCCGCAGCCGAACTGGCAGCGCTCAACCAGGCGCTGCGCGAGCAATTGCTCGCGCACGAGATCCACGACGATGCCGACCTCTATCCGGAACTCGCGCGGCGCCTCGGCGGCCAGGACCCGCTGGCCGCGCTCAGCGGCGGGCATCGCGAGATCTTCCACCTGGTCGGCATGCTGGAGCGCATCGCCGCGGACCAGCCCGCGGACGGCATCGACCTGGAAAGCGCGCAGGAAGTCCGGCGCCTGCTCTATGAGCTCAACGCGATCCTGCGCCTGCATTTCGCGCAGGAAGACGAGCTGTATCACGCGCTGGGGGACGCCTGACGATCTGCCCGCTGCACGCGCTGCATAGCGTGCCCGGGCCGGCATCAGCGCAACGACACCAGCGCGAGCGCTGCGGCCCAGGTCACTGCGGCAGCCAGCACAAGCCCCGCACCGACACGCAACGCAAAGGCACGCCCGCCCGCGGCAGCCAGCACGATCTTGGTAGCGGTATTGGCGGAAAAGGCCGCCAGCACCGGCCACACCGCCGCCTCTGCCGACATGCGTCCCGCCGCCACCTGCGCGGCAACCGACACGGTTGCAGCATGCGCATCGGCAAACCCGCCGGCCACGGCCACCATCATCAGCATCCCGGGCCCGGACCATGCTCGCGTGGCGCCATTGGCCAGCAAGAGCAAGGCCATGAGCAGCACGAACCCTGCCGCTACGCGCCAGTCCAGCGAGGGGCCCGCCAGTTGTGCGCCGTCCTGTGCGCCTTCTTGCGCACCATCCTGCGCGGCTGGCCTGCGCGCTGCCAGCCAGAGCCAGAAGCCGGCATAGAGGCCCATTGCCGTCAGTCCGGCCGCGAGGGGCAATGCTAATGCCCTGAGCGCTGCCGCGCTGGTCGCCGCCAGCAACAGCAGCATCTGCACGAACGTGGCCACGCTGGAAAGCAGCGCGGCCGCCACGGCCGCATCGCGTAGGCCGGGCGCCTTGCGCACCATCGCCGCCATCGAGCCGATGGTCGCCGCGCTGGAGACGAAGCCACCAAACAGGCCGGTCACCGGCAGGCCCACCCGCTCGCCGAACAGCCGCGTGGCGATATGCCCGGCAGCGCCCATCAGCATCACCAGCATCGCCACCAGCCAGAGCGTGCGCGGGTTCCAGGCGTCGAACGGGCCCATGTAGCGGTCGGGCAGCAAAGGCCAGATCACCAGCGCCGCCACCGCCAGCATCAAGGCATCGCTCAGCTCCTGCCGGCTCAGCGCGTTGCGCACCAGGCCGTGCAGGGTTGCCTTGCCGTGCAGCAGGATCGCAAGGACAGTGGCAATCCCGGCGGCAAGCGCCGGATGCGTGACCGCCAGCGCGCCGAGCAAGACCGTGCACAGCAACGCCATCTCCGTGGTCATGCCGGGATCCCTGGCCGCGGTGTGGCGGTAGCCCAGGGCGGCCAGGCCGGCGATCGCCAGCAGGACCGCCGGCAACAACCCGGCGTTGGGCAAGAACGCGCCCAGCGCGCCGCCGACGCTGGCAATGGCAAACGTGCGCAAGCCAGCCGGCGCCTCGGCACCTTCCGCCGCCTGGCTGCGCTCCCGCTCCAGCCCGATCGCAAGACCGATCCCGAGCGCGACGCTAAATGCCACGACCGTGTGATCCATGCTATCCCCCCGGAAACGGTCCAGCTTACCGGCACCATGGCATTCAGTCTGGCCCATGCTTGCGCAACCGGCTTGATGTGCCGCAAGCTTGATGCGGATCAACAAGCGCCGGCGGCACGCTTCTAGAATCATCTGATGGGCGAAACCGTGATTTGCCGTGGTCGCGCGACTTGCGTGAGACAGGCCCGGTAAGACAGTCTCGCCCTGACCGTTGACAACAGTGAGCGGCTCAGCAGCAATCCACGCGCATTACCGCACTATCGCGTTACCGCGCGCATCCAGGAGATTCACCATGACAGACCAGACCGACGTCCCCCTCGCATGCTTCACCGCCAATTGCGAGGCGGGCCTGCGCGCGCTGACCCTGATGCAGGAGAGCCGGCAGCGCTTTCTCGAACTCCAGCTCGATGCGGTACGCAAGGATATCAAGACCTTGCACGACGCAGGCGCGCAGCTGGCGAATGCCGGCGACTTCGCCACGCTCGCCACCCTGCCGGCGACCTTCCTGCGCAACCAGGCCGAGCATTATGCACAGCGGATGCAAGCCTGGATGAATCTCGCCATTCACAACCAGACCGCCATGGTGGAACAACTGCGGGAAGCCGCAGAGACCTGGCAGCGCTGCCAGGCCGCGGCGCTGCAGCAGGCCGGGAGCACCGCCTCGCTGCCCACGCAAGTGCAGGCTATGTTCGAAAAATTCAGCCAGGCGGCGGCCACCCTGGACGGGACCGCCACCAGCACCGGTGCTGCTACGCACAAGCGCGCCGCTCATGCCGGCTGAGATATTGCTGAGACGCCGGCGGGGATGCCGCCGGCCACCGCTTGCCATGCCCGCCTAATCCAGCGCGTACGAACGAAGATACTCCGGCATCGTGACCGCCCAGCGCAGCTCCCGCTCGATCCGCAGGCGCAGGGCGTCGCTCGCGCACGGCTCGCCATGCACCACAAAGGTCTGCCGGGGCGGGCTGCCGAAGCCGCCAAGCCACGTCATCAGCTCATCGGCATCGGCATGGGCCGAGAGCGAAGTGATCTGCTCCACCGAGGCCTGGATCGCAACCTGCTTGCCATGGATGCGCAGTTCACGCATGCCCGAGGCCAGCGCCGCGCCGCGGGTGCCGGCGGCCTGGAAGCCCGAGAGCAAGATCGTATTGCGCGCATCCTGGCCATAGGTCTCCAGGTGATGCACCACCCGCCCGCCGGTTGCCATACCGCTGCCGGCCAGGATGATCTTGGGCGCGCGGTCACGGTTGAGCCACATGGACTGCTGCATGCTCTGGATCAGGATGGCGATATGGCAGGCCGCCGTGCAGGCCGCGCGGTCGATCCGCAGTTCGTCCGGGTGCAGGGCGAAGATCGTGGTGGCGTCGATCGCCATTGGGCTGTTGAGGTAGACCGGCACCTGGGGAATGCGGTTTTGCTCGCGCAGCTTGTAGAGGCAGTACAGCAGCGCCTGGGTGCGCCCGACGGCAAACGCGGGAATCACCACGCTGCCGCCGCGGCCGATGGTGCGGCTGACGACCTCGCCCAGCGTGTCGAGCGGATCATGCGCGGGATGGGCGCGGTCGCCGTAAGTGGACTCGACCAGCAAGTGATCCGCTTCGCGAAGGACTTCCGGGGCGCGCATCACGATGTCCTGCTGGCGTCCCAGGTCGCCGGAAAACACGATCCGCTTGCCATCCACATGCAGCGTCACGATGGCCGAGCCGATGATATGTCCGGCGCGATGAAACTCCGCCTCCACGTCGGACGTCACCCGCACCCGCGTGTCGTAGTGAAACGGGTCGAGCCGGCGCAAGGCGCGCACGGCGTCCGCGCCGTCGTAGAGCGGCAACGCCGGCTGATGCCGCGAGTAGCCCTTGCGGTTGGCGTAGTGCGCGTCCTCCTGCGCCAGGTGGGCGCTGTCGGGCAGCAGGATCTGGCACAGCTGCGCGGTGCCCATGGTGCAGAACACCCGCCCCCGAAAACCGTTGCGCACCAGCAGCGGCAGGTATCCGCTATGGTCGATATGCGCATGCGTGAGCACTACCGCGTCCAGTGTGGACGGATCGACCGGCAAGCGGTCCCAGTTGCGCAGGCGCAGCGCCTTGTAGCCCTGGAACAGCCCGCAGTCCACCATCACACGGCTGCGGCCGGTGTCGAGCACATACTTGGATCCCGTGACCGTGTCGGTGGCGCCGAGAAATTGCAGCTGCATGGCGCGCTCCGTCAATGCGACAACAGCAGAGGCACCGGCGTGTGATGCATCAACGTGCGCGTGGTGCCGCCCATGATCAGTTCGCGCATGCGCGAGTGCCCGTAGCCCCCGGCCACCAGCATGTCGGCCCCCAGCGCGCCAACCGCGTCGAGCAGACTGGCTGCGACGGGCCCCGCCTTCTGCACGTTGCGCACGCCGGCCACGATGCCATGGCGCTGCAGGTAATGCCGCAAGCCGGCCACCGGCTCCGAGTCTGCCCGCGGTTCGCCGCGATCGTCCCAGACGCCGATGATGGTGACGTGGCTGGCGCGCAGCAGCAAAGGCATGGCATCGGCCACGGCCCGGGCCGCTTCGCGCTGCCCGTCCCATGCGATCGCCACGTGCCCGCCATGCAGCCGGCGAAACGCCTGCGGCACCAGCAATACCGGGCGCCCGGCGTTGAGCAGCACGTACTCGGCGGCCCCGGCGCCCAGGGAAGGCACTTCCTGCGTTGCCTCCGGCCGAGCCATCACCGCCAGATCGGCTACGCGGGCCTCCTGGGCCAGGACCCAGCCGGTCTCCTCCTCGACCACGCGATGCGAGAACGGCACGCCCGGCGCGTGCGCCGCCATGGTGCCGCTCAGTATCTCGCCCTGCAGCGTGGCCTGCGACAGCAGCCTGCCGCGCGACGCCGCCATATGCCGCGCAACGTCATCGCCCGCGCCCCGGACCGGGTCCAGGCGCAGGCCGGTGGCGCTGACGCCGGTGACATGCGCGCCAAAAGAGGCGGCCAGGTCGGCAGCCATCCTGACGCGGGATGCGCAGTCGGGATCCGCTCCGAGCGCGACCAGCACGGTCCGGTAGTCCATGATGTGCTCCATGTATTGGCGAGCATGCCTGCTGGCAGACCCGGTCCAGTTCATGGTGGCACAGCGCGCCTGCCGCACTTTGTCCCAGATCAAGCGCAGGAAGCGCAGGAAGCGCAGGAAGCACGGGAAGCGCAGGAAGCGCAGGAAGCGCAGGGGCTAGATATCGCCTTCGCCAAACAGGCGATGCTGGATCGCATAGCGCACCAGCGCCGCCTCGCTGGGCAACCGCAGCTTTTCCATCAGCCGCATCTTGTAGGTGCTCACGGTCTTGGCGCTGACGCACAAGGCGGCGGCGATCCCGGTCAGCGGCTCGCCTAGCACCAGGCGGCGGTAGACTTCCATCTCGCGGTCCGACAGGCGCAGGTGGGGATCCTCCCGGTGCTCGTCCTGCAGGCTGTTGGCCAGCTTCTCGCCCATCGCGGCGCTCACGTAGGTGCCGCCCGCGGCGACCTTGCCGATGGCGCTGACCAGCTCCGTGGCCGCGCTTTCCTTGGTCAGGTAGCCCGCCGCCCCGGCCCGGAACGCACGCACCACGTACTGCTCCTCGGCGTGCATGGTCAGCACCAGAATACGCAGCTCGGGCTGCTCCACGCGCAATTGCCTGATCAGCTCCAGCCCGCTGCGCCCGGGCATGGAGAGGTCCAGCAGGATGACCCGGGCCTTGCAGTCGCGCGCCATCTGCAGCACGGCGGCGCCATCCACCGCCTCACCCACCACCTCGAAGCCGCCCGCGCGGCTCAGGATGTGGCGCAGCCCGTCGCGCATCACGGCGTGGTCGTCGGCAATCATCACAGGAATCACGGGCTTGCCTCCTCGCTCGTGGTTGGGGCGGTGTTTATGGCCGTGGCCAACGGAAAGCGCACGGTCAGGCAGAAGCCCTCGCCAGGCGCTTGGCTTGTCGCTACGGTGCCGCCAAGCAGCCGTGCGCGCTCCCGGATCCCCACCAGCCCCAGCGATACCCGCTCGCCACCGGGAGGCTGCGCGGCGGCATTGCCGCGGCCATTGTCCCGTACGGTCAGCTCAAAATGGTCGTCCTGGCGAACCAGCTCGATATCGACCCGGTCGGCCTGGGCATGCTGCACGACATTGCTGAGCGCTTCCTGCACGATACGGAATACCGCGGTGGCCGCGTGCTCGCCGACGTCTTCCTCCTCGGCGGCATGGGTGATGACATTGACGCCATAGCGGGCGGAGAACTCCTTTGCCAGCCATTCGATCGCCGGGATCAGGCCAAGCTCGTCCAGCAATGCCGGGCGCAGGTCGGCGGCGATGCGCCGCACCGAAGCCACGGTTTCGTCGATGACCAGGTGCATGGCGGCGGCCTGGTCCAGCAAGGCAGGCGCCGTTCCCGCGTCCTTGAGGTCGCTGGCGAGGATAGCCAGGTCCATTTTCAGCGCGCTCAGGCGCTGGCCCAGGTCGTCGTGCAACTCGCGGGCGATACGGCGGCGCTCCTCTTCCCGCGACGCCTGGACCCGGTCGGAGAGTTGCTGGAGCTCCTCGCGCGACTGCCGCAAGGCCGTCTCCACCCTCACCCGCTCCGTGGTGTCCCGCAGGATGACGGTAAACAGCTTGCCGGCGCCGTCCTGCGTCTGGGAGATGGAGGCCTCGATGGGGAACTCCGTGCCGTCCTGGCGTAGCGCATGCAGTACCCGCTGCTGGCCCATCTGCCGATCCGTGACCCCGGTGACGCCGAACCGGCGCACGTGCGCCTCATGCGCCACACGAAAGCGCGCCGGAATCAGGTCCGCCAGGGGGTGGCCGGTTACCTGCGCGGCGGTGTACCCAAAAAGACGCTCCGCCGTGGGATTGAACAACACGATGCACTGCGCTTCGTCCACCGTGATGATCGCTTCCATCGACGAACGGATGATCCCTGCCAGGCGAGCCTCGCTGTCCTGGATGCGCGCCAGGTTGTCTTCCCCCGCGCGCCGCAGCCGCCGCAGCCGCACCAGCATCAGGGAGAGCATCACGGCCACCGCCAGGCCCCAGGCGCCGAGCATCGGCGCGGCCAGGCCGCCTGGCCGGGGGGCAAGCACGGTAATGAACCACAGTGCCAGCAGCAGCAGGAGCACGAGCACGGCGCCGCCTGCTGCCAGTTCGCCAAGCGTGGCGTGAAGCGATGTCTTCGGCGTGGAGGGCAAATTCGGTGAAGGAGGCTCGTTGGTCGCCATGGCTGGTCGCGAAGTGCTCCCGAAGGGTGGCAAGTCCTGCGTGGATCCCGCGAGGATCGCCGGAGGCTCTCTTGTAAAGGTAGGCGATTTGAGTGAAATGCACACGCCCTCTGTGATGTGTTCGCAATATAGCGAGGTGGGCGTAGCAGGTACCATCGTCCGAATAGCCGATGGCCTTTGTCAGGATTGCCTGACAGGGACCCGCCTTTTTCCGACACCACTCTCAGCCACCGCTGCTTTCTGCCCATCACGGCGCAAGCCATACTTGATTGCATGGATTCCATGACGCTTCCTGAACGCCTGACCGTCCTGCTACTCGAGGACTCCGTCCTGATCGGCGCGCGGCAGGCCAGGATGCTGAGATCGATCAAGGAAGTGGAACTGCTCGCGCTGGCCCGCGAGCCGCGTGCCGCACTGCTGGCCGCGCAGATCCTGCTGCCCGACATTGTCATCCTCAGCCTGAGCAGGTATGGCCGATCGGGGCTGAGCGCACTGCAGGGCCTGCGAAGAATGCGCCGCCAGGCGACCGTGGTCGTCCTGAGCAACTGCCCGGCGCCGCCAATGCGCAGTGCTTGCCTGCGGGCCGGCGCGTCGTACTTCTTCGACAAGACCATGGAATTCGACGCGTTGCGCAGCACCCTGCTGCGCCTTGCGGCGCAGAAGCTAACCGCTCGGGCGGCGGCACCGGAACACACCGCGGCATAGTGCGCGCAGCGCTTTGCCCGGCATCGGCGGCAAACACGGCCGACAGCAGGGGCCAGTCCGGGCAGCCAGGGGCAAGAGATAAGAGACCAGAGACCAGAGACAAAGGAATCAGCCATGTCAGCGTACCTGCAACAGCAAGCGAAAGCGCCTGCGGCGATGCCCCAGGCCTTTCACAGCCCCCAATTGCTGGATTTCCTGCCCCTGGAACCCACCCCGCCGGCCACGGTGTCCCATAAGGCAAATTGCTCAAGCTGCGCCATGCGCGCCATCTGCATGGGCGGCAACCTGAACGATGCGGATCGCTCCAGGCTCGATACCGTGATCCACAACTGGCGCATGGTCCGGCGCGGCGAAGCGCTCTACCGGGCCGGCGACGCCTTTCAGAGCATCTACGCGCTGCGTTCCGGATCGTTCAAGACGGTGTTGGCGCACCAGAACGGCTGCGAGCAGGTCAGCGGCTTCTTCCTCACCGGCGAGACGCTCGGGCTGGATGGCATCTGCACGGAGCACCACGCCTGCGACGCCATCGCCCTGGAAGACAGCGCGGTGTGCGTCATTCCCTTCCATCTGCTAGAAGCGCTCTGCCGCGAAATGCGCTCGCTGCAGCAGCACGTGCACCGCATGCTAAGCAGCGAGATCGTGCGCGAATCGGGCGTGATGCTGCTGCTCGCCAGCTTGTGCGCGGAGCAGCGCGTGGCGGCATTCCTGCTCAATATCTCGGCGCGCCAGCATGCGCGCGGCTACTCCCGGCGCGACCTCGCGCTGCGCATGACGCGCGAAGAAATCGGCAGCTACCTGGGCATGAAGCTCGAGACCGTCAGCCGCACCTTGTCGCGCTTCCAGCGCGACGGCCTCATCGAGGTCAAGGGCAAACGCGTGACCTTGCTGGATCTTGACGCGCTGGACCGCATCTAGGCGGGCGCCGTTGCGCAAGCCGCCCCTGCCAGCCTTGTGGAAGCAGTGAGCGCGTGGCCCGCCATCTTGCGCGCCTGGTTGACGTTGGCTTGACGTTGATCAGGAAACGCGCACGGTTCGGCTTGCGGCTGCAAACGTAGTGCCTAGACTGGCAGAAAGCTGCCGCGGCGTGCCCGCGGCGCTCACCTTTTCCGTGCTCCGCCTTGCACTTCATTGCGCCTGCCTTTTTGCGCTGTCCTGTTTGCACCTTCCTTGTTTCTCTTCCCGGGGGTCGATGCCATGACCATCAAGATCGTCTTTGCAAAAACCATCCCCTCGTATCGCCCGGCCGATCTCTGTCTCGAGTGCGCTGCCAGCGTCGACGGCATCCCGGCCAGCTACGCGATCACGGCGGAGGCACTGGAAGACCACTTCGGTGCGCGTTCGTACCGGCCGGACGACCTCATCCAAGCCTTCGAAGGGCACCGCGAGGATATCGAATGCGTGGCGCAGCAGCTGTTTGAAATGACCGCGGCTCACCACATCGTGCTGCACAGCGGTCATTTCCGTTTCGCGCTCTAGACCTGGCTGGGCGCCGGCTGGCGCGGCGCCTCGATGGCAACGGCACCGATTGCCAGCAACGGATCGGACAGGCGCATGGCATTCCAGGCATGCATCGAGGCGGCAGGCGCGACCGAGTCGGCCTTGGGCCTGGGCGGCCGCCACCACTCCGGTCCCGGCGCGCAGCCAGCGCAAAGCATGGCCGCCAGGCAAGCCGCAAGGCCGCGCCGGCGCACGCAGCCGCCCGTGGCACCTTGGTGGGGAACTGTCATCTTCATCGCCGCCTCCGGTTGCCGGCGCTTGCGGGCACCGGCTTGTCACGCCCGTGGCCTGCCGCGCCGAATCCTCGTTCCGCTTCAATATAGGCGCGTGGTTGCCACTCGGCTTGATCCGCATCAAGCTAACTTCCGGGCACGCGCATAGCATGGGTACATGACCTGCCCGATCGGGGAGACAGGCACCTGGGAGAGCGCGGCATGGAACCGGCGGCACTCACGCAAGCGTTGATGCGACCCGCGGCTTACCGGCATCCGGTGGGCAAGGTCAGCCTCATCGAGACGCACATCTCGCAAGTCTTCCTTGCCGGGCCCTTTGCCTACAAGGTGCGCAAGCCCGTGCGCCTGGACTTCGTCGACTTCGGCACGCTGGCCGCCCGCAAGGCGGATTGCCAGGCCGAACTCGAACTGAATCGCAGGATGGCGGCGGCGCTCTACCTCGGCGTGGTGCCGATCGTGGGGGGACCCGGCCCCGGGGAGGTCCGGGTAGGGGGTACTGGCCAAGCGCTGGAGTACGCGGTAAAGATGCGCCGCTTCCGCCAGCAAGACCTGTTCTGCGCGATGGCACAGACGAACCGGCTAACCGGCACCCATGTCGAGACGCTGGCCCGCCGGCTTGCCGCGATCCACCTGGCCGCGCCGGTCGCCAGCGGCGGCACGGGGCATGGCACACCGGCACGGATCGCAGCGGTGGCGCAACAAGCCATGGCGGGCGTTGCCGCCCTCGCCTCGGGCACCGGCGCGGCGGCACACGTGGCGGCGCTGCTGCGCGAGCGGGCCGTGGCGCTGCAACCGGCATTTGCCAAGCGGCTGGCAAGCGGCCATGTCAGGGAGTGCCACGGCGACCTGCACCTTGGCAACATCGCCTTGATCGACGGCGAGCCCACGCCATTCGATTGCCTGGAGTTCGATGCCGGGCTACGCTGGATCGACACCATCAGCGATACCGCCTTTGTTTTCATGGATCTGCTCCATGCCAGCCGGCAAGACCTGGCCTACTGGCTGATCAATACCTATCTGGAGTGCAGCGGCGACTATGCCGGCCTGGCGATATTGCCGTTCTACACGGCGCTGCGCGCCGTGGTGCGCGCCCGCGTGCTGCTCGAGCGGGCCCACCAGCGCAGCGCGGCGGGAACCGGCACCGCCGCGGAAATGGCGGCGGCGCAGATGCGCTGCAACGATCTGCTCGCGCTGGCCAGCGCCGCGCTGACGCGCAATCCGGGCGCGATCACTATCATGCATGGCCTCTCGGGCAGCGGCAAAAGCACCGTTGCCCACCAGCTCGCGCTGGCCGCGGCCATGGTGCGCGTGCGCGCCGATGTGGAGCGCAAACGTCTTGCGCTTGCACATGGCCATCAACGTGGCGATAAACGTGGTGATCAGCTGGGCGATCAACTGGGCGATCAGTTTGCCGATGCACATGGCGATCCGGCCGCGCACGGCGACCTTTACACGGCGCAACGCACTGCCCGCGTCTACCGGCGGCTGCTGGCAATCTGCCGGCTAGGCAGTGGCGCCGGATTCCCCATGATTGCCGATGCGACCTTCCTCGCGCGCGCCGAGCGGCGGCGCTTCGCGTCGCTGGCCGCGCGCCGGGGCGCTGCCTTTTCCATCGTCGACTGCCATGCCGGCCTGGCCACCCTGCGCGAACGGATCGTCACACGCGCGCGCCAGGGCGGCGATCCTTCAGAGGCGGACCTCCAGGTGCTGGAGTGGCAGCGGCGCGCGCAGGAGCCATTGGGCAGCGATGAATGGCGCCATGTGGTGCGCATAGGCGAGACCGTCCTGTCCGGCTGATGGCGGTTCGTGGAAACTTGCCCCCTCAGGCTTCCTTGGGCGATAGCCATGCTGGCCGCTGCGCGGCGCCGCTGCGGCCGTTGGCGGCTTCCACCTGCTCGGCAAACGCGCGCAGGGCCTGCATTGCCGCCCCGCTGGCCACATCGGCCTGGCGCAGCGCCAGTACCGGCGACGGCGGCTCCGTGGCCAGGCGGGCGATCTCCTCTGCCGCCCTGAAAGCGCCTTGCCGGGCCATCACGCAGATCACCGACGTCTTGCAGGCCAGCGGCATGTGGTCGCGCAGGAAGCTGCGCATGGGCGCAGCCAGGTGGCCGACCCAGATGGGCGCGACGATGACAAGCCGCTGGCAATCGTCCAGCGCCGGGCCGGCGTAGCGGTAGCCTACATGCCGCTGCAACAAGATATCCAGCACGCAGCGCGCATCGCCCAGCAAGCCGGCGCGGCTGGCCTGGTCGCCGACTTCCGCCAGCGGCCAGCCGGATTGCGCCGCCAGTTCTTCCGCGGCCTGGCGCGCCGTGCCGGTGCGCGAGTAATAAACGATCAGGATCTTTTCCATCGATGGCTCCTCAGCTCTCGATCCGGGTTATCCGCGTGCCGACCAGCGACAGGCTGATCATGATGCCGCCGTTGGTCAGCACGAAGCCCACAATATCGCCCCGCACGGTATTGCTATCCACGCTGGCACCGATGCCCAGGCTCAGGACGGACACCGACCCGTCCACGCCCACGGTCCAGCCCTGGCTGGCACGGAAGCGTTCCAGCGCCTGCCCGGTCAGGAACACCAGCACCACGGCCCTGGATGCCATGCCCGCCTGCGCCCCGAGCGAGGCGCCAATCAGCCGGTAGTAGGCCTTGTCCCCGCCTGCGCCATGCATCATGCCGTCGCCCTGCTCCACGCCCGCCACCGCGCCGCCAGCGAGCACATCGGGAAAGACCAGCACGCCGCTGGCCTTGTCCAGCAGGGCCCGCGCGCCGGGGTTGCGCGCAGTCAGGCGCGCCAGCACGGCTTCGCAGCGTGCATCGAGCTCGTCGGCATCCAGCACGCGCTTGTCGGCGGCTGAACCCGCCCACGCGGCCGCCGGCAAGCCTGCTGTGCAGCACAGCACGGCAGCCGCGGCGAGCGCCCGGCATGCCAGGCGCCGCCGCCTGGCGGCAGCCGGCAACGTGGAGGTCATGGCCTCACCGGCGCGCCTGATGCCGGCTTTGCGCCGGCGCTCGGCTCAGCCTGTGGCGCGTGCACCAGCAGTACCGGCTGGCGGCATTGCCGGACCAGCGCTTCGGCGACGCTGCCCATCAGCAGGCGCCGCACGCCGCGCCGACCGTGCGTGCCCAGCACCAGCAACTCCGCCCCGGTCTGCTGCGCCACCTGCTCGATCGCATTGGCCACGTCGCCCAGCGCCAGGGCTTCATCCACCATCAGCGTCTTGCATGACACCTGCGCTGCCGCCGCCTTGGCCTTGGCTTCGTCCAGCAGGATCTGCCCGCCTTCGAGCAGGCCGGCACGCAGGTCTGTCAGGTCGATGTAGCCGACCTCGTACCTGAGGTAGCTGTTATCGATCACATGCACCACGGTGAGTTCCGAGTGCATCGCCGCGGCCAGGCGCAGAGCCTCCTCCAGCGCCCGATCGGCGGACTCGCTGCCATCCACGGCAACCAGGATCTTGCTGTACATCTTGTACCTCCCGATAAAAAAGACAGGCGCCGCAGCTTGCAGCCGACGCTTCCAGTTTGTACGCCCGGGCAAGCGCGGTGTTGATGTAGATCATGGCATTCGCTGCTTTCCCGGGCAACGGGTCGTTTCTGCGCCTTGCGCGCATCGCCAGGCCGCTTGACGTGCATCAATACGCCCCGTGCCCAGCCCTCTAAGCTGCTAATGGAGGCCGCTCCCATGCGCGCTTTCCTATCGACATTGCAACATGGCGACATCCAGCCAGGAGGCACGGACCATGTACCAGAGAATATTGCTCGCGGTGGACGGCAGCCGCTCTTCGGACCTTGCGCTGAGCCAGGCCATCACGGTGGCCAAGGCGACCGGCAGCGAGGTAAAGGTGCTCTTCGTGGCGGACGACAACGATATCTTCTTCACTGCGGGCAGCTACGACCCGCGCAAACTGATGGAAGGCATCCTGGCCGCGGGACGCGATGCGCTGGCAGCGGCCGCCACGCGCCTGGCGGATGCCGGCATCCCGCATTCGACGCTGATCCTCGAGAAGCCCGTTTCCCCCGGGCAGATCTCCACCACGATCGTGGAGCAAGCCGACCGCTGGAATGCGGACCTGATCGTGATCGGCACGCACGGCCGCCGCGGCTTCCGGCGCCTGGTCATGGGCAGCGTGTCCGAAGGCGTGGTGCACAAGAGCAACAAGCCGGTGCTGATGGTGCGCAGCGAGATCGAGGAATGAGGACGCCCCGGGAACGACGCGCTGAACGATGCGCTGAACGATGCGCTGAACGACGGGCTGAACGACGGGAATCATGCCGGCGGCGGGCGGATTGATGCGAGGCGCTTCCCGGATCCGACGCAACGGCGTGGCCGCGCCCCGGGTCCTGGCCGGCCTGCTGGCCGCATGGGCCTTGAGTTGCCATGGGCTCGCGCTGGCCGCACAGGCAGCGCCAGCAGCGCTCTGGTTTTCTCAGGGCCATCCCAATGCCCAGGCCTGGCAAGCCGCCGGCATCCTCGACGGCGCCACGGCCGACGGGCTGGAACCCCGCGATTATGATGCCGACGGCCTGCGCCGCGCGCTGGGCCAGGCCGCGGACGGGCCGCCGTTGGCGCCCGAAGCCGCCGCCTCGCTTGACGAGAGGCTGACAGCGGCGATGCAGCGCTATCTTGCCGACCTGCACGGCGGCCGGGTCGATCCCGGCACGATCCACGAGAAATTTGCCCCGGCGCCGGACCGGCAGTTCGATCCGTCGCGCCTCCTGCGCGCAGCCATCGCCGGGCAGGACCTGCCCGAGGCAGTCCGGCAGGCGGCGCCGTCGTTCCCGCTCTACGCAAGCTTGCGCGCGGCGCTTTCACGCTACCGCGCGCTGGCAGGCCACCCGGCCTGGCAGGCACCGCTGCCGCCGCTGCCCGGCAGGAAGCTGGTGCCCGGGCAGGCCTACGCCGGGCTGCCGGTGCTGGCGCAGCGCCTGATCGCGCTAGGTGACCTGCCCGCCGCCACGCCGCTCCCGGAACGCTACCAAGGCGAACTGGTGGAGGGCATCAAGGCGTTCCAGGTCCGCCACGGGCTGGAGGCGGATGGCGCCATCGGCGCGGGCACGTTCGCGCAACTGAACGCGCCGCTCGCCGGCCGCATACGGCAGATCGAACTGACGCTGGAGCGCCTGCGCTGGACGCCCCTGCTGGAGGGCCCGCGCATGATCGTGGTCAACGTGCCGGAGTTCGTGTTGCGCGCCTACGAAATCCACGGCGGCGCCATCCAGGTCAAGGCGGAAATGAAGGTGATCGTGGGCAAGGCGCTCGATACGCGCACGCCGCTGTTCAAGGAGGACATGCGCTTCATCGAGTTCAGTCCTTACTGGAACGTGCCGCCGTCCATCGCGCGCGCGGAAACCGTGCCCCGGCTGCGCCGCGATCCCGGCTATTTCGAGCGGCAAGGCTTCGAGTTCGTCAGTGGCGAGGGCAAGGTGATCACCACCCTGTCGGCCGCCAGCCTGGATGCCGTCCAGCGCGGCCAACTGCGCATACGGCAACGCCCGGGGCCGATGAATGCGCTTGGCGACATCAAGTTCGTCTTCCCCAACAACGAGAACATCTACCTGCATCACACGCCCACCCCGCAACTGTTCGCGCGGGACCGGCGCGACCTGAGCCACGGCTGCATCCGTGTCGAGGCGCCGGAGGCGCTGGCTGGCTTCGTGCTGCAGGACACGCCAGGCTGGACCGAGGCGCGCATCCGCGAGGCCATGGAGAAGGGAGAATCCAGCACGCTGCGGCTGCGCCAGCCCTTGCCGGTGGTGCTTGCCTACGGCACGGCCATCGTCAAGGCTGACGCTCGCGTCTACTTCTTCCCGGATATCTATGGGCTGGACCGCGTGCTTGACGAGGCGCTGCGGCAACGGTCCGCCCGCCTGCGGGCTTCCGCCTTGGCCAGCACGCAGGCAAGATAGGGCAATTGCACCAAAGGGGAGTGCTTTCGATGACCAAACCGCCCAGCGATCCTCGCCGCCTGTTCCTGCGGCACGCCGGCGGGCTTGTGCTGGCTGGCACGCTGCTGCCGTTGCCGGCCCGGTCCGCGCTGGCGAGCTTGCCCGATGCCCGCAGCTTGTCCTTCGAGCACACCCACACCGGCGAGCGCATCGCCTTGGTCTACGCCGTCGGCGATCAGTTCGTGCCCGAGTCACTGGCCGCGCTCAATCGCTTCCTGCGCGATCACTACTCGGGCCAGGTCGGCGTGATCGATCCGCAACTGTTCGCGCTGCTTTACCGCCTGAGGCAAACGCTGTGCTGCGCGGCCCCCTTCCAGGTCATCTCCGGCTATCGCAGCCCCGCCACCAATGCGCGGCTGCGCAAGACGCGCGGTGGCGGCGTGGCCAGCCATAGCCTGCATATGGACGGCAAAGCCATCGATATCCGCCTGCCCGGCGTTGCGCTGTCCGACCTGCGCGACGCCGCGCTCTCGCTGCGCGCTGGCGGCGTGGGCTTCTATCCGCAGGAGCAGTTCGTGCATGCGGATACGGGCCGGGTGCGGGATTGGTAGGCAAGGCGCCATTGAAGACCATCGGCCGGTTCTGGTCAAGCTCTCGCATCCGGGTTTTCCCCATCGGCGGCCCCCCCTAGCCTGGGCGGCCCGGACAAGTTATGCTCTTGGCCGCATATTAGCCCGCACGGGGTGGGCTAGCGCTCAATCGACAATCCCCCGGCACCGGGCGGGCATATCTGGAAGGAAATCAGCCATGCGCACCCCTGCACGAACAATCTCTTGCCCGCGCGCATGCCGCTAAGCCGGTTGTTGTTGCCTCCAGAGCCGCCCGCGCTAGCGCCCGGCATCGCGCACAGCAGTTTCAGCGTGCAAGGCGACGCCCGCCAGAGCTTGCTGGCCTGGCAGGAGCGGATGAGCCCGGTCTACGATATCCGGCCTGCCACGGCGCAAGGCGAGCAGACCTTCGAAGCCTCGCTGTCTCGCTACTCCATCGACGATCTGAGCTTCTTCGACATCCGCACCAGCCCCAATCTGGCCGAGCGCTCGTTGGGGCGCGTGTCGACAGAGAACATTCGCGACATTACCTTCAGCGTGTTCCTGGAAGGCGCGCCCGCCCAATTCCTGGGCGGCAAGCCAGGGCTGAACGCGCCGCAGTGGCACGGCGTGCCAAGCATTCTCGCGCTGGACATGGACCAGCCGTGCACCATCCGGAGTTTTCATGGCCGCATGCTGCTGTTTTTCGTGCCGCGCGCCTTGGTGGAAATGGCCTTCCCCGATGCCGCCTCGCTGCATGGCCGCCTGGTTGAGGCCACCACACCGCTGATGCGGGTGCTGATCTCGCATCTGGTGGCACTGAATCGACAAATCGTAGGCCTGTGCAAAGAGGAAGCAGACCGGGCATTTCGCACCGCGATCGAACTGCTGGCCGCCGCGTTCAGCCGGCACGCGGGGCTCTCCGGCAACGCCCGCGCAGCGGTGCGGGCGGCGGTGTACGGACAGGTGCGGCGCTATGTCGAGGCCAATCTGCATGACCCCGACCTGAGCCCTGACAGCGTGCTGCAATCGCTGCATCTGTCGCGCGCCAGCGTGTACCGCCTATTCATGCATGAAGGTGGCCTGGCCGCTTATATCCGCAGCCGCAGGCTGCGGGCGGCGGCCGATGAACTGGTGCGCTTTCCTGACATGGCGGTGCAGGACATTGCCTCAGGGCTCGGTTTCAACAATGCATCGAGCTTTACGCGCGCCTTTCGCCGCGCCTACGACATCGCGCCGCAGGAATTGCACAGCTATGCCCCGCTGCTACAGCGCGAACAGGCAAGGCTACAGCGCCATGCGCCCTGGCGCGCGGCGGGATTGAGGTAGGAATCCGGTAGGAATCCGTTCAAGGCACTGGCCCTCTCACCACCTCTCGCCCCTTCTCGCCCCGTCACTCCACCGGCACCGCCGACATCCACCCGTTTGCGGCATTCGCCGCCACGACCTTTTTCGCGATCGAATCGCCCAGGCGCCTGGCATCCGCGGAGATACTGTCGCGCTTGACCTCGGACACGCCATGCAAGCCCGCGCCGGCCGCGGCGGACATCGCGAGATGGCCGGCGGCGGCACCGACGCCGGCGGTTTCAGCCACGCCCGGCATGTGGCCGCTGTTGGCCTCGGCCGCGAAACTCTGCAGCGGCATGGGCGCACCGTCCGCCGGCTTGTACAGGATCTGGACCGACGCGCCGACCTCGCTCTTGCCTGCGCCAAGGCCGATCAGCAAGCGGCGCCGACGCTTGCCCTCGTCGATCTTCTGGATGCTTCCCTCGACGATCAGCGCGTTGCTTTGCGCGGGCGCGGGGCCGTCCGCGCGTACCGCGCGCAGTCCCTGGGACTGCAGCTGGCGCACGATTTCATCGGACACCTGCTCGCTCGCTTCGCACGCCGCCTGGCTCTGCTCGCTGGCCGCGGACCTGCCGGTGACCATCGTCTTGAGCTTCTGCGCCATGCCGCTGTCCAGTTTCACCTGATCCGGGCTGGCATCGAAGGCTTGCACATAAATGATGTCCGCCTGCACCTGTGCCTGAGGCATGGCGCTGGCCTGAGTCACGCCGGTGACGCCCCAGGCGCAGCCCGCCATCAAGAGCGATCCTGCCGCCAATGCCGTCATCGCCAGACGCGTGGCGTTGTGCTTTAGGAGTGGGTATGAATTCCGCATGTTGTTCCTGTCATCGGCACCATCGCGGCGCCGATTGCCGAAAAATTGCCGCCGATTGCCGAAAATCTGCCGAGAAGATGTCGCCGACAATCATGCGATCCACAGGATCAGAAACCATCGGAGATCACGCCTGCTTGCGTGCGGCGCATCTGCAATCGGTGTGAGCCGCAACCCGCAGACGCAAGTATGGGAGGAACTGGCTGCGCGAGCCATGCAGGAAATATGTCGCGCGATGTCATGCTTGCGCCGGGCCCGGGCGTACGGAATGCGCGGCTTCGCCTGAGGCCGATGGCCGGTGCAGCGGCAACGCCACCACCGCTTCCAGCCCCCCGCCCTCGCGGGCGCGGAACTGCAGGGAGCCGCCGTGCAGGCGCGCAATGCGCTCCACGATCGCCAGGCCCAGGCCGGTGCCGCCCGAATGGCCGCGCGCGTTGCTGCCGCGGCTAAAGGGCGCCTTGAGCTGCTCCAGCTCCTGCGCGCTGATGCCGCTGCCCCGGTCGCACACGGCGGCGTAGGCCATATCGCCCTCGGCCCAGGTGCGCACGAACAAGCCGGTTCGTCCGTAGACGACCGCGTTGTGCATCAGGTTCATCAGCAGCCGCATCAGGCTCACCGGCCGGAACGAAAGCGCCGGCACGCTGCCGAGCGAAAGCTCGAACTCGTGCCCGAGCCCGGCATAATCCGCGGCGAGCTGGCTAACGAGCGCATTGAGGTCGCCAGGCTGCGGCACCTCGCGTTCGCCACTGCCCGCGTAGTCCATGAACTGCTGGAGGATCGTGTCGATCTGATCGAGATAGCCCTCCGCCGATGCCACGAACTGATCGGCGGCTCCGCGTGGCATTGCCATGGCCATCGCCAGACGCAGCTTGGTGAGCGGCGTGCGGATATCATGCGACACGCCGGCCAGCATCAGCGCGCGTGTGGCCTCCGCCTGCTGCAATGCCTGCGTCATCTGGTTGAACGCGCTGCTCACCTGGGCGATTTCCGTCGGCCCGCTGGCGGGCAGAGGCACGGGGGCTTCACCGGCGCTGACGTGGCGTGCCGCGCGCGCCAGATCCTGCAGCGGACGGTTGATGTGCAGCTGGATCAGGTAACCCGTGAGCGCCGCGAGCAACGCGAAGGCCGCCGACAGCGCCAGCGCGGTGGTGACGCCGCTCGCCTGCGCGTCTTCGGTCATCGGCAAGGCGATCCATTGGGGCGCGCCATCCACGTGTACGCGAATCCAGAGTTGCTCCCCTTCCCCCTCCCTCCCGCCTTTGCCCGTCTGCCATCGCACCGCCATGTCCGGCGGCAGATAGCGCTGCAATGCCTCCATGAAGACGTCGCGCTGGTAAGTGCGAAAGAAGTGGAGCGCACTGGCATGCGGCGCCTCTACGCCTTGCTCCGGCGGCTGCGCCTGCCCCCCGAGCCGTGCGGCCGCCGCGCGGCCCTGCTCGGGCGGCATGGCGGCAAAGACGCGGTCGAGCGTCTTCACGTAGTCGGAAAAGATGATCGCCGCACGCTCGATGTGTGGGCGCTGCACGAAATGCAGCAACACGGTGAGCGCGCTGACCTGGGTCAGCGCCACGAGCACCACCAGCAGGGCGATGTTGCGCGCGAGCAGCGAGCGGGGCAGCGCGAGCCGCATCACGGCCCGACGCCGGCGACCAGCATGTAGCCGACGCCCCACACGGTCTTGATGAAGCGCGGCTTGGACGGATCGTCTTCGACGATCTGGCGCAGCCGCAGGATCTGTACGTCGATGCTGCGGTCAAGGGCGTCATGGTCGCGGCCGCGGGCGCGCGCCAGCAGGTTCTCGCGGCTCACCGGGCGGTTTGGCGACGACCCTAGCGCGTGCAGCAGCAGCATCTGCGCGGAGTGCACTTCGACCGGCTCACCGCCGCGCTCCAGCGTCTGCTTGCCAACATCGAATGCGAAATCGCCGAAGCGCAAGGTCTGCGAGGTCACGGTCGGATCTCCAGCCGCCATCTTCTGCCGGCGCAGCAGCGCGCGGATCCGCGCCACCAGTTCGTCCGGGAGGAATGGCTTGGCGAGATAGTCGTCGGCGCCGGTCTCAAGCCCGACCACCCTGTCGACCGGATCGCCCTTGGCGGTCAGCATCAGGATGGGCAGCGTCTGCCCTTCGGCACGCAGCCGGCGGCAAATGGCCAGGCCATCTTCCGGTTCCATCATCAGGTCCAGCACGAGCAGGTCGTACGGCTCGCGCTGCAGGTAGCGGTCAAGCCGCTTGCCATCGGCGACCGCGCGCACCTGGAAACCATGCCCGGTCAAGAACCGTTGCAGCATGTTGCGCAGCTCGGCCTCATCATCGAGCACGATAATCCTGTTCACCTGCTCCATGGCGCGTCTCCGGCAAGGATCGCGAATCGCCTGAGATCAGCGGTGATCAGCGGGCCATTGCCTTCTGTCTCATGAACCCCTCGATCTGCGCCAACGTGACGTATCCGGCCTGCTGCGTGTCGATCTCGTCGAAATGGCTGGCGACCATCGGCATGCCCGCCGCCGCTTGTTCCCGGGTCAGCTTGCCGTCGCGCGTCGTGTTGGCATTGGCGAAGCGCATCTGCAATTGCTGCATCGCACGTTCCACCCGCGCGCTGCCGCCCGCAGGCGGCGCGACGCTCTGCGCCGATGCGCCTGCAGAAACAATACACAAAATCAAAACCGCGATCATCTGCTTCATGGTGTTCTCCGTGGTGTAGCCGACATTCGATGCCGGCCGGGGTAGTCGATCCGATAGGGCTGATGGCCGTCAGGCCCAGTGCGCAGGCACCCAGACGCGGCCCACCCAATGTCCGGGCACCATGACCGCCGCACGCGGCGCCCGTGCCACGTAGACGGCACGCGGCGCGACATACACAACCCGCGGCGGGGGCGGCGGCGCAACCACCACCACCTTGGGCGCCGGCGGGGCGACGTAGACCGCCTTCGGGGGCTGCGCGGGCGGCAGGTAGACAGGCGTGGGCTGCACATAGGCCACCGGAGGCGGCGGCACATACGCCACCGGCGCGGGGGTGACGACCACCGGCGCGGTGCCAACCGCCACGGTGGCGCCCACGGTGGTCACCGTGCCGCCGGTCGTGACCGTGCCTGCGGTCGTCACCGTGCCGCCGTGTACCACCGTGGTGCCGCCGCCCGTCGTCACGACACCCGGCGCCACGCGCGTCGCGGTGCCAGCGTGGGTGACGGTGCCGCCTTCCGCGCCGGTCACCGTCCCCGAACGGGCGCACGTCGCGCCGGCGCAGGTGGTCGATGCCGCGTGGCTGACCGTGTTGCCGTTCGAGCCGGTGATCGTGCCCGACGATGAATACTGGCCCGGCGCGTCACGCGTCACGCTGCCCGCCGTGGAGGCGGTCTGGCCATTTGGCCCGGTGAGGTTGCCCGTGTGCGAGCAGGTGCCGCCGGCGCAACTGGTGTCGCCAGCGTGCTGTACCGAGCGGCCGTTGGGCCCGGTCGCCGTGCCCGAGTTGGAGAACTGCCCCGGCGCGGTACGGGTCACCGTGCCGGTATTCGTCGCGATCCCGCCGTAGGGGCCGGCGACGCCATCGGCGTGCGAACAGCTTGCGCCTGCGCATGAACCGGCATGCGCGCCGTTGTAGACGCCGTGCGGCGTGTAGGCCGTGCCGTGGCCCGACCAGCCAGCGAAGGCCGGGGTGCTGGCGAGGAGGATCAGCGAGGCGGCCGCTGTGACAACGTGATGGCGTTTCATGGGATGTCCTTCAGGTTCGGGTTCGGGTCAGGTCACGCACTGCGGCCTGGCAACGGGACGAACTATAGGACGAGGGTGCGAAACATTCGCCATGGAAAACATGTCGCGGTGTTACACCGGCCGGGCAGACGGATCGGCTGACATCGGGCGACATAGTTTCCGTCTGGTTCTGGCGGCGGCCGCCCACTACAGTGGCCTCACCCGACGCGACGGCGGTCACTGCCGCAGACGACGCGCCCCACCCCAACCTGTCCCACGCCCATCATGCATACCACTGGAAACATCGCGCTCTATGTCGCGCTAGCCACGTCGTTCATCGTCGCCGTCTCGCTGATCGAGGCGTTCGTGCTCACCCGAACGCTGCGCCACAGCGCCGCGCCGTTTGACTGGAATGAAACATGGCTGTCGCTGGCCGACCTGGTGGGCGGCAAGCTGTTCGCGCTGCTGCCGCTCTCGCTGGCAACGCCGATCTTCGCCTTCGCCTGGGATCATCGCCTCTTTACCGTCACGATCAACAGCGCGCTGATGGCGCTGCTGCTGTTTGTCGGCCAGGAGTTCTGCTACTACTGGTATCACCGCGCGTCGCATCGCATCCGTTTTTTCTGGGCCACGCATGCGGTGCATCACTCGCCGAACCAGTTGACGCTGTCGTCTGCCTATCGGCTTGGCTGGACCAGCAAGCTGAGCGGCTCGGCGATGTTCTTCGCGCCGCTCGTCTGGCTTGGCGTGCGCCCTGAGGTCGTGCTCGCCACGCTGATGTTCAACCTGCTGTATCAGTTCTGGCTGCACAACACGTGGATGCCCAAGCTCGGCTGGCTCGAATACGTGTTCAACACGCCGTCGGCGCATCGCGTGCACCACGCGTCGAATGCCGATTACCTGGATGCCAACTACGGCGGCGTGCTGATCGTCTTCGATCGCCTGTTCGGCACCTACGTCGAGGAACGCGCCGACGAACCGTGCCGTTACGGCCTGGTAACCCCGACGCGCACGCGCAACCCGCTCGTCAATCAGTTCGAGCACTGGGTCAGCCTCGCGCGGGATATCGCGTCGGCGGGCAATGCATGGACCGCCATCCGTTACGTGATGCTGCCGCCCGGCTGGCGCGCGGACGGCACTGGCGAGACCACGGAGAACCTGCGCCGGCGCCACTGCGCCGCGCCACGGCCTGTGTCTACTCGCTGACCCCGTGCGCTAGCCAACGAACCGCAGGGTGTTCTCCGGGCAGCGCCGCGCGGGTGGCATCCTCCATCAGCCGCAAGCCTGTGTTGCTGTTGGTGAGCAGCACGACGCCCGCGCGCTGCTCGGTGCTGCCCATCACGAATGCCCTCACGCCTTGCATCTTGCCCCACTGGAAAAACGTGCCCCGGCTGGGCTCGACGCCCCACCCCAGCCCCCAGCCGATGTCCGGCTCCGTGGCGGCCGGCGCGCCATCGAGGTAGACGATTTCTCCTTTTGGCACCATGACGCTCGCCGTCAGCCATTGTTGCCAGGTCGAGGCACTGAGCCCATCGCCCCGAAGCACGGCGGCAACAAAAGCGCCGTAGTCGCCGGCCGTGGTTTGCAGCGAATAGGAGGCGCTCGCCGCGGGCGCGCGATGCACGTCTAGCCGCTGCGCCGCCTCATGCGGGTTGGCCGCATTCGCGAGGAACCGATCCTGCCACTCCAGGCTCGACGAGCGCATCCCGAGTGGCTCGAACACCAGGCGCCGCAGGATCGCTTCCAGGGTTTCCCCTGTTTTTGCCTCAACGGCAGACTGCAGAAAAATGAACCCCAGGCTGGAGTAGCTGAACCACGCGCCAGGAGCAAAGTGCAGCCGCAGCGGATTCTTGTCGCGCAGGTTCTGCAGCCCACACGTATGCGTTAGCACGTGGCGCATGGTGATGCGCGCCGAGGCCGCATCGTCCGGCACGATCGGCTGGGCCGAGCGCGATAGCGGCTCGTCAAGATCCAGCACGCCGGCGTCGACAAGCTGCAGCAAGGCGTACGAGACAATCGGCTTGGTGAGCGATGCCGCGCCGAACACGGTGCCGGCATCCACCGGCTCGGCGGTGTCCTGGTTCCTCACGCCGGCGGCGGCCACCTCGACCGAGTCCTCGCGCACGTGCGCCAGGCAGGCGCCGGTGACGGATTTGTCCGCCAGCAGATGCGCAAGGCGCATGTTCAGCGACGGCGTTCCATGGCCCATGTTACCTCACTCCGTTTGACAAAGAACCCGATAATCAGATCGTGCCGGTGAAGTCCTGGAGCGCCGTCCTCACCGCCATGATGGCCGTGCGCCAGTCATCCCTGGCCGGCTGGCGGAACAGCCGCGCGGTCGGATACCAGGGGCTGTCCGTGCGGGCAAGCTGCCAGCGCCAGTCCGGGGTGAACGGCACCAGGATCCACACCGGTTTGCCCAGTGCGCCGGCCAGGTGCGCAATCGCCGTGTCGACGCAGATCACCAGGTCGAGCTCGGCGATCAGGGCGGCGGTGTCCCAGAACGTTTCCAGCTGCGCCGACGGATCGCGCATCGCGCTCAGCGCGCGCAAGGCGTCGAGATCGGATGCCCTGACGTCCTTCTGCAGCGAGACGAACGTGGCATCGGCCTCGAACAACGGGGCCAGGTCACGCAGGGGTATCGACCGCTTGCGGTCGTTGAGGTGCGTGGGGCTGCCGCTCCACACCATGCCGACACGCGGGCGGCGCGTGTCCTCGCCGAGCCAGGCTGCCCACCTGGCGCGCCGCGCGGCATCCGCGTGCAGGTACGGCGTGGCTGCGGGAATGGCGGTGCTCACCCTCCAAAGTGCGTACGGCAGGCTCATCAAGGGGCAGTGATAGTCGAACGCCGGCACCGCCTCGTTCTGGCCGATCACTGCACTGACCCCTGGGAAATCCGCCAGCAAGGCACGCAGCGGTTCCTGCACGCGCAGCACGATCCGCGCGCCGGTGTCCGCCAGCAACGGGATGTAGCGCACGAACTGCAGCGTATCGCCAAAGCCTTGCTCGCAATGCAGCAGCAGCGTCTTGCCGGCAAGCGGCGGCTCGCCGAGCCAGAGGTTCTCCCCAAGGCCGTGCGGCCGCTGGATCCCGATGTGCCAGCGGCACTCGTATTCGCGCCACCCGTGCTCGAACTCGCCCAGCAGCAGGTTGGTGCCGGCCCGGTTGGCGCGCGCGCCGGGATTGTTCGGGGCGATCTGTATGGCCTTCTTGAACATGCGCAGCGCTTCATCGAAGCGATGCGACTCGCCCAGCGCGACACCGAGGTTGGTGTAGGCGTCGGCGCAATCTGGCTTGAGCTCGATCGCGCGCCGGTACGCTGCCATCTCGGCATCGTACTGGTCCAGCAGGCCCAGGGCACGGCCCATGTTGTAGTGGATCTCCCAGGAACCCGGGCTGAGGGCAGCGGCGCGCTTGAGCAGTTCCAGCGTACGCCCGTGCTCGCCCAGCGCGGACAGCGACATCGCCGCCGCGTGCAGGGACGGCAGTTGGCGCGGGGCCAGCCCGATGGCCTGCTCCAGCAGGGCAACGGCGCGCGCATGGTTGCCCGCGGCCTGGTGCACCAGGCCGGCGGCATGGCAGCGCTCCGGCTGGGCCGGGAGGACAGCCAGGGCGCGGTCGAAGTATCCGGCCGCGGCCGCGGGGCTTTGCTTGCGTGCAGCGATGTAGGCGAGCCCTTCCAGGGCATCGCCGTGATGCGGGTCCGCGTCGATGACTTCCTGAAGCCATTGCGCTGCCGCGTCCAGCTGGCCAGCGTCGAAGTGGCGCTGGGCGGTTTCGAGCTGCGCGGTGAAATGCTGATCCATTACCCCTTCTGCCCTTCATGTTGATAGCGAGGCTGCCATTATCGCGCAGTCGCGGCCAGGTCCTCCTCCACAAAGCGCATGATCGCCTCGGCCAGCGCCTCGCGCGGATACGCGTTCTGCGTGACGAACAGCGCGACGCAAACACGACCGGCATGCCCGTCACCAGCCGGCGGATCTGCGCGAAGGCCGGCGTGCTGGCAAGTCAGGTACGCACGATGCATAATCCTGAAACTGGTTTCACCGAGACCAACTTCCCATGCCACGCGCTGTGACACAACCCAAGTCCGACCTGAAGCCCGCAGAGAAACTCACCATCCAGGACGTTGCCAACCATGCGGGCGTCTCGAAAGCAACGGTATCGCGCTTCCTGAACCGGGGCGGCGAGCAGTTGTCCGCCGACGTGGAGGCACGCGTGGCCGCAGCCGTGCGCGCGCTGGGCTATAGCCCGAGTCCCATGGCGCAAGCGCTCAAGCGCGGCAAGTCGCGCCTGATCGGGCTGGTGGTGGCGGACGTTTCCAACTCGTTCTCGGTGGCCGTGCTGCGTGGTGTGGAGAAGGCCTGCCGCGACGCTGGCTATATGGTGATGCTGTTCAACCTGGGCAATGACGAGCAACTGGAGCGTGAAGCCATTCGCTCGCTGTCGGCCTACCGGGTCGAGGGCTTCATCCTGCACACACTGGGCCACGACGCCGGCGCCCTTGCCGATGCCGCGCAACTGGGCAAGCCGGTCGTGCTGGTCGACCGCAAGGTCGGCGACGCGGAAGTCGACCTGGTGGCCCTGGATAACCTTTCCGCGGTCCACGAGGCTGCCGGCCACTTGCTCGAAGCCGGCTACCGGCGCTTGCTCTTCATCAGCGAGCCGATCAAGGCCATCAGTTCGCGCAACGAGCGGGCCCGGGCCTTCCAGAACTTCGTCGCGGAACACGCCGACTCGCTTGGCGGCAGCGTGTTCGAAGCCCGCCCCGGTGACGACGACGCCCTGGACGAAGCGCTGCGCGCCCTGCGCCGCGACGCCGGCAAGGCGCCGGTAGCCGTGCTGGCGGCCAATGCGGTGATCTCGCTGCGCGTGGCCGCTGCCGCCGCCAGGCTGGGGTGGCAGCTCGGCACCGACCTCGGCCTGATCGGGTTCGATGATCCGGAATGGGCTGCCCTGGTCGGCCCCGGCCTGAGCACCATTTCCCAGCCGACCGACGATATCGGACGCGCCGCCACCAACTGCCTGATCGAGCGGCTGCAAGGCGCGCAGCTTGCGCCGCGCCAGGTCTTGTTGCCTGGCACCCTGGTCAAGCGCGGGTCGACGCGCCGCGGCTGACAGGAACCCGACAGTGGTTCCTGGCGACGCGAGGGCGTAACGAGCGCCCACCCTCTCCCCCGCCCCCCGCCCCATCCCCCAATTTCACCCGTAAGGGTTTCCACTGCTGGAGTTCTGAAACCGGTTTCCTATAATCCTGAAACCGGTTTCAGAACCGTACTTTCCGATCGCTGCGACGCCAGCGACGCATTCCACAGAACGTGCAGGAGACATTGATGACTATCCAACGCTTGTTGCGCCAGATTGCCGCGCCCGTGCTCACGCTGCTGGTCCTGGCCAGCGCCTCGGCCGGCGTCCAGGCACAGACCGTCGCCGAGATCGTCAAGAGGGGCAAGGTCACCATCGGCGTGGTGACGGGCGCGCCGCCCTTCGGCACCACGGACGCCACCGGCAAGCCCGCCGGCTACGATGTCGACGTCGCCAACCTGCTGGGCAAGTACCTCGGCGTGCCGGTCGATATCGTGCCGCTCACCTCTCCCAGCCGCATTCCGGCGCTGGAAGCCGGCAAGGTCGATTTCCTCGTCGCCACCCTGGCGCCGACGCCCGAGCGGGCGCGGGCCATCATGTTCAGCTCGCCCTACAGCGCGTTCGAGCTGACCATCTTCGCGCCGGTCGCGGCCAAGTACGCCAAGCTGGCTGAGCTTGGAAAGAAGAAGGTTGGCGTGACGCGCGGCACCACGCAAGACACGGCACTGACCCGCCTGGTGGTGCCCGGCATGAGCATCGTCCGCTTCGAGGACGACGCCACCTGTGCGCAAGCACTGATCAGCAACCAGGTCGAAGCCATTGCCCTGCCCAGCACCACCGGCAACGAGATCATGAAGGCACGCGGCGCCGGCAAGTTCGATGCCAAGTTTGCGTTCTCGGTGCAACCGAACTCGATGGCCGTGCGCAAGGACGCTTTCGAGCTGCGCCAGTGGCTCAACACCACCATCTCCTACGTCAAGCTCAATGGCGAACTCGACGCCATTGCGCAGAAGTGGACCGGCAAGGCGCTGCCCGCGCTGCAAACGTTCTGACCCCGGCAAGCCCGACGTTGCGCGCGGGCGTCAGCCTGCGCGCCAGGAGACCCGCATGAACTATCAATTTGAATGGAGCCCGGTGCTGTCGCAGCTGGACCGCTTTGCGGACGGCGCGGCCATGACG
The DNA here is from genome assembly GCF_058794615.1 of Cupriavidus sp. GW823-FHT07A04. Taxonomy (NCBI): domain Bacteria; kingdom Pseudomonadati; phylum Pseudomonadota; class Betaproteobacteria; order Burkholderiales; family Burkholderiaceae; genus Cupriavidus; species Cupriavidus sp. GW823-FHT07A04. The sequence goes on from NZ_JBXAHA010000022.1 coordinate 115,143, forward strand.
CTGGCGCTCAGCTTCGGCTCGATCCTGCTTGGCACGCTGGTCGGTACCGCCGGCGCCATCGCGGCAGCGTTTGGCGGCCCCTGGCTCCAGCGCGCCGCCAGGGTATACGTCGAGGCGATCCGCAACACGCCCTTCCTGATCCAGCTCTTCATCATCTTCTTCGGCTTGCCTACCATCGGCCTGCAGATCGATGCCATCACCGCCGCGGTGATTGCCATGACGGTCAACCTCGGCGCCTACTCGACCGAGATCATCCGGGCCGGCTTGCAGGCGGTTCATCGCTCGCAGCTCGAAGCCGCCGCCGCGCTGGGCATGACGCGCTGGCAGTTGATCCGCCACGTCGCCCTGGTGCCGGCCTTCGAGAAAGTCTATCCGGCGCTGACCAGCCAGTTCACGCTGATGATGCTGACTTCGAGCGTGGTGTCGGCGATCTCGGTGGAAGAGCTCACGGCGGTCGCCAGCCAGGTCGATTCGCAGACCTTCCGCACCTTCGAGAGCTACATCCTCGTCATGTTCATCTATATCGGGCTGGCACTGCTGTTGCGCGCCATGTTTGCCCTGATCGGCAATCTGGTGTTCAGGCGCCGCCGCGTGGTGGCGCGCGCCAGGAAGGCCGCGCGCACTGCCCGCGTTGCGCCCCTGGCGCATGCGGCGCTGACGCCGGCTGTTGCAGGGAGCGCGAAATGATCACCGAGTTCTCCTGGAATCATCTTGAAATCCTGCTCCTGGCAGCACGCTGGACGCTGTGGGTGACCTTGCTGGCCTTCGTCGGCGGCACGCTGGCCGGCTTCCTGGTGGCGCTGGGGCGGACCTCCAGAAGCGCCCTGCTGCGCCTCGCCAGCACGGTCTATATCCAGATCGTGCAAGGCACGCCGGTGCTGATCGTGCTGTTCCTGAGCTACTACGGTCTCTCCGTGCTCGGGCTCAAGCTGTCGCCGATGGTCGCGGCCATGCTGGCGATGTCGATCTACGCCAGCGCTTATCTTGGCGAGATCTGGCGGGGCTGCATCGAGGCCGTGCCGCAAGGGCAGTGGGAGGCCAGCGAGGCGCTCGCCCTCACCCGCTGGCAGCAACTGCGCCATGTCGTGCTGCCGCAGGCCGTGCGGCTGGCCCTGCCGCCCACGGTGGGCTTCTCGGTCCAGCTGGTCAAGAACACCTCGATCACTTCCATCATCGGCGTCATCGAACTCACCCGCGCCGGCCAGCTGATCAACAACGCGACCTTCCAGCCCTTCGCGGTCTTCGTCGTCGTCGCACTTATCTACTTCGCGCTTTGCTTCCCGCTTTCTTCGGCAGCCAGGCGCATGGAAAGGAGGCTCCATGCCCATCGTTGAAGCACAAGGCGTGCACAAATCCTATGGCCCCGTCGAAGTCCTGAAGGGCGTGTCGTTTGCCATCGAGCCAGGCCAGGTGGTCGCCATCATCGGCCGCAGCGGCTCCGGCAAGAGCACCATGCTGCGCTGCCTGAACGGCCTGGAAACCATCAACGCCGGCAATATCACGGTCGCCGGGCACAAGCTGGATCACGACAGGAAGCGGCTGCTCGACCTGCGCCGCGACGTAGGCATGGTGTTCCAGAGCTACAACCTCTTTCCGCACCTGACGGTGGGCGAGAACATTGCGCTGGCGCCTTCCATCGTCAAGAAGATGGCCACGGGCAAGATCGACGGCATCGTCGACCAGGTGCTGGCCCAGGTCGGCCTGCAGGACAAGAAGGACTGCTACCCCGAGCAGCTCTCGGGCGGCCAGCAGCAGCGCGTGGCCATCGCCCGTTCGCTGGCGATGGAACCCAAGGTGATGCTGTTCGACGAAGTGACCTCCGCGCTTGATCCGGAGCTGACGGCGGAGGTGCTGCGCGTCATGGAAAACCTGGCCGCTTCCGGCATGACCATGGTGCTGGTGACGCATGAGATGGAGTTCGCGCGCCGCATGGCCCATACCACCATCTTCATGCACCAGGGCAAGGTACACGAGGCGGGCCCGTCAAAGGCGCTGTTCGCGCAGCCGCGCACACCGGAACTGCAGCAATTCCTCAGCGCGGGAGCCCTGAAATGACCCAGCGGCAAGCAGGTAGTTCTTTGCAGCCGCCGGTGCTGATCTCGCTCACGGCCTATGGCGCGGACCTGGCCCAACGCGACGGGCAGGCGGCACTGGCGCGGATTGCCGCGGCGGCCGGGGCCGACGGCGTGGAATACCGCGGCGAACTCCAGCGCGGACACAAGGATGAAGTCAGGGAACAGCGCGAGGTCGCCGAACAGCACGGGCTGGCCGTGGTCTGGTCAAGCCCGGAGGGGCTCTGGAGCGAAACCGGCAGCCTCGACCTCGCCGCGCTCGACCGCGCCTTCACGACCGCGCTGGCGCTCGGTGCCGGCCGGGTCAAGATGTCGCTGGGTGGCTATCGCCAAGGCACGGCACTTGAAGGATTGCTCCCGTGGCTGCGGCACGGCGGCATCGAACTCGTCGTGGAAAACGACCAGACCGCCAGCGCCGGCACCGTAGCGCCGCTGCGTGACTTCTTCGCGCGTGCCACGGCACTCGGCAAGACGGTCCCGATGACCTTCGATATGGGCAACTGGCACTGGACGGGCGAAGATCCCCTCGACGCCGCGCAAGTCTTCGCCGCCCAGGTGGGCTACGTGCATTGCAAAGGCGTGCTGCGCACGCCTGCCAAGTGGATCGCGGTGCCGCTGGACCAATCGGCTGCGCCATGGCGCAGCGTATTGCGCCGCCTGCCAGCCGGTGTTGCGCGCGCCATTGAGTTTCCGCTGCAAGGGGAAGACCTGGTACAGGTCACGCGCAACCATGTCGAACTGCTGCGTTCGGTGGAGATCCCCGCATGAGCCCCGATCTGGATGTGGTGACGCTGGGCGAGGCAATGCTGATGCTGGTGGCCGGTGAAGCCGGGCCGCTCGAAGGCGTGCAGACCCTCCACAAGCGCACCGCCGGCGCCGAGACCAATGTGGCCATCGGCCTGTCGCGCCTGGGCTTGAGGGTCGGATGGGCCAGCCGCCTCGGCGATGATTCGATGGCCCGCTACCTGCTCGGCGAAATGCGGCGCGAAGGCGTGGATTGCAGCCAGGTGGTGTGCGAGCCCGGCGAGCGCACTGGCTTCCAGTTCAAGGGACGGGTCGACGACGGCAGCGATCCGCCCGTGGAATATCACCGCCGTGGCTCGGCCGCAAGCCGCATGAACCCGGGGCATCTGGACGACCGGTGGCTACGGCGCTCACGGCACCTGCACGTCACCGGCGTGTTTCCCGCGCTGGCCGAAGGCACGCAGGCCGCCACGCGCCAGGCCATCGCCACCATGCGGGCTGCCGGCCGCACGATCTCGTTCGATCCCAATCTGCGCCCCGCGTTGTGGGCCACGCCCGAGCTGATGCGCGAGACGTTGAACGATCTGGCCCAACAGTGCGACTGGGTGCTGCCCGGCATCGAGGAAGGCCGCTTCCTGACCGGCCATGCGGAGCCCGAACGCATTGCCGCCTTTTACCGAAGGCGCGGCGCCAGGCTGGTAGTCGTGAAGCTGGGCGCGGAAGGCGCCTACTTCGATGGCGATGCCGGCACCGGCCATGTCCCGGCGTTCAGCGTCGAGCGTGTCGTCGACACCGTCGGCGCCGGAGACGGCTTTGCCGTAGGCGTCATCAGCGCGCTGCTGGAAGGCCGGCCGGTGGCCGATGCCGTCCGGCGCGGCGCATGGATCGGCGCGCGGGCGGTGCAGGTCCGTGGCGATACCGAAGGCCTGCCGACCCATGCCCTGCTGGCGGCCAGCAACCTGTGAAGTCACAGCAAGGATTTGCGATGCGCAAGAATGTACTGGTGTTCCGTCCCATTCCGCCCGACCTGCTCGCCCGGATCGAATCGGAGCATGACGTGATCGTCGCCGACCCGCGCCAGCCGGCGCAACGGCCGGCCTTTCGCGCCGCGCTGGCAAACGCGCACGGCCTGATCGGCTCCAGCGTCAAGCTAGGCGCGGCCGAACTGGCCGAAGCCGGCCAGCTGGAAGTGATCTCAAGCATTTCGGTGGGGGTCGACAACTATGACCTCGCCTGCCTGCGCCGGCGTGGCATTACGCTCTGCCATACGCCCGGCGTACTCACCGAAACCACCGCCGACACCGTCTTCGCGCTCATCATGGCGGCCAGCCGCCGCCTGGTCGAGCTCGCCGCCCATGTGCGCGAAGGCCGCTGGGCCGCCAATATCGGTGAAAGCCTGTTCGGCTGGGACGTGCATGGCAAGACGCTGGCGATCCTCGGTTTCGGGCGCATCGGGCAGGCGGTGGCACGCCGCGCGGCGCTTGGCTTCGGCATGGAGGTGCTTTACGTCAACGAGACCGCCGCCGAACCGCCCGATCTCGTGGGGCGCACCACCCGCACGGAACTCGATGACGCCTTGCGGCGCGCCGATATCGTCGCGGTCACGCTGCCGCTGACCGAGAGCACGCGCGGCTTGATGGGGCAGCGCGAGTTCGCACTGATGAAACCGGGTGCCATCTTTGTCAACGGCGCCCGCGGCCAGATCGTGCAGGAAGACGCGCTGCTCGCGGCACTCGACAGCGGCCACCTGCGCGCGGCCGGGCTCGACGTCTTTGCCACCGAACCGCTGCCGCAGGATTCGCCGCTGCGCTGCCATCCGCGGGTGACGGCCCTGCCCCACATCGGCTCAGCCACGCATGAAACCCGCCGCGCCATGGCGGAACTGGCCACGCGCAATCTGCTGGACGCGCTGGCCGGCCGGCCACCCGCCGCGCGCTTCGATCTGGCAGCCATCGCTGCTTAGGCAACCGTTCAATCTTCCCCGCGAGGACCATCCGCAATGCCCCGTTCCATTCCCACGCTGTGCGGCTCGATCATGGGCGAGCCTTTCACCTTCAATGTGCGTATCCACAATGCGGCCTATCGGGCGCTGGAGATCGACTACACCTTCGTCTGCTTCGGCGTGCAGGACGTGCCCGGCGCCGTGCAATCGATCCGGGCGCTGGGCGTGCGCGGCATGAATGTATCGATGCCGCACAAGCAGACCGTGATCCCCCACCTCGACCACCTCGACGAGACCGCGCGCGCCATCGGCGCGGTCAATACCATCAACAATGTCGATGGCGTGCTGACCGGCTACAACACCGATTGCATCGGCGCCGTACGCGCCTTCCAGGAGGTGACCGAGCTGCCAGGCAAGCGCATCGCGCTGCTGGGCGCCGGAGGCGCGGCGCGTGCCATGGCCTATGGATTGCGCGAGGCCGGCGCCGCCGTGACCCTATTCAACCGCACCGCGGCGCGCGGCGAGGAACTGGCCGCCTCGCTTGGCCTGCGCTTTGGCGGTGCGTTGTCCGACTTCCGGGCGGCAGACTTCGACATGCTCGCCAACGCGACGGCCGCCGGCTTTCGCGCACCCGATGTCAACCCCGTCGCCGGGCAGCTCGCCGCCCACCTGATCGTCATGGACGCTGCCTTTATCCCGGTCAGGAGCAAGCTGATCCGCGATGCCGCCGCGCTTGGCTGCCGCACCATCGACGGCACGCGCATGATGCTGCACCAGGCTTGCGCCCAGGTCGAGTTCTATACCGGCTGCGCACGCGCGCCGATCGAAGCGATGGAGGCGGCACTGCTGGAGGAGATCGCACGCCTGTCCTAGCCGCCCACCGCTCGCAACTGCCTCTGATTCACGCCGTTACCGGCTAGCCGCTTGCTGCGAACCGTGCGGGCTTCGCGGTGAGTTCCCCGGTGGCGAGAGCCTCGCCTATTCCCTCATCGCGATCGGGGCCGGATGGCTCTGATCGAGCCTGGGAGGTCTTACACATTTCTCATCAGCCGCCAGGCGAGCACGGACGCCGCCGCTGCACTCGGGGCCCTACCTAGAGGCGCATGATGCGGCGCCGTCATCGGCCCTTGCGCCGGAAGGTGAATTCGGTACCGCCACAGCAGTTGCCGTCCCGCAGGTAGACGCCGAAAGTCTTGCCGACGACGGCGTAGCTCACCGTCACGACATCCAAACCGTCGTTGGGCAGATAGTTGCCCGACATCGCCGGCACGAAATCGATCGCGTCGCGAACGAGCAAGTAGAGATGTTCGTCATGGACGGTGGTAGCGGACGACAACATCTTCAGGGCATCCTCCACTACGCTGTTGTGGGGCTGGCTGATCTCGTACTGCATACCAGCGTCGCGGTATGGGATGGACAGCAGCACCTTGCCATCGACGCTCAGGTGCGTCGCGAGCGATGTGTCCACTGTGACCGTCATGCTGTTGAGCCGGTGCAGGTCCTCGCGTGTCAGGCTCACGTCCGAGAACTCGCGGCGCGCCATCGAAATACCCGATACGTTCGATTTCCATTGCCCTTTTTCCCGCCACGAATCCCACATGCCGTTGGCACCGCCCCAGCCGCCGACGTTATCGAGCGCATAGGTGCCAATCGCCTGCGTAAGAATCTCGCGCTTTGAGCCGATGATGATTTCCGAGGTCTGATGCGCCTCAACGGGCAAGCGCCGGTCGCCACGGGCCGATGCCCAGCTGCCGTCGAGCGTGTCGCTGGCCACCTTGCCGGTGAAGGTGCCAGTGCGTTGGCCCGCGCTCCCGATCTCGTCCATCGAAAAAGTGCCCAACGGGTCGATCTTGCCGCTCAAGTAGATATCATTGCTCTTGCCGGCGTAGCGATAGCTTCCCGTCAGCCTGCCGTCGACATTCTTGAGATCCATCGTGAACGCATAGCGACCGCCGATGCGGCCCGCAAAGTTCTTGTGGAAGTACAGAGGGTCGGCCAGCGCCGCGGCGGCAGTCATCCAGGACAGAAGCAGGGCGGCGAGTTGCAGGGCGGGACGGGACATCGAGTGCGGTCGGGATTGGAGGTGACGCAATTGTGACACGCCGTGCCGATCGGTAACTCGTGGCCACGCGCGGAAATCGCTTTGCTAGGAGCAACTCTCAGTGTAATGATCGTCAATAATTCGGACCAAGCTTCGATGGACCACCGCAGGCCGGCAGGCGTCCCGCGTGAGCCAGGTTGTCATCGACGCCTCCCGTAAGGGACCTTCGGATTCGCCGAGAGCAGTCGTTCAACATGCTAGGCTGGCGGAACTTTGAGCTGATTCTGCACTTAAACGATATGGTCGAAATCAAGTCTTGCGAAACCGGTGCAACATTAAGCTTCACCGTCCAAAGCCGAGACCAGGACGAAATTCGGTTCCTAGCAAAACTAGCGGGGACGCCTTTCACAGGTGAAGTCCTTTCGTCTACGTATCATAATGGGCCGCCTACCGCCCTATTCGATGATATGGCGAGATGCTGGACCGGATGGCACGGCCAGAAGAGCTGGGAGGCGATTGACGGCGAGTTGTCTTTGATCGCGACGATGACATCATTGGGCAAGGTGACTCTGGTCGTGAAAATGAGCGCAGGCGATGGCGATTACACGACCACAGCTGTCCTAAAACTCGAAGCGGGTAGCCTCGATCGCATCGCAGACGACGTTCGCTCCTTGTTTTCGGCTTGACGGCCTGAAGACCGGCGTCGATATCGCGGAAGGTGTCGCTGGGTTGCTACCCGGGAGCCCACACGGTAAAGCCGACGTCCGAATGTTCGTCCGAGGGTGGGAGCGAGCGGATGAATCCCCAACCCGAAGAAGTCATTCGGAAGGGGCCAACGCAAGCTTCTTCACCATGGGCATGCAGGCCAGCCGAAGTCCCGAGGGGGATTGGTAGATAGACGGCTTATCACCGATGAAACCACATCGCCGGTAAAAAGCGGCGGCGTTCAACGTGGCCTCGATATTGATCTCAGTTAACTCGGCCTGGCGCGCCAGGCATTCGAGGTGGGTCACCATCTTCATACCTACGCCGCGTTGCATGAAGTCGGGGTGGACAAAGATTGCCCCCAACTCTCTCTTTTCAAGGTCGAGCATGCCTGTGGCGACGGGATCCCCCTGGATGCAGACCAGATGAAAGTGATTTTCCACCAGGTCCCTATACCACTCCGTGAGCGGTACGTCTGTCCACGCCTGGACCTGCTCCGGGCTATAGGCGGTGCCGCATTGATCAAGTATCGCCAGACGGCGAATATCGAATGCCGCCTGCGCATCGCTTCGCCTGGCTCGTCGAATCTCCAGCATTTCCATTCTCCGTTCATGGCCATCGGTTCATGGCCATCAGTGACGGAGAACTAAAAAGCCCCGTCATTGTTGGCGGGGCTTCGAGTCATACGCTGAATCCTGGATGCGTACGACTTCATGGCCCGCCGAAGGCGGTCATGGCGAAGCACATCATGTTCATCAGGCGTATATGGGGCATCCCCGGATAGTGGCGGACGCCTTGCGGATTGTCAATGTCAAGGTCCGCTCCTGGCCGATCGTGTTGAAAACTCAATCTACCCACTGAGCAGACTGGGCCTGCCGGTTGCCAACCTCTCAGATCGGCCCGTCTTGAACGATCGTCGGTTCGGGGTTCTCCCCTCCTGAAATCTCGCCGGGAGTCGGGTCTACGGAGTGTCTCAACGCCATCGGCGGCATTCAGCCGTCGGACCGATCCCTTGAACTATACGGTTACGGTCACCCGGGCCGTCTCGACTCTCCCATGTGCAGGAATGGGGCCGAGTTCGACCCACAAGGGGCAGTCGCCTTTCTCAAGAGCGGACCTTCATAACCCGGCTTCGGCGAGTAGCCGCCCCTTTGCAGATGTTCCCTTAGTCAGCAATCGAACGAATAACCCGCGCCGGATTTCCACCGACAAGAGTATTCGGAGGGACGTCCTTGGTGACTACCGATCCTGCTGCCACAACCGAGTTCTCGCCTACGGTTACGCCACCGATAATGGTCGCGCCGGCTGCGATCCAGACGTTTCTCTCAATCACGATGGGCTTTGCGATTACGCCGTTATGCCGCTGGGAAGGTTCAATGGGATGGCCAGATGTGATGATGCTCACGTTCGGCCCAATCATCACATCGTCGGCAATGTCGAGTCCGCCAAGGTCATAGAAAGTGCAATTCTGATTGACGAAGACATTGCGCCCGATACTGATATCGACCCCGCCGGTTGTGTAGAACGGTGGTATCAATAAAAAGTTGTCGTCCACCTTCTTGCCGATGAGATCGCTGAACAAGGCACGGACTGCATCCGCATCGTTGAATGTCAACCGGTTGAGAGTGGCGGTGATCGCCATCGCTCGTTTGATGTTTGCTGACATGGCCGCTGATTCCGGCGTTCTCCTGGAAATTATTTTGGTGCGCTCATCATTCGCCATTCGTTCCTTCCTTCGATAGCCAAGCGGTCGGTCTGATTGTCGACGATCTAGCCCTCTCTGTCGATCGACCGTACCTGGCCGAACCCGGAAGTTCGTCGCCGGCCAACGCTCGATCGCGCCGACTCAGCTCCGAGCTTCCGTAGTCAACTGCGGATTCGACCGGTCGGGGTCCGGCGCTGCGCGCCGCCGCGTAGGAGCACCGGCAGCGCGCGGGACAGTGATCAAGCCGACTTTCGGACATGCCCCTCAAGCGGCGCACGCGATTTGGTGAGCCGATAGCCGATGCCGAGCAGCGCGAACCACACAGGTGCCACGTAGAGCGCCACCCGGGTACCCGGATCGAGCGACAGCAGCGCCGCAACCGCGATCATGAAGGCGACCACCAGCCAGTTGGCATAAGGCGCGCCAGGCATGCGAAAGTCCACCGCCTTGACCCGGCCGGCGGCGATTGCCTTGCGATAGCCGAGGTGGGCAATCATGATGATCGACCAGGTCCACAGCGAACCGACCAGCGAAATGCTGGTGACCCAGACGAAGACCTGCTCCGGCACGATGTAGTTGAGCAGCACGCCGATGCCCATCAGCACGGCCGAGAACGTGATGGCGGTGGACGGCACATGCTTGCTGCTGACCCTGCCGAAGGCGCGCGGCGCCTGGCCAAACTGCGCCAGCGTGTACAGCATGCGCCCGGTGCTGAAGATGCCGCTGTTGCAAGACGAGGCTGCCGCCGTGATGACGACCAGATTGACGATCGCGGCCGCCCCCGGAATGCCGATCCTCTCGAACACGTAGACGAAGGGGCTGACGCCGGGCTTCAGTTCATTCCAGGGCACCAGCGCCATCATGACGATCAGCGCGCCAACGTAGAAGATCAGGATGCGCCAGACGACGCCGTTGGTCGCATGCGGCAACACCTTCTCGGGATTCTGCGCCTCCCCCGCGGTGACACCGATCAGTTCCACGCCCTGGTAGGCGAACATGACGATCTGCAAGGTCAGCACCACGCCGAGCGTCCCGAACGGCATGAAGCCGCCATGCGTCCAAAGGTTCGAGAAGCTGGCCGTCGGGCCGAGCGGTGTCACACCGAAGAAGATGATCGCCAGCCCGATCACGATCATGGCGATGATGGTCACCACCTTGATCAGCGCGAACCAGAATTCCAGCTCGCCGAATACCGCGACCGCGATGCAATTCACCAGGTACAGCACCGCCAGGGTGGCCAGCGCCGGTATCCACTGCGGCACGTCCGGGAACCAGTAGTGCACGTAGACTGCGACCGCGGTGATCTCGGCCATCCCGGTGACCACCCACATGAACCAGTACGACCAGCCGGTGGCGAAGCCGGCAAAGGGGCCGACAAACTCCTCGGCGTAGGTTGCAAAGGATCCTGTCACCGGGCGGTACAGCAGCAGCTCGCCCAGCGCGCGCATGATGAAGAAGATCGCCACGCCGCCGATGGCATAACTCAGCATCAGTCCCGGGCCGGCGATGGCGATCGCGCGCCCTGCTCCCAGAAACAGTCCGACACCGATGGCGCCGCCGATGGCAATCATCTGGATGTGCCGGTCCTTGAGCCCGCGATGGAGATCCTTCTCCTCGTGGGCCCGCTCTTCGTCGAGCAGTTTCCTTACGTCAGTCATATTGATCTCCTCTCAGACCCGCGAACGCTTGTCAGCACCCGCACGGCTCTCACCCGTGAATTGGTTCCGGCGCGCAATGACCTTCCGGATACGGGTTGCCCGGCTTCGCGCCGGTAGTGCGCCAGCATGAACCCTCCGATGTCGAAGCCGGCCCTCGCGGCCGGAAAGTCGGATTGCTGGATTTGCAGCCGTGATCATGAGTTGTCTCCTCTGGTAATCGTTATTCGGATCGATGCGGCCGGCGCTGCGCGCCTTGTCTATCGCCCGCGCGGCATCGCGCATCGTCCTGATCGCCTTCATTCCCCGACAACGCATCCCAGCGTCCGAAATCGAGGCGATCTTCTATCACTGGGTCTCGACCCTGTCAATACGTTTCCCGCGCTACCGTGCAACGACCTTCGCGCAGCCTGCTGTCATGCCGCGAGGCCGGCCGGCGCCCGGGTTCCTGGCTTTACCTGCTGCGCCAACCCGGTCTCAGCTCACGCATTCCAAGGCGCTACCCTGGTTCAGCGTTGCCAGGTTTTTCAGCATGTCGGCCACCATCTCCTTGAGGCCGAATTCAGGTCTCCAGTTCCAATCCCGCCTGGCTACCGAGTCGTCGATAGAGTCGGGCCAGCCACCGGCAATTTCCTGACGGAAATCAGGCTCGTACCTGACATCGAACCCCGGGCAATGCCGCCGGATCTCGCTCGCGATATCGCCAGGCGTGAAGCTCAAGCCCGCAAGGTTGTAGCTTCCCCGCTCGGAGATGCTGGCGCCGGGCGCCTCCATCAGCTCGATGGTCGCGCGAACGGCGTCCGGCATGTACATCATTGGCAGGGCTTCATCTTTCTCCAGGAAGCAGGCATAGGGTTGCGCCCTGAGCGCCGAATGGAAGATATCGATTGCGTAGTCCGTGGTTCCGCCACCTGGAGGCGTCTTGTAGGAAATCAATCCTGGATACCGCACGCTCCGGACATCCACGCCATGGTTCTCAAAGTACCAACGGCACCATCCTTCGCCCGCCAGCTTGGAGATGCCGTAGACGGTCTTGGGCTCCATGATGGTGCTTTGGGGTGTGGCGTCCGGCGGCGTTGTCGGGCCGAATGCCGCAATCGAACTGGGCCAGAATACTTTGTCGAGCTTCTGGTGACGCGCAGCCTCCAGCACGTTCAGCAGGCCGTTCATGTTGAGTTGCCACGCCCATGTGGGCGACTTCTCTCCGGTTGCCGACAATGCGGCTGCCAAGTGATAGATCTGGGTGATCCCATGCCGCTCGATGACATCGCGGAGTTGCGCCCGATCGGTTACGTCGAGCATTTCATGCGTGAGATGCGGGTGGCGGCCGTGCGGCACCATGTCGCTCGTGACGACATTCTGCTTGCCATAGCGATCGGCCAGCGCCGACGCCAACTCTGTTCCCAATTGGCCGTTGGCGCCAATGATCAGAACCCTGGCTGGCTTTGTCATTGAATGATCCCCAGTTCCTTGCCTGCGATCTCGAACGCCTCCAACGCCTGGTCCAGCTCGGCGCTGTCGTGCAAGGCGCTGATCTGTACGCGGATGCGTGCCTGCCCCTTGGGGACCACGGGATAGAAGAAACCGATGACATAGACGCCCAGCTCCAGCAGACGCCGGGACAGTCGCTGCGCCTTTTCCGCGTCATACACCATGACGGGAATGATGGGGTGGTCGCCGAGCTTCACGTCGAAACCCAGCGTGCCGAGCTTGCCGCGGAAGTACCGCGCATTGCGCTCGAGCTTGTCTCGCAACGTGGTATCGGCTTCGAGCAGGTCGAGCACCTTGAGTGTCGCCCCCACGATGCACGGCGCCACCGTGTTCGAGAAAAGATAAGGCCGGGAGCGCTGGCGCAGCAACGCCACGACTTCTTTTCGCCCACTCGTAAAGCCACCCGAGGCACCGCCAAGCGCTTTGCCGAGCGTTCCGGTGATGATGTCGACCTTTCCGAAGATCCCACGGTGTTCGTGAGAGCCGCGGCCGCGCTGCCCAAGGAAGCCGGTGGCATGGCACTCGTCAATCCCGAGGAGCGCCCCGAACTCGTCGCAGATCTCGCGGATCTCGTCGAGCCGGGCAATCGTGCCATCCATCGAGAATACGCCATCGGTAAAGACGAGCTTGAAACGTGCGCCTGCGGCATCGGCCGCCTTCAACTGCTCGCGAAGATCCTCAAGGTCATTGTTCTTGTAGCGGAAACGCTTGGCTTTACAGAGCCGGATGCCATCGATGATGGACGCGTGGTTCAGTTCGTCGCTGATGACAGCGTCGTGCGGACCAAGGAGCGTCTCGAACAGCCCCCCGTTCGCGTCGAAGGCCGAGCCGTAGAGGATCGTGTCCTCGGTGCCGAGAAAGCTCGCGAGACGCGCCTCGAGCGCCTTGTGCAGGTCTTGCGTACCACAAATGAACCGAACGGAGCTCAAGCCAAAACCACGCTCGCCGAGCGCGCGATGCGCAGCCTCCACGACCTCCGGATGGGACGAGAGGCCCAGGTAGTTGTTAGCGCACAGGTTGATGACTTCCTTCCCATCGGTAGTCCTGATAAGGCTGCCCTGGGGAGAGGCGATGACACGCTCGGTCTTGAACAGACCGGCTTGTTCAATGGACTCGAGCTCCTGGCGGATGGCTGCGTAGAATGCGTCTGTTGTCGGCACAGCGGTGCTCCTGTAAACTGAGGATGATCGATAAACCGAACGTGTTCTGTATATCGAACGTTCTGTTCACTTTACAGGATCTCATTTCATGGCACAAGTCCCCCCGGCGGAGGCGTTCGCAGAAGGCCCCCCCGTCATTGGAGCCAGGCTGCAATTGCTTCGCCAGGCACGCAAGCTCTCTCTCGACGAGCTTTCCCGGCGTGCTGGCGTATCCAAATCGATGCTTTCGCAGGTTGAGCGGAATCTCGCCAATCCCACGGTAGCGGTCTTGTGGCGATTGGCGAACGCCTTGGGGATTGGCCTGGCCGAGTTCCTCTCCGGCGGGCAGGCCGACAAACCGACACCAACCGTAACGGTCATTCCTGCTCACTCGATCCCGGTGATCAGAAGCCCGGATGGCAAATGCGAGTTGAAGATTCTCGGCCCGGTGGACCTTGCGAGCCGGGTGGAATGGTATGAGCTGTCGATCCATCCTGGCGGCGTACTCGCATCCGAGCCGCATGAGAGTGGTTCGAAGGAACATCTGTCCGTAATGAGCGGCTGCGTCACCGTTCAATCCGGCCCCAGTGAGAAGAAAGTCCGGCACGGCGAGTCCGCGCGCTATCCGGCGGATGTTCAGCATGCCATTTCGAATCCTGGAAAAACCATGGCCACGGCATTGCTGGTCGTTGAGTACGCCCAATGACAGCCGTTCATCGGAAGTCGACAGGATCACGCTAGCCACATTGATCAGTGCACCGCCTCGACGAAGAACAGCAGCGGTGAGCGTGATCGCGCCGGGGCTAGCACGGCCGGCACAGCGCACTACGCGCTCAACGGCTGCACGTAGCCCTGCACCGAATGCCGGAATGCCCTTGGCGTGAGGTTGAACTGCTCGCGAAATGCGGTGGCAAAGTTTGCCGCGCTGGAGAAGCCGACTCGGGCAGGCGGAATGGCACCAGCGCCTGAAGGCCGTGCGCGCCCTGGGCTGCGCCGAGATCGTGATCCAGTGGGCCGCGGTGGATGGCGAGCAGCCCTGGCAAATCCCCGAGGCGCTGCTGGACTTCCTGTTCGACGATAGCGGCCAGCTCGGCCTGGGCATCCGGCTCGGACTGCCCTACGATGAGCGCTGGTGGCAAGCACTGGGCGCGCCCGACGCCACCACGCTGCCGCGCTTTCTCGCCCAGACTCGCGCACGCGAGCGTGGCCTATGCCGAGCAGGCAAAATGGCCGAGGCGGAGCAATTTCAGCGGCTGGTACATTCCCTACGAACTGGAGCAGCACAACTGGGGCACGCCGCAGCGGCAAGCCCTGTTGGTGCCCTGGCTGCAATCCATCGCCTCCGCCACATCGGCAGGCCGCCCCCCGCAGCCGGCCATTTCCACCTACTACAGTCGCTTGCCCTCTTCCGGCACGCTGGAGGAGCTATGGGCCGTCATACTCGACCAGGTGGTGATTCGCCCAATGATCCAGGACGGCGTCGGGGTCAACGGCCTGGACAACTACCAGGCGCTAGCGCCGTTGCTCGCCCTGCTGCGCACCCGCGAGACATCGTTCGACCTCATCGTGGAGCTGTTCCAGGAACTGCCTTCCCAGGACGCCACCACCTTCAAAGCCGTCTCCGCCGGCCTGCTGCGGCTGCAGCGGCAACTAGCCATTGCGCGGCAAACGGGTGGACAACAACTGGTTGCCTTCGCTCTCGATCCCTGGGCGATTGGAGAATCTCCGCAGGCAAAGCAACTTCTGGAAGCCTGGCGCGAACTCAGTGAATAGGCACCGACGGTGCAAAATCCTGTCCGTATTGGCTGAACTCGCGCCCCTTAGGTACTGGCAATAGGATGGGGATATGAGCTGCATACTTTGAAAGCTCGATGAGTAATGTACGAGCATCCTGATGCTTGTCATCATCCGTCAATCGCAGACGCATGGTAGGCGTTGCGCGGAAGTGGCCAACGCAAGCTTCTTCACCATGGGCATGCAGGCCAGCTGAAGTCCCGAGGGGGACTGGTAAATAGACGGCTTATCACCGATGAAACCACATCGCCGGTAAAAAGCGGCGGCGTTCAACGTGGCCTCGAGATTGATCTCAGTTAACTCGGCCTGGCGCGCCAGGCATTCGAGGTGGGTCACCATTTTCATGCCTACGCCGCGTTGCATGAAGTCGGGGTGGACAAAGATTGCCCCCAACTCTCTCTTTTCAAGGTCGAGCATGCCTGTGGCGACGGGATCCCCCTGGATGCAGACCAGATGAAAGTGATTTTCCACCAGGTCCCTATACCACTCCGTGAGCGGCACGTCCGTCCACGCCTGGACCTGCTCCAGGGTATAGGCGGTGCCGCATTGATCATGTATCGCCAGACGGCGAATATCGAATGCCGCCTGGGCATCGCTTCGCCTGGCTCGTCGAATTTCCAGCATTTCCATTCTCCGTTCATGGCTATCGGTTCATGGCCATCAGTGACGGAGAACTAAAAAGCCCCGTCATTGTTGGCGGGGCTTCGAGTCATACGCTGAATCCTGGATGCGTACGACTTCATGGCCCGCCGAAGGCGGTCATGGCGAAGCACATCATGTTCATCAGGCGTATATGGGGCATCCCCGGATAGTGGCGGACGCCTTGCGGATTGTCAATGTCAAGGTCCGCTCCTGGCCGATCGTGTTGAAAACTCAATCTACTCACTGAGCAGACTGGGCCTGCCGGTTGTGAACCTCTCGGATCGGCCTGTATTGAACGATCGTCGGTTCCGGGTTCTCCCCCTCCTGAAATCTCGCCGGGAGCCGGGTCTACGGAGTGTCTCAACGCCATCGGCCGCATTCAGCCGTCGGACCGATCCCTTGAACTATACGGTTACGGTCACCCGGGCCGTCTCGACTCTCCGATGTGCAGGAATGGGGCCGAGTTCGACCCCAAGCCGCCGTTCGAGCCGCCAGGGCTTCAATGGCAGTTATCGGAGTGATCCGGCCGTCCGCGCCGGTCCCCCACGAGCAACGGTTCCACCTCTTTGTGGACGTTTGTCGATTGACGGCAAGGCGATCGTTCAACGGCCCAGGCTTACTGCTTAAACCCTGCGTGACGCAGCGCTTCCTCAGCGGCCTCGTGGTCTT
Organism: Cupriavidus sp. GW823-FHT07A04; assembly: GCF_058794615.1. NCBI lineage: Bacteria > Pseudomonadati > Pseudomonadota > Betaproteobacteria > Burkholderiales > Burkholderiaceae > Cupriavidus > Cupriavidus sp. GW823-FHT07A04. The sequence goes on from NZ_JBXAHA010000022.1 coordinate 131,742, forward strand.
GAACCGATGTTCCGCCAGAAACACCGATGCCACCCACCAGACGCCCTTCGTGGAAGATCGGTACGCCACCGCCGACCGGCGTCAGCCGCGGATGGTGCGCCAGTGGGGCAACGGTGGGCTCGGCCATGTACTGATTCCATTGGTGCGTGGCCATGCCGAACGACGCGGCGGTCCATGCCTTGTCGATGGCGACATCAACGGTAAGGAACGGGGCGGCATCCGCTCGCTCGAAAGCGCGCAGGTGGCCTCCTGCATCGGTAATTGCGATCGTCGCGGCGAATCCGCGCGCTGCGCTGGCGCGGCGCGCTTCTGCCAGCAATGCTTGTGCAGCTTCCAGGCTGATCGTTGTCGTGCTGATGATTTGCGATGTCATGTTGATGCTCATTGTCAGAAGAGTTCAGCGGTTGGCGACGACGACCTTGCCGATCATATTGCCTGCCTCGACCAGCGCATGCGCCTCGATCAGACCTGCGGCGTTGATGCCGTCAATGCGTCGGGTCAGCGTGTGCTTGAGGCGGCCCAGATCGACCAGCTCCGCCGCGCGGCGCAGCAACGCGTATTGCCGTGCGAGGGTGTCGGTGGTGAACATCGCGCGGGTGAACATCAGCTCCCAGTGAATCGAGATGGACTTCCCCTTGAACGGCCCGATGTCCAGACCCACCGGGTCGTCGATGAGTGCGAACTGGCCTTCCGCGCGCAGCACGGAGGCGATTTGCGGCACATAGGCGGCGCTGTTGTTCAGCCCGGCAACGTGGGTGACGTGCTCGATGCCGAGCGCGGCCAACTGGGGTGCCCAGGCCTGATGATGATCGAGGACGTAATGTGCGCCATGGGCCAGCACCCACTCGCGGGTTTCCGGCCGCGAGGCCGTGCCGATGACGGTCATGCCAGTCAACTCGCGCGCCAGTTGGGTCAGAATCGAACCGACGCCGCCAGCTGCTCCAATGACGAGCAGCACGTTGTTGTCGGTCGGGTCTGCTGCGTGAACACGCAGACGGTCGAACAGCAGCTCCCACGCAGTGATCGTCGTCAGCGGCAACGACGCGGCCGCGGCGAAGTCCAGTGAGGTCGGCATAGGTCCGACGATACGCTCGTCCACGGCGTGCAGTTCGCTGTTGCTGCCGGGCCGCTTGATGTCACCCGCGTACCAGACACGGTCGCCTGCCTTGAAGCGGGTTGCCAGCGGACCGGTCGCGCGGACGATTCCCGCCGCGTCCCAGCCGGCGATGCGCGCACCGCCTTCCGGAATATCTCCACCGCGCCGGATTTTGGTATCGACCGGGTTGACCGATACCGCTTTCACTTCCACCAGCAGATCGTGGTCGCGCAGCTCCGGCGTCGGCAGTTCGATATCCTGCAGCGCCTGCGGGTGGCTGATGGGATGGTTCTGATAGAAGCCAATTGCTTTCATACACGTGGTCTCCAAGGGTGATTGAGACCATGTTATCTTTCGTCGATATGCGGATAAATACCCGCTGAACCCAAACAATTTCGGCATTTCAATGAAAATGATTCGACTCGATGACGTTCAGATCTTCGTACACACGGTGGACTACGGCAGCTTCTCGGAGGCGGCGCGCCAGTTGAATATCGCGCCCGCACATGCGAGTGCGTCAGTGCAGCGACTCGAAAAGGCGCTGGACACCCGCCTGTTCACCCGTTCGACGCGAAGCATGCAACTTTCGGACGCCGGGGAGCGATACCTGCCGCATGCGCGGGTCATGATTGGCGCGCTGGAGCAAGGCCAGCAGGCCCTGGCCGGCGGCCGGGGGGCGCTGTCCGGCCCGCTGCGGCTGTCCGCTCCGTCTGACTTTGGTCGAAACCTGCTGTTACCGTGGCTGGATGAATTTCAGCACCGGCACCCTGGTTTGTCGCTGCACGTGAAAATAAGCGACCGTGCGGCCGACCTCATCCGCCAGCCGCTCGATGCGGTCGTGCGCTACGGAGCGCTGCCAGATTCGTCTCTTCTGGCCATGAAACTGGTCGACAACAATCGACGCGCATTGTGTGCCGCGCCGTCATACCTCGAACGGCATGGCGCACCGGCCAAAGTTGAGGATCTGCGGCGACACAACTGCCTTCGGTACGTCTGGAGCGAGCAGATACATGAACGCTGGCACTTTACCCCGCCTGGCGGCGAGCGCACCGTGGCCGTCACAGGCAATCGCATCAGCGACGATGCCGATGCAGTTCGTCGCTGGGCGATAGCCGGGGAAGGCCTCGTCTACAAGTCGCGGCTGGACCTCATTGAGGATCTGAAGGCAGGTCGCCTGGTGGAGTTATTTCCCCCGGAGTATTGCGAGCTCGCGCCGCTGCACTTGATTTGTGCTCACCGTGCGCAACTGTCGCCGGCGATTAACGCGTTGCATGCTTTCTTGCGGGAGCGCTGCACTGCATTGCTTGCCAGCCATCCATCCGGAGGCACTCAGGCTGCACTCGCGATTTAATTGGCCGCCTACAGGGCGCAACGGACGTCTGAATGTCCGAACCCCGTTGCCCGCGAAAGGTCGCCTGTTGGCTGGAAAGGGACCTCTCCGCTGCTACCCAGCCGTCTCTTCCCCACTAGCGACGCTCGCACCCTCGGCCTGCAAACGTCAGACTTCGACCTCCACCACCCGAGCCTTCAAGCGCGGCGCGGCGAAATCAAGGAAAGCGCGCAGCTTCAGCGGCAGGATGCCCTGTCCGGTGTGAACAAGGCTGATGGGCCACGGCGCCGGCTCGAACGGTGCGAGCACGATCTTGAGCGCGCCGGCGCGCAACGCGCTCGCCATCTGATAAGACACCACGCGCGTGATCCCGACGCCGGCCACTGCCGCATCGACCGCGGCTTCGGCAGTGCTGACGGCAAGCCGCGAACGGACGGGCACCGCGATCTCCGACTTGCCCGACATGAAGGTCCAAACCTGCCGGGATGTCATCCGTTCGAACGTGATGCATGCATGCGCGGTGAGCTCGATGGGGTTCGTCGGCATGCCGTGTTCGGCGAAGTAGGCCGGGCTTGCGCACACCACCCGGCGCACCGTGCCAATCCGTGCCGCGACGAAACTGCTGTCGGGCAGTTCGGCAACCCGCAATGCGACATCGACGTGCTCTTCAAGAAGCGGCACCACGCGGTCGGTCAGCACCATCCGCACATCGATGTCCGGATAAGTCTTAAGGAAATCCGCGACCACGGGCAAAACGTGCAGGCGTCCGAAGACCAGGGGTGCGGTGATGACGATCTCGCCTTTGGGCGCCGCATACTCCCCCGAAGCTGCACGCTCCGCCTCCCCCACTTCCTCGAGAATGCGCCGGCATGCGGCAACATATGCTTGCCCGGCTTCGGTGAGGGAAAGCTGTCGGGTGGAGCGATGCAGGAGTCGCGTATTCAGATGCGACTCCAGGTCTGCGACCTTGCGGCTCACCGTTGCGAGCGGCATCTTGAGTTGGCGCGCCGCAGCAGAAAAACTGCCTGCTTCGACCACGGCCACCAGGATCGACATGGATTCGAAGCGATCGGCCATGTTCTCAGTTTTTGGGAGGATGATTCTCAATAATGGCAGATTATCTTTATGCGTGGAAGAGCATAGTATCGGCCGCACCTCCCCGACAAACGAGGCGGCGAACGATTTGAGGCTGCTCGATTGGCTGCTCTGGGCCGCCACGTGTCAGGTCCCCAAGAATCTGGAGAATGTGCTGTGTCAACGCTTTCGAGTCCCCATCCGCAGTCCTTGCGGACAACCGCTTCCATCAGAAATTTGCCCGTCAACCTGTTTGCGTCGGTCATGGGCATTGCCGGACTGTCCATTGCGTGGCGCCAGGCCAGCCACGAGTTCGGGGTAAGTCCGCTGATCTCCGATGCAGCCGGCATCCTCGCCCTGGTGGTGTTCGTCGTGCTGGGCGTGGGCTATCTCGTCAAGGCAGTCAAACATCCTGAGGCGGTCGTCGCCGAGTACCGGCATCCCGTCGCCGGCAATTTCTTCGGCACGATCACGATCGCCATCCTGCTGCTTTCCTCGGTCGTTGCGCCACTGAGCCAGACGCTTGCCGAAGTCATGTGGACGGTGGGTACCATTTTCACGCTTGCGCTCTGCTTCGCGATTGCGGGCCGGCTGCTGCGGGGAAAGATTGACGCTGCGCACGCGGTTCCCGCCTGGTTCATCCCGGGTGTGGCCACATTGGATATCGCCGTTGCCGGCGGGACCATGCCAATGCCGTGGGCGCATGAAGTCAACTTGTTCGCGCTGGCCGTGGGAACGATGATTGCCCTCTTGTTCTTTACGATGATCATGTCGCGCATGATTCACCACGAGCCGCTGCCCGCCAGCATGGTCCCTTCCCTGCTGATCCTGATGGCGCCGTTCGAAGTGGGCTTTCTTGCCTACACGAACTTTACGCAGCAGGTCGACACCTTCTCCGGGTTGCTGTTCTACTTCGGTCTCTTTGTATTCCTCACGCTCGCACCCAAGGTGTTTCGCAGGGGAATGCCGTTCGCTTCGGGTTGGTGGGCAATCAGCTTTCCAATGGCAGCGCTGGCGATTGCGTCGCTGAAATACGCGATGTTCGTCCAGGCCTGGCCCGTGAAGGCGATTGCCATCATCCTGCTCGCCATGCTGACCCTCGCGATTGGGGTTCTCTTTGTCAAAACGCTGCACATCCTCCTGAACGGTAAGCTGCTCGGCGGTTGAAACGGCAACCGACATGACCGAAGTTCAGGACCCGCGCATATTCTCCGACCCGACAGGCGGTGCGCCGTCGCCACCGCCACCGCCACCGCCACCGCTACCGGACGTGATATCGGAAGGTTTGGCAGTCGTTTTTTGTGGCATCAATCCCTGCATGAGAGCGGCGGCAAGCGGCCACCACTTTGAAGGCCATGGCAACCGCTTTTGGCGAGTCTTGCATCTGGCGGGTTTCACGCCAGTGCTGATACGCCCCGAAAACGACCGGGACCTGCTCGTCCATCGATGCGGATTGACAACGGCCGTTGCCCGGCCTACCGCGCGGGCCGATCAGCTTTCACCGCATGAATTTCATGCATCGACATCGGCGTTGCTGAAGAGAATCGAACTTCACCGCCCCACCTGTATCGCCTTCCTGGGGAAGGCCGCATACGCAGCCATTTCAGGTCAGCGGCAGGTCTTATGGGGACGCCAGAACGCGATGTTGGGTGGGTCGACTGTGTGGATCCTTCCAAATCCGAGCGGGTTGAACCGCTCGTTCAGCCTCGATGACCTCGTTGGGGCTTATAGAGCGTTGTACCTTGCGTATGCCTCGCCGAAAGCCTTGTTTGCGCGATAGACCGCAAAACACAGGACATCGGAAAACCTCGGGGTCGCGGTGGCCGTCTCGCCCCCTTGCTCCCCACCACGCGGCCGCCGCGTGCCGCCAACTGCCGTCCCCCTCCACTCGCGTAAAACCTCCTTGCAGCGTCATGGTTCGCCTGCTAGAGTCCACAACTGATCACTGCATAGTTAAAAAAGGATCGATCGCGCCGCCTGGCAGGCGCGACGCAAAACCAACAGATCGGAGACAGCACCCATGGCCATCGCCTTCCCCACCAATGAGCCCTATTTGTCCGGCTACTTCGCGCCGCTGCACGCCGAGTGCGACGCGCCCAACCTGCCGGTCACCGGCGAAGTGCCCGCCGGGCTGCGCGGCACCTATTACCGCAACGGGCCGAATCCGCAGTTTGCGCCGCGCGGCAAATATCATTGGTTCTCGGGCGATGGCATGCTGCACGCGTTTCATTTCGAGAAGGGCCGCGTGTCCTACCGCAACCGCTGGATCCGCACACCGAAATGGGTCATGGAAAACGAGAACGGCGAAGGCTTGTCGGGCTCGCTGGCAAGCCGGCACCTGACGGACCCCAGGCTGCTTGAGCTGAACTCCACCGTGGCCAATACCAACGTGGTCTGGCATGGCGGACGCCTGCTGGCGCTGGAAGAAGCGCATATGCCATTCGAAGTGGACCCGGTATCGCTGGCGCCGCGCGGCTACCAGACCTTCGATGAGAAATTTTCCGGGCCGATGACCGCGCACCCCAAGATCGACCCGGTCAACGGCGAAATGGTCTTCTTCGGCTATGGGGCCCGCGGCCCGTTCACACCGGACCTGATGCTGCATGTGGCAGACAGCCAGGGCAAGCTGCTGCGCTCCGTGCATATCGTCGCGCCGTTCCCGAGCATGGTCCATGACTTCATGGTGACGCGCACCCACATCCTGTTTCCCATCTTCCCGCTGACGGGGTCGATGGAGCGCGCCACCAACGCCCAGCCGGCCTATGCGTGGGAACCGGACAAAGGCACGCACATCGGCATCCTGCCGCGCGACGGCACCGCGGCGGACGTGCGCTGGTTCACCGGCGATCCGTGCTACGTCTTCCATCCGATGAACGCCTTCGACGCGCCGCACGGCGGCATCGTCTGCGACATGATGAAGTACGACGTGCCGCCGCTGTTCCCCGGCCCGGACGGACGCCCGCTCTCCAACGGCGCACCCGTGGCCAGCCTGGTGCGCTGGACCTTCGACCTGGCGGGGAAATCCGGCGCGTATCGCGAGCAGCCGCTATGCGATACGCCGGGCGAGTTTCCGCGCCTGGACGAGCGCTTTGCCATGCTGCCCTACCGGCACGGCTATTACTGCAGCGGCGATATCTCCGCCTCCACCAAAGGCGACAGCCTGCGCAGCGGCCTGGCGCATATCGACTTGGCCACCGGGCAGGTCGCGCAGTACCAGCCGCCGGCCGGCGACAAATGCGGCGAACCCGTGTTTGTCCCGCGCCATGCGGATGCCGACGAGGGCGACGGCTGGCTGCTGTCCGTGATCTGGCGCGCCGCGGAGAACCGCAGCGATATGGCCATCTTCAACGCGCAGGCGCTGGCGCAGGGGCCGGTGGCGCTGGTGCACCTGTCGCATCGCGTGCCCGCCGGCTTCCATGGCAACTGGCGTCCCGCCGACTGAGGCGGATGCATGCTGCGATGCACGCAGCGCAAGGTGCTGGTGGACTGACCGGGCAAGGCCCCCGGCCTAGCCCGGCGTTGCCGATCCCCGCAACGCCGCCAGGCAGAACTGCACGACAACATCGGCCATCTGCTCGGCCGTGGGCTTGTGCGTGGAGGCCACAGGCAGGCGGCGGCGGTCGATGGTCAGCGTGGCCAGGCCGTGGGTGGCGGCCCACACGGAGAATGCCAGTTGTTCCTCGCTGAGCTCGCCGACGCCTGGCGCCTGCAGTACGGGCCCGATGGCGCTGCGCAGCACCTGGAACGAGGCAGCGCCCGCCTCCGCCAGCTCCGGATACTGCTCCCGGTCCGCGATCTCCGGCCCGAACATCAGGTGAAACCGCGCGGGATGCGCCTGGGCGAACGCCACGTAGGCGAGCATGATCGCCCGCAGCCGCCCTGCCGCATCGGCAGGGTCGATGTTCTCCACGCTCTGCCGGCGATACGCCACCAGGTCGCGAAACGCCTGGGCCGCGATGGCGGCCAGCAGCCCGTTCCTGTCCTTGAAGTGATAGGCCGGCGCGCCCGGCGAGACCCCAGCCAGCTTGGCTGCCGTGCGCATGCTCATGCCCGCGATCCCCTCGGTATCGAGCAGATGGGTGCCCCACGCGATCAGCGAAGCGCGCAGGTCGCCATGGTGCCATTGCCCTTCCGGCTTGGTGGTTCCACCCTGGGACTGGCCCTGCTTTACCGGGGCGTCGCCGCGTGCTGTTGCTGGTTTTTTCATGGAAGCGGAGTTTATCAAATGCCTGCACCGCGGCATGAATGCCCACGGTTTTCTCAATAATTAGACAAATGTGCCGTCACGCCTGCTGCGGACCAGCGCGAGGTGCCCACTGGCCACAATCCCGCGTGCCGCCGGGCCCCTAAAAACCCCTTGCAAACACGATTTCTCACGTGTAATCTAAAAAATAAGACAGATGCCGAATGGCAAAGGCTATTTGCAGCGTAGTGCCTGCAGCCCGATCCATCCGGTTATTTTTTCTCCATGCAGTCTACAAATTGAGACAGATTTTGGCTTGCCTGCGGTGTCCCGCAACCCGGGCCAGCCGGCAGCAGCGCTAACCCGCGCAACAAGTGAACCAGAAGGCGCTACCCGTCGACGACACAGCCCGCCGGCCGGCGCACATGCTCAACAAAGGCACAGAGGAACGCCCCATGGAAGCCAACGCTCGCGCATCGGTCCCCGCGTCCGACGCCCCGCCCCTACGAACCGACCGGGCCTCGCCCTACGCCTGGAAGGCGCTGGCCGGCTCGGCCATCGGTTACGCGATGGATGGGTTCGACCTGCTCATCCTCGGTTTCATGCTGCCCGCCATCAGCGTGGCCTTGAGCCTGAGCACCGGACAGTCCGGTGCCCTGGTGACGTGGACGCTGATCGGCGCGGTTGCCGGCGGCATCCTCTTCGGCGCGCTGAGCGATCGTTACGGGCGCGTGCGCATGCTCACCTGGACCATTGTGCTGTTTGCGGTCTTCACCGGCCTGTGTGCGTTCGCACAGGGCTTCTGGGATTTGCTGGCCTACCGCACCATCGCCGGCATCGGCCTGGGTGGCGAGTTCGGCATCGGCATGGCGCTGGCCGCGGAAGCCTGGCCCGCCAGCAAGCGTGCGCGGGTGTCGTCGTACGTGGCGCTGGGCTGGCAGAGCGGCGTGCTGCTGGCGTCCTTGCTGACGCCGCTGCTGCTGCCGCATATCGGCTGGCGCGGCATGTTCCTGCTGGGCGTGGTGCCGGCGCTGGTGGCCTGGTTCGTGCGCAACCGGCTGCATGAGCCGGAAGTGTTCGTGCGCCATGCCGAGGCCCAGGACAAGAACAAGCCGAGCGCGTTCAAGCTGCTGGTGGCCGATGGCCGCACCACGCGAACCAGCCTCGGCATCGTGATCCTGTGCTCGGTCCAGAACTTTGGCTACTACGGCATCATGATCTGGCTGCCGACCTATTTGTCCAAAGCCCTGGGCTTCTCGCTGACCAAGTCCGCCATGTGGACCTCGGTCACCATCGTGGGGATGATGGTCGGCGTCTACGTGTTTGGCCAGCTGGCCGACCGCATCGGGCGCAAGCCCAGCTTCCTGATCTTCCAGGCTGGCGCGGTGGCGATGGTGATCGCGTATGCGCAGATGTCCGACCCCGTCACCATGCTCTGGGCCGGCGCGGTCATGGGCCTGTTCGTCAACGGCATGATCGGCGGCTACGGCGCGCTGATCTCGGAAGCCTATCCCACCGCGGCGCGCGCCACCGCGCAAAACGTCCTGTTCAACATCGGGCGTGGCGTGGGCGGCTTCGGGCCCATCGTGGTCGGGGCCCTTGCCGCAGCCTATTCCTTCCAGGTGGCCATTGCCCTCCTGGCCAGCATCTACGTGCTGGACATGATCGCCACGATCTTCCTCATCCCCGAGCTCAAGGGCGTCGAGCTGGAATAAGCGGCGCGCATTGCATCGCCCCGTACCGCATTAGTCAGGACTCAGGAGTCATCATGCCTGCAACCTTGTGCAGCCCGGACAGCACCGCCACGGTAGCGTCCTATCGCTGCCGCGTGGTCGAACATTCGTGGGTCAACCAGCGCTACAAGCACATCCGCCTCGAAGCGGATGCGCCCATTGCCAGGATCACGAAGCCCGGGCAGTTCTACCAGCTGCGCTGCCCTACCACCGACACGGAACAGCCGTTCCTGCTGCGCCCCATGAGCGTCTATGGCGCGGGGCCGGAAGCGGGCCGCATCGAGTTCCTCTACAACGTGACCGGCGTGGGCACGCGCGCCATGGCCAGCCTGCCGGTGGATGGCCACATGGAGATCGTCGGCCCGCTCGGCAACACCTTCACCTTCAGGCCGGATTTCAAGCGGATCCTGGTGGTGGCGCGCGGCGTGGGCCTGGCCACCATGGCGCCGCTGATCCAGCAGGCAGCCGAAGCTGGCGCCGCCATTACCGCGGTGATGTCGGCCCGCACCCGCGACGACCTGATGGAGCACGAATTCCTGCGCGGGGCCAACGCCCAATTGCATAGCGTGTTCGATGCCGATGGCTCCTCGTCGGTGGAGGCCACGGAGGTACTCATGCGCGGCCTGATCGGGCAGCAGCGCCCGGATGCGGTCTACACCTGCGGCTCGCACCGCCTGCTGATGCTGCTGCAGCGCGTGCTGGCCGGCCATCCCGAGGTGGTGGGCGAAGTCGCCATGGAGCAGCGCATGGCCTGCGGCATGGGCGTGTGCCTGTCCTGCGTGCGGCTGTTCGATTGCGATGGTGACAAGCAATTCCTGCGGGTCTGCCGGGAAGGCCCGGTGTTTTCCATTCGTGAAGTGGTCGGGGAGGTGGAGTTTGGCTGATCTCACCGTTCGGGTTGGCGACTTGACGCTGCGCAACCCGGTCATGCCCGCCTCAGGCTGCTTCGCCATCGAGTACCGCGAAGCGCTGGACCTCAACCAGCTTGGCGCGCTGGTGATCAAGAGCGTCTCCCCCAGCTCCCGGGCCGGCAACCCCACGCCACGGGTAGCCGAGGCCTGTGGCGGCATGCTGAACGCCATCGGCATCCCGAGCAAGGGGCTCGACTATTACCGCGAATGCGTGCTGCCGCCCTACACCCGCTACAACACGCCGGTGGTGGTGTCGATCTCCGCCGATACCGCCGAGGCGTTCGCCCTGGCGTGCGAGCAGATGTCCTTGCCCGAGGTTGCCGCCATCGAGGCCAACATCTCGTGCCCCAACCTGGAAGCCGACGGCATGGCCTTCGCCATGCTGCCCGAGACCACCTACAAGGCAGTCTGCGCCATCCGCCGGCGCACGCGCCACCCCGTCTGGGTCAAGCTCACGCCCAACGCCAGCCACATCGCGGCCGTGGCCCGGGCGGCGGAAGACGCCGGCGCCGACGCCATCGTCATGGGCAACACGGTGCTGGGCATGGCCATCGACGTGCGTACCCGCAAGCCCAAGCTGGGCAATGTCATGGGCGGCCTGTCCGGCCCGGCCATCAAGCCGATTGCCCTGCGGCTGGTGCACCAGTGCCATCGCGCCGTGCGCATCCCCATCATCGGCTGCGGCGGCATCCAGAACGCCGAGGATGCCGTCGAGTTCATGCTCGCTGGCGCCGCCGCCGTCCAGGTCGGCACGGCGTCCTTCCGGGACCCCGGCGTCATGCAAAAGATCATCGACGGGCTGCAGGACTATTGCCAGGAAACCGGCACCGAGGCGCTGCGCGACCTGGTGGGCCAGGTCCGGCTCGACCCGCACTTAAGCGACCGCTGGCTGCGCTTCGCGCAGCAATCCGGCTGAGCGCCATCCGCAAAAGACCGCTCGCGCCGGCGCATGCCGCTGGCGCGTCACTGCAACGATCAACAAACGTGTCATGGAAATTCTGGAATTCAAGCCGGTCGCCGAACAGCTCTTCAAGGACATACGCGAGCTGTCGTCCGATGGCGTTGGCGTGACCCGCGACAGCTACGGCGCGGGCGAGACCGCGGCGGCGGCCTACCTGCGGGACTTCGCGCTGCGCCACGGCCTGCAAGCGCAGGCCGACCGCGCCGCCAATCTCGTCTTCCGCCTGCCGCAAGCCGACGCGGGAGTGCCCGCTACGTGGGTCGGCTCCCACCTGGACTCCGTCCCGCAAGGCGGCAACTTCGACGGGCTGGCGGGAATCGTCGCTGGCCTGCTCTGCCAGCTCCGGCAAAAGCGCACCGGCCGGCACTCGCGCGTGCCGCTGCAGGTAGTGGGCTTCCGGGGCGAGGAAAGTGCCTGGTTCGGCAAGGCGTACATGGGTTCGGGCGCGCTGCTGGGCAAGCTCAGCGCCGACGACCTGGCGCTGGCGCACCGTCATTCCGGCGAGTCGCTGGCGGCCTGCATGACAGCCGCCGGCGCCGATGTCGAGGCGATCCGCGCGCAGGCGCCGCTGCTCGACAAAGCCAAGGTCCATGCCTACCTGGAACTGCATATCGAGCAAGGCCCGGTGATGGTCGCGCGCGGCTTGCCGGTGGCGGTGGTGCCCGGCATCCGCGGCAATGTGCGGCACAACCGGATCCAGTGCATCGGCGAGGCAGGCCACTCCGGCGCGGTGCCACGGTGGCTGCGCAAGGACGCCATGTTTGCCGTGGCCGACCTGATCACGCGGCTGGACGAGCACTGGCGCGTGCTGCTGGAGCGCGGCATCGACCTGGTCGTCACCACTGGCGTGGTCAGCACCAGCCCGGAGGCGCATTCGATCTCCCGCATCCCCGGCATGGTGAATTTCAGCTTCGAGGCGCGCAGCAAGAGCGTGGAAACGCTGGAAGGCTTCTATCAACTGCTGCGCACGGAATGCAAGGCCATCTCGCGCGACCGCGGCGTGCGGTTCGAGTTCGACCGCCGCATCGAATCGGCCCCGGCCACCATGGACGGCAGGGTCTCCGAACGGCTCACGCAGGCATGCCGGCAACGTGACCTCCCGGTTGAGCAGGTGCCGAGCGGCGCCGGGCACGATGCATCGCTGTTCGCCAACGCCGGCATCCCCACCGGCATGCTCTTCGTGCGCAACGAGCACGGCTCGCACAACCCGCACGAGGCCATGGACATCGATGATTTCCTGCTTGGCGTGCAGGTGCTGGACGACACCATCGCGAGCCTCTGAGCCGCGGCCGAGCACAAACACTGAAGCACTGAAGCACAAAAGCACTGAAGCACTGGAGCCCTGCATGTCTCAACTACGCCCTCAACCCGACCTGTCCTTGTCGGTAGGCCAGGCCCTGCTGGATGCCGGCTGCGTGAAATTCCGCACGGACGAGCCGTTCCGGCTGCCCTCCGGCTGGGCCAGCCCGGTCTATATCGACTGCCGCCGGCTGATCTCGTTTCCGGCACTGCGCAAGGCGCTGATCCAGCGCGGCTTGACGCTGCTGCGGGAACGCAACCGGATCGACGGCATCGATGCCGTGGTCGGCGCCGAATCGAGCGGCATCGCATTTGGCGCCTGGATGGCCGATGCCCTGGCGCTCCCGCTGCTCTATGTGCGCAAGGAAGCCAAGGGGCTGGGGCCCGCCTCGCAGATCGAGGGGGCCGTCAACGCCGGCGACCGCGTGCTGCTGGTGGACGACATGATGGCCGCCGCGCGCTCCAAGCGGATCTTTTGCGAGGCGCTGGCAGCCGCCGGCGCCGTGGTGACAGACATCTTCGTGGTGTTCGACTACGGCACGTTCCCCACCGAGCGCATCCTCGCCCCGTGGCAGGCCAGGATCCATTCCCTCGCGAACTGGCAGGACATCCTGCAAGCCGCGCGTGACAGCGGCAACGTGGACAGCCGCGGCATTGACGAACTGCAGCGCTTTCTGGCCGACCCGGCCCGATGGTCGCGGGACCACGGCGGCATCGGGCCGGGCGAGACGGCAACGACGACATTGCCCTGCAAGGCGTAACGCGCAAGCGGGATCTGGTTGCCGGATTCGTCGGCGCCAAGGAAGGCGCTGGGAGAGATTCGGGTCCCGCCTTGCGCAAGGTACGAATCGCGTCTGGCGCGCCTCCCGTGCTGCACTGCAATGTGAGCGCCGGTTCGGGATGTGCTAAAAAGACGCGGCACGCTGACCGGTGCCGCGAGATAGTGGCATACAACGCAGCCACGTCGACCTATCGAACGCTGACGCACCTTGCCATTGGAGTGACGCATGTTGAGGAAGCTGGCATGACGCAATCATATGCACTGCAACACGCACGACGCGTTTCATCCGTGGTCGACAATGCGTCATTCCATGAAGCGGCGGCGCAGGCGCGCCTGTTTCGCTCCTGGACCCGCTCGCTCAATACCTTTCAGCTGGATCCGGGAAATACGTCCGGCCCGCGCGTCATCAGTGCGACGGAGCTGAAAGACAGGCGCAATCGCGCCGAGGCCCTGCTGCGCTTCTCGAGCCCGGTGGTGGAGCGCTTGCACGGCGTCGTCGGCAAGGCGGGCTATTGCGTGCTGGTGGCCGACGCCGACGGCGCCCTGATCGATTTTCGTGGGCAGGAAGACCGCCGCAAGGAATACCGGCAGCACGGCCTGTATCACGGCCGCTATTTCACGGAGGACGCCGAGGGAACCAGCGGGGTGGCCTGCGTGCTGGCCGACAAGGAACCCATCACCGTCCACACCGAGGATCACTTCAGGGCAGCGTTCACCTGCCTGACCTGTACCGCCGCACCCATTATCTCGCCAGCCGGCGAACTCACCGGCGTGCTGGACGTATCGGCCGTGCGAAACAGTGAAAACCGGGATTCGCAGGAACTGATCTACGCCTGGGTATGCCAGGCGGCGGAGATGATCGAGAACGCTTACCTGCTCCACGATACCGGCCACCTGTGGACCCTGTACCTGCACCGCAGCCAGGACTACCTGAGCCTGCACCCCGAACTGCTGATTGCGTTCGACGATGCCGGAAACATTGCATCGATGAACCGGCAGACAAGGAGCATGCTGAGCACGCTATACACCGCGATTCCGGCGAACGTCCAGCATCTGTTCGATCTCAATGCCGGACAGGTCATCGACCTGAACAGCGGCCTGGAGATGTTCCCGTTGCGCCTGACCCGTGGCGGGGACCGCTTTTTCGCGAGACTTCGCCCGCCACGCCAAGCCTTGCGCACGCTATCGCTGTCGCCGGGACACCCGGCCACCGGCCACGCCGAGCCCGCGGCCCGTGCCATCGCCAGCGATCGTCTGGTCACCGGCGACCCACAGGTCTCGTCGCATCTCGCCCGCGCGCTCCAGATCATCGACCGGCGTATTCCCGTGCTGCTGCAAGGCGAGACGGGAACAGGCAAGGAGGCGTTCGCGCTCGCCGTGCATCGTGGTTCGCTGCGCGCGTCGCAGCCGTTTGTCGCCGTCAACTGTGCGGCCATCCCGGATACGCTGATCGAAAGCGAGCTGTTCGGCTACGCGGAAGGCGCGTTCACCGGCGCAAAGCGCAAGGGGCTCAAGGGAAAGATACTCCAGGCGCACGCAGGCACTTTGTTCCTGGACGAGATCGGCGACATGGCTTTGCCGCTGCAGACTCGGCTACTCCGCGTGCTGGCTGAGAACGAGCTGGTGCCGCTGGGCTCCGAGCAATCGGTGCGGGTCGATATCAACCTGATCTGCGCCACCCACAGGGACCTTGCGCGCATGGTCTCCGAAGGCACCTTCCGGGAAGACCTCTACTATCGCCTGACTGGCGCCGTGTTCCGGCTGCCTCCCCTGCGCGATCGCACCGACCTTGGCGAGCTCGTCGACTTCTTCCTGGCGGATGAAGCCCAGGCGCACGGCACCCGGTCCGCGCTGTCCGAGGAGGCAATGGCATGCATCCGCCGCTATCGCTGGCCCGGCAACGTACGGCAACTGCGCATGGCATTACGGTACGCATGCGCGCTGGCCGCGGCCCAAGGCGTCATTGTTGCCGAAGATCTTCCCGACTATCTGCGCTGCCCGGCCGATGCCGCACCAGCGGCGCCGCAGCCCGCGAGCCCGCCAGTCACCGCGCAGGCATCCGATAGTGCCGGCCTGCGCCCCGGCGAGCTTCTCGAACGGGAGCACATCGCGCAGATGCTCGCCTGCCACCACTGGCGCGTCAAGGAAACCGCCAAGGCACTGGGCATGAGCCGCGCGACCATCTACCGCAAGATGGCCAGATACGGCATTGTCTACCCGGGTTCGGCGTCCTTGCCGGCGTCGGTGCCCTGGTCTCAGGCGGACGAGGCGGACTGAGGCACGGTGTCTCACCGGATCGAGCCGGGCCGTCTCACGCGGGCCGCGCCGTAGCTTGCCGGGCCCTCGCCGGCGTCGTGCTGTATCGCAGCAATAACCCCGCGCGGCCCACGCTTCACCCTGCCTGCGCCTGCGCCCTGCCCACGCTGCGCCGCAGCGCGCGCAGCACCTTCGGCATCCGCCCTCGTCCGCCGTCCTCTCTGGCATGGTTCATGCGATTTCCTTCCTGCACGAAGGCCACGCCACACACTGATCCGCGGCACCCGCATGGTCCTTCGTCGATTCCCCACAACTACGATGGAGACACAACCGTGAGCAACGAAGGTTCGGTGCATCAGCCCAGCATGAAGGCCGCCGTATGGCGGGGTCGCCACGATGTCCGCGTCGAGGAGGTACGCGTTCCGGACAAGCCCGCCGAAGGATGGGTAAAGATCCGCGTGCATTGGTGCGGCATCTGCGGGTCGGACCTGCATGAATATGTCGCGGGCCCGGTCTTTATCCCGGTGGACCATCCCCACCCGCTCACCGGACTGAAGGGGCAGTGCATTCTGGGCCACGAGTTCAGTGGCGAGATCGCGGAACTGGGCGCAGGCGTGACCGGTTTCAAGGTCGGCGAACGCGTCACCGCGGATGCCTGCCAGCATTGCGGAAAATGCTATTACTGCACCCATGGCCTGTACAACATCTGCGAGAGTCTCGCATTCACCGGTCTGATGAACAACGGCGCATTCGCGGAATACGTCAACGTGCCGGCGGAGCTGCTCTACAAGCTGCCGGAGAACTTCCCCACCGAGGCGGGGGCACTGATCGAACCGCTGGCGGTAGGGCTGCATGCCGTGAAGAAAGCCGGCAACATCGTCGGCCAGACGGTTGTGGTGGTCGGCGCCGGCACCATCGGCCTGTGCACGATCATGTGTGCGAAGGCGGCGGGCGCAGGCCGCATCATCGCGCTCGAAATGTCGTCGGCGCGCAAGAAGAAGGCGCTGGAGGTTGGCGCCAACGTCGTCATCGATCCCAAGGAATGCGACGCGATCGCGGAGGTCAAGGCGCTGACCGGCGGCTATGGCGCGGATGTGTCCTTCGAGTGCATCGGCAACAAGGCCACGGCGAAGCTTGCCATCGACGTGATCCGCAAGGCCGGGAAATGCGTGATGGTGGGCATCTTCGAAGAGCCCAGCGCGTTCAATTTCTTCGAGATCGTATCGACGGAGAAGGAAATCATCGGATCGCTCGCCTATAACGGCGAATTCGCCGACGTGATCCGCTTTATCGCCGATGGCCGCATCGACGTGCAGCCGCTCATCACCGGGCGGATCTCCCTCGCCGACATTGTGTCGCACGGCTTCGAAGAACTCGTCAACAACAAGGATGGCAACGTCAAGATCATCGTCCAGCCGGTTGCCAGCCTGGCGGCCTGAGCGCCGGACAGCTTGACGACTTAACGGCTTGACGGCTTGACGGCCGCTCATTCCAACGCGCCGCGTTGACCAACGCGGCCACCCTCCCATCCCACCGGCATGCGGGCCTCGCGCGATGCAGCGTCGCGCAGCGGCCAGCGCGCGCCTCGCGTGCCGGGCCATCATCGTACTGGACATGCCGGTCATGGAACCCCTCAGCCCCCATATCGAAGCTCAAGACACACCAGCGCTCGCGCCTGCCGGATTAGCGCTGCGGCCATTGGCATTCTCCGTGGCCGTCTTCCTGATCGTGCACGGCATCAGCCTTGGCGTATGGCGCCTGTTCGCCGACCCCGCCCAGGCCGTCTGGAAATACGCCCCCCAGCCATTTGGCATGTACCTCTTCTGGGGCATCCTGGTGCTGGTCTTCATCGGCTTCAACTTCGGCATGGCGGGATTCTCGGCGCTGAAGCAGCCAGTGCGCGGCTGCGCCGCCACGGTCGTGACGCTGGCGCTCTCCTTCGCCGTGCCCGCCGCGCTGGTCCATGGCTACGGCGCACTGGATCCGGCATTCAGCGCCATCAACGGCGCCGGCTACGGCGCGGCCGGCCTGATCGTGCTGATCGGCTTCTACGGCTTCGGCATACTGGCGACAGGCATGGCCGGATGGCCATGGTCCGACAGCGGCCTGAGCCCCGCGGCTAACGGCCTTGCTCAAATCGCCGCCGGCTGTTGCCTCACGGGCCTGGGCTATTTCCTGCTTATCTATCCCAGCGTGTCGGCCACCACCGCGCCGCATGCGACCCTGCTGCCGTTGCCGGTGGCGATCGGCTGGTTCTATTCCGTCATCGTGGCGTGGCTGACGACATTCCTGATCTTCCACAACTGGCCGTGGAACAGGCTGGCCCGGAAAAGCCATATGGCGCTCGCCGCGCTGGCCGGCAACTTCTTGCTGGGCACTGCGCTCTATGCCGTGCATCTGGCGTTGCTCAGATGGGTCCTCATCCCGCCCGGCGCCGTTGAAAAAATCGGCGCGATGCTTCCAAGCTGGCCCGCGCAGCTAGGCGTATGGATTGCCTTCTGGCTGATCTTCTGGGCCAACGTTGCCGGCAACTGGCCGACCCGGTTCGGTGCCGGCACGAACCGGGCCATACGCGCGGCATCCTGCTGGGGCCTTGGACTGATCTCCTTTTTTGCCTATACGCGATGGTTTGCCGGCGCCGTGCTGCATGAAGCGGAGATCGTCCCCGGCTTTGGCGGCGATCCGCTTACCTGGGTCGACCTGCTCAACTACGTCATGCTGATCTACGCCGTCTATTTCGAGTTCTACGGTCTTTCGAAGAAGAACGGCTGATCTGCCTGCCGCAAGGCTTGGCCGGCACTCCGCCCCCCTCGCGCGCCTTGCCTGCGGAAAAGCCGCCTCCGACGGCGACAGATGTCCCGCCCGATGCGACATCTGTCTCGCCGCCCGGCGCGACAGATGCCTGCCGCGGGCCTGGCGCCAGGCCGGCCCTCCCCACGCGTATCCGGCCTGCGGCAAGGCCTGGCGGGAAGCCGCGGGCCGGGCGCGGGGCTTCCCGCCCGCGCTGGCACCACTCTTGCAATTCAGGCTGGTCCGGCACCGCAGCCGGCCGCTGAAACGAAAGCAAGAGGAGACCCCGAATGGAACCCACCCCAAGCCATCTTCTGTGGATGTACGAGAAGATGATCGAGATCCGGCAATACGAAGAGACCATGGCCAAGGTCTACCTCGAAGGCAAGCTGCCGCCGAAGATCCAGAAAGGCCTGGCCTTCGACATCGGCGCCGGCCCCGTGCCCGGCGAGATGCATCTCGCAGCCGGGCAGGAGCCGGTGGCGGTGGGCGTATGCGCGCACTTGCGGCCGGAGGACACCGTGGTCGGCGCGCACCGCTCGCACCACTTCGCCATCGCCAAGGGCGTGCCGCTCGATGCCATGACCGCCGAGATGTTCGGCAAGGCCACCGGGCTCGGGCGCGGCAAGGGCGGCCATATGCACCTGTTCCATCCCGAAACCAAGTTCTCCTGCAGCGGCATCGTCGGCGCGAGTTCGCCGCAGGCCTGCGGCGCCGCGCTGGCGGCGCGCAAGCTGGGCAAGGACTGGGTAGCCGTGTCCTTCTTCGGCGAAGGCGCGGCCAACCAGGGCTCGTTCCATGAATCGCTCAACCTGGCAGCGCTGTGGAAGCTGCCGGTGGTGTTCGTCTGCGAGGACAACAAGTACGGCATCTCGGTGGAGAAGTCCGCCTCCACCTCGGTGCCTTCCAATGACGTGCGCGCCGCCGGCTATGGCATGCCGGGCGTGCTGGTGGATCACAACGACGCCGTCGCGGTGTACCACGCCGCCGGCGAGGCCGTGGCGCGGGCGCGGCGCGGCGAAGGCCCCACGCTGATCGAAGTCAAGACCGACCGCTATCTCGGCCACTTCCAGGGCGACCCGGAAACCTACCGCCCGCGCGACGAAGCCAAGACCCTGCGCAGCGCCGATCCGATCCACGCCCTGGGCGCCACGCTGCGCGCCAGCGGCCTGCTCGACGACGCCGCCGAAGCCGCCTTGCGCCAGACCATCTCGGCCCGCATCGAGGCCGCTTATGAATTTGGCCGCAACAGCCCCTACCCCGCGCCCGCAGAAGCGCTGCAACACGTCTTCGTCCAGCAAGACCTCGCACCA
The DNA here is from genome assembly GCF_058794615.1 of Cupriavidus sp. GW823-FHT07A04. Lineage (NCBI taxonomy): Bacteria > Pseudomonadati > Pseudomonadota > Betaproteobacteria > Burkholderiales > Burkholderiaceae > Cupriavidus > Cupriavidus sp. GW823-FHT07A04. Next base: position 151,469 of record NZ_JBXAHA010000022.1, read on the forward strand.
GCATAAACAGGAGACCCGCATGCAAACCACACAAAGCGCGCCCCAGGGCACGCGCACGCTCACCATGGCCCAGGCCATCGCCGAAGCCATCGGCCAGGAATTGGAGCGCGACTCGCGCGTCTTCGTGATGGGCGAGGATATCGGCAAGTACGGCGGCATCTTCAGCGCCACCACCGGCTTGCTGGACCGCTTCGGGCCCGATCGCATCATGGATACGCCGATCTCGGAAACCGCCTTCATGGGCGCGGCCATCGGCGCCGCCGCGCAAGGGCTGCGCCCGATCGCGGAACTGATGTTCGTGGATTTCTTCGGGGTGTGCTTCGACCAGATCTACAACCATCTCGCCAAGAACACCTATATGTCCGGCGGGCGCGTGGGCCTGCCGGCGGTGGTGATGACCGGCATCGGCGGCGGCTACAACGATGCCGCCCAGCATTCGCAATGCCTGTACGCCAGCTTTGCCCACATGCCGGGCATGAAGGTGGTGGTGCCGTCCAACGCCTACGACGCCAAGGGCCTGATGATCCAGGCCATCCGCGACGACAACCCGGTGGTGTTCTGCTACCACAAGGGCATCATGGGCTTGTCGTGGATGTCCTACTTCGAGGGCAGCACCAATGCCGTCCCCGAGGAGGCCTACGCCATTCCCTTCGGCCAGGCGCGGGTGGCGCGCAGCGGCCGCGACGCGACCATCGTCACGCTCTCGCAGATGGTGCAGAAATCGCTGCTGGCGGCCGAGCAGCTGGCGGCCGAGGGCATCGACGTGGAAGTGATCGACCTGCGCACCATCGTCCCGCTCGACCGCGAGACGGTACTGCGCTCGGTCGCCAAGACCGGCCGCCTGCTGGTGGCGGACGAGGATTACCTGAGCTTCGGCCTGTCCGGCGAGATCGCCGCGATCGTGGCGGAGAACCTCGATAGCGTGGCGCTGCGCGCGCCGGTGCGGCGCCTGGCCGTGCCCGACGTGCCCATCCCCTTCTCGCGCCCGCTCGAGCAATACGTGATTCCGCAGGTCGACACCATTGCCGCGCAGGTGCGCGCCCTGGTGCAGGACCGTCCTCTTTCCTATCAATTGAACCGAGAAGCAGCATGACCGACGTAACGATGGCCGACACCGTCTGGCAGGACGTGGAAGACGGCACCGAAGCCCTGTTGCAGGAGTGGCTGGTCAAGCCCGGCGACGCGGTCAGCGCGGGCCAGCCGCTGGGCGTGGCCGAGCTGGTCAAGACCACGCATGAGATCGTCGCGCCCGCCGACGGCATCGTCGCCGCACTGGCAGTGGCGGCGCAGGACACCTTCGGGCGCGGCGCCGTGCTGGCCCGGCTGGAGCCGAGATCATGAGTCACAGCCTTGCTTGCGTCCTGAGCGGCCCGCCGGCTACGGCGGCGGCCAGCGCCGCCGAGCGCGTCACGGTGCCGCTGACGGGCATGCGTGGCGCCATCGCGCGCAATATGAGCGCGGGCTGGGCCGTGCCGCGCGTGGCGCACTCGGTCGAGGTGGACGTGACCCTGCTGGAACTGGCGCGCCACACCATGCAGCAGAACCTGGGGCCCGAATGCAAGATCACGCTCACAGCCTTCGTGCTGCGCGCCGTGGCGCTGACCCTGCGCCAGCACCCGCGCCTGAACGCGCGCGTGCTGGAAAAGGAGATCGAGCTGATGCCGAACATCAACCTCGGCCTCGCGGTCAGCCTTGACGAAGGCCTGATGGTGCCGGTGCTGCGCGACGTGGACACCAGGTCGGTGGCGCAGATCGCTGCCGAGAGCCGCGCCCTGGCCGCCGGCGCGCGCGCCGGCACGCTGCCGGCCGGCGCCTACCAGCGCGGCACCTTCACCGTGACCAACCTGGGCTCGACCGGCATCGACAGCTTCACCCCCATCCTCAATGTGCCGCAGGCCGCCATCCTCGGCGTGACGCGGGTGGCCAAGCGGGCCGTGGTCAAGGACGACTGGATCGCGGTGGCGCCAATGATGGGCCTGCACCTGGTCTTCGACCACCGCGCGGTGGACGGCTATCCGGCAGCGCGCTTCCTGACCGACCTCAAGACGCGGCTGGAAACCGTGGAAGGCCTGTGATGCTCGCCCCCGCCTTCCTCGCCAGCGGCGCGAACTGCGCCGAAGAGCAAGCCTGGAACCGGGCCCGCCTGGCGGAGCCGGTGCTGCGCCCGGCCGTGCGCCTGTGGACCTACGCCGCGCCGGGCATCGTGCTGGGTTGCGCGCAGGCGTCCCTGCGCGAGCGCCTGGCAGGCTGCACCACCCCGTTTGCGCAGCGGGATTCGGGCGGTGGCGCCGTGCTGACCGGCCCGTGGATGCTGTCGGCCTCGATCGTGCTCCCGGCCGGCCACGCCCTGGTCGGCACCGGTACGGTGTCGAGCTACCGCTGGCTGGGCGTGCTGCACGCCGGGCTGCTGCGGGACCTCGGCATCGCGGCCTATGCGGTGCCGCCGGAGGAAGCGCGGCTGGCCCCGCCGGCGGATGCGCTGAAGTGGGCCTGCTTCGGCGGGCTCTCGCCCTGGGAAGTCGTGGTGGGCCAGCGCAAGATCGTCGGCCTGGCGCAGGTGCGCCGGCGTACCGGCGTGCTGCTGACCTCGGGCACGCTGATCGCACCGCCCGAATGGCCGCTGCTGTGCGGCGCGCTCGGCGGCGATCCCGCCGATGCCGACCGCCTGCGCGCCTGCACCACGTCCTGTGCAGAGCAACTGGGCGCGCCGCTCATGGCCACGGTGCTGGCCGAACGGCTGCACCACATGCTGATCGACGTGCTTGGCGAGCGCGCCGAACCCGGCCAACCCCGCCCCAGGGCGCGCCCGGCACCGGCCTGCGGCGCGCTGCGCGCCGTGCCCAGCCCGTGCTGAGCGGCGCCGCCCCGACAAGCCGCGACAAAGCAGCGGGAGGCGGCGGCGACCGGCGACAAGCAATGCCATGCACCGAGCCGGGGGGGCGGACAACGCCCGCACCGCGCTCCCACAAAAAACTGGAGACAAAACCAATGAAATCCCCACAGCCTGCCGGCCCTGGCGCCGGCACCACCATGCGTACCCTGCCCAAGCAGCCCACCGTTTCACGCCGGGGCTTCCTGCGCGGCGGCGGCCTTGCCGCCATCGGCGTGGCGGTGGTACCGGCGGCGCTGGCCCAGCCGCCGCGCGAAGCCATGACGGCCTCCTTGCGCGCGCTCGGCCCGGCCACCGCGCGCACGCTGGTGGCCATGTCACGCGATATCTTTCCCCACGACAAACTGTCCGACCGCTACTACGTCGACGCCATCGTCCCGCTGGAGAAGTCCGCCGCCGGCAACAAGGCAACGCGCACTCTGCTGCAGCAGGGCGTTGCCGCGCTGGATGCCTCGGCGCGCGAGCGCTTCGGCCGCCCTTATGGCGAAGTCGCCAAGGAGACCGATCGCGTGACACTGCTGCAGGCCATCGAGGCCACGCCCTTCTTCGAGAAAGTGCGCGGCGAACTGGTCACGGGCCTCTACAACAACAAAGCGGTCTGGCCCCTCCTGGGCTACGAGGGTTCGTCCTGGGAGAAAGGCGGCTACCTGCACCGCGGCTTCGACGATATCGACTGGCTCTGAGCCGCCGGCACCGGCATTCCCCCGACAAGAGGCCGCCCGGGCTACGGCAAGCCCCCCGGAGCGGCGCATGGAGACAAGCATGGCAACGAAGTTCGACCTCAAAGACGACAGCGTGGTCGTCATCATCGGTTCCGGCGCGGGCGGCGGCACGCTCGCCAACGAACTGGCCCAGCGCGGCGTACGCAGCGTGATCCTCGAAGCCGGCAAGCACTTTACGCAAGCCGATTTCGAGAATGACGAGTGGGAAATGTTCAACAAGATCTCGTGGCTGGACAAGCGCATCTCGGCCGGCGGCTGGCATCACACCAAGACCTACCCCAACCTGCCGGCCTGGATCGTCAAGGGTGTGGGCGGCTCCACGGTGCACTGGTCCGGGGTGGCGCTGCGCTTCATGCCGCACGACTTCCACAACCGCAGCACCTATGGCGCCGTGAAGGACGCCAACCTGATCGACTGGCCCATCACCTACGACGAGCTCGCGCCGTTCTATGACCTCGCCGAAAAGAAGATGGGCGTGACCACCACCGCCGCCTCCGGCCTGCCGGCCCTGCCCGAGAACAACCACTACAAGGTGCTGGCGGCGGGCGCGCGCAAGATCGGCTACAAGGAAATCGTGCGGCCCATGGCGGTCAACTCGCAGCCCTACGATGGGCGCCCGGGTTGCATGCAGATCGGCTTCTGCATGCAGGGATGCAAGATCGGCGCCAAATGGTCCACGCTCTACACCGAGGTGCCGCGCGCCGTGGCCACCGGCAAAGCAGAATTGCGGCCGCAATCCATGGTGCTGCAGATCGAGCACGACGCCGCCGGCAAGGTCACCGGCGTGCTCTACGTGGACGAGCGCGGCCGGCGCCAGTTCCAGCGCGCGCGCATCGTCTGCGTGGCCGGCAACTCGATCGAATCGCCGCGCCTGCTGCTGAATTCGGCCAGCAGCAAGTTCCCGCAGGGTCTCGCCAATTCCTCCGGCCAGGTTGGCCGCAACTACCTCAACCACACCACCGCGGCGGCCGTGGCGATCCACCGCAAGCCGGTTTATATGTACCGCGGCACCGCGCTGGCGGCGGTGGTCTCGGACGAAGCCCGGCTCAACACCCAACGCGGCTTCTTCGGCGGCTATCACCTGGAAGGGCTGGCGCTTGGCCTGCCCTTCACCGCCGCGTTCATGAAGCCGGGCGGCTGGGGCCGCGACGTCTGCTCGGCGCTGGAAATGTACGACCACATGAGCTGCGTCTGGGTCTGCGGCGAAGATCTGGCGCAGGAACGCAACAGCATTACCCTGCATGCCACGCAGAAGGACCAGTACGGCCTGCCGGTGCCGATCGTGAGCAAGACCGACCACGCCAACGACGCCGCCATCCGCGCCCACGGGCTGGCCCAGTTCCGCAAGATGTCGGAAGCGGTCGGCGCCACGCGCGTGATCGACATGCCGCCCTATCCCGCCAGCCACAACATGGGCACCAACCGCATGAGCGCCAAAGCCAGCGACGGCGTGGTCAACCGCTGGGGCCAGAGCCACGATATCCCCAACCTGTTCGTCTCCGACGGCAGCCAGTTCGCCTCCAGTTCGGCGTCCAACCCCACCCTGACCATCGTGGCGCTGGCGATCCGCCAGGCTGGGTACATTGCCGGCGCGCTGCAACGGCGCGAACTCTGAGCCGGCCGGATGGCCGCCCGCCGCGTTGCGGGGGGCGGCCAAATCGATTAGCGTAGAGCCAGCGCTGCGCCGGGCATCCGATCGCCCCGGCCAGCCCACCACATGAACCGGCCAAGGAGACAACCGTGCTGCAACAAGCACACCGGGCACATATCGAGCGCCTGCTTGCCTTTTCGCGGCAGCCCGGCGCGGCCGACGGCACCATCGAGCGCTCCTGGCTGCGCTGCTTCAATGACTATGGCCTCGACCCGAGCCGGCCGGTGCCCGCCTATATCGTGGAAGCGCAGCGCCTGCGCGAACACAAGGACCAGATCGAGGACTTTCTCGGCGTGGCGCGTACCGGCATGGAGCAGCTCTACAAGCGTGTGTCCGCCCTGGACTGCGTGCTGCTGCTCACCGACGCCCATGGCGTGACCGTGGACTTCATCGGCAACGACCACTGGGAGCAGGAGCTCAAGCACGCCGGGCTCTACCTCGGCGCGGACTGGAGCGAGCCGCGCGCCGGCACCTGCGCGGTCGGCACCTGCATCGTCGAGCAGGCGCCGGTGACCTGCCACCAGACCGACCACTTCGACGTGTCCCACATCTCGCTCACGTGCAACAGCGCACCGCTGTTCGATCCCACCGGCGGCTTCCTGGGCGTGCTCGACGTCTCCGCGCTAAGCGCCCCGGCACCGCGCGAGGGACAGCACCTGGCGCTGCAGATGACCACCATGTACGCGCAGATGATCGAGGATGCCAATTTCCTGCGCTACTTCCGCGACCAATGGATCCTGCGGCTGGGCTCGACCTGGTCGCTGGTGGACGTGGACAGCGAGATCATGGTCGCCTTCGACGCCGACGGCGTCATCCGGGGCATCAACAGCGGCGGCCGGCGCAGGCTGCGGCTGGCCGACGCCGCCGAAGGGCACTGCGGCGGCAAGCCCCAGGATGTGCGCGGCCACCTGCTGACCGAAGTCTTGCGCGAGGACATGAGCGAGCTCTGGCGCATCGCGCGCGCCGGCATGTCGTCCGAGCGCACCGCCGTGCGCACCCATGACCACGGCCTGTACTACGCCACCGCGATCGCCCCGCGCGGGGCACCGGGCCGGCCCTGCTCTCCCGGCGCCCAGCCCGCGCTGCCGAGCGCGCAAGCCAGCGCCGCGCTGGACGCGCTCGGCGCGGGCGACCCGCAGATGCAGCGCCTGATCCTGCAGGCCAAGCGCCTTGCCAACAAGCCGCTCAATATCCTGGTGCACGGCGAGACCGGCACCGGCAAGGAAGTCCTGGCCAAGGCGCTGCACGCCGCCAGCGAGCGCCGCGGCAAAGCCTTCATCGCGGTCAACTGCGCGGCCATTCCCGAATCGCTGATCGAGAGCGAGCTGTTCGGCTACACGGCCGGCACCTTCACCGGCGCACGCAGCAAAGGCATGCGTGGCCTGATCGCGCAGTCGGACGGCGGCACCCTCTTCCTCGACGAGATCGGCGACATGCCGCTGCACCTGCAGAGCCGGCTGCTGCGCGTGCTGTCCGAGCGCGAGGTGATGCCGCTGGGCGCGGAGAAACCCGTCCCGGTGGACCTGCGCGTAGTCGCCGCTTCGCACCGCGACCTGCGCCAGTTGATCGCCGAGCAGTGCTTCCGCGAAGACCTCTACTACCGCCTGTGTGGAGCCACCTTGCACCTGCCGGCGCTGCGCGAGCGGCGCGACAAGGACTACCTGATCGCGCGCATCGCCGAGGAAGAGGGCCGGCAGCTGGATATGCAGGCCGTGCTGGCGCCCGCCGCGCTGGCCCTGCTGCGGGCCTATTCCTGGCAGGGCAATGTGCGGCAACTGCGCAATGTGCTGCGCTTTGCGCTGGCCATGAGCGACCACGGATTGATCGACACTGAGGCGCTTCCGCCGGAGATCCTCGATAGCACGCAGGAAAACCGGCCGGATACGCGCCCGGAGGCGGCGCCGCTGCCCGGCAACGAACGCGAGGCCTTGCTGGCTGCCCTGCGGCGTAACAAGTGGCGTATTACGCAGGTTGCCGTTGACCTGGGTATCGCGCGCGCCACGGTCTACCGTCAAATGGAGCGCTACGGCATTGTCGCCCCCAACCAGCAATAAGGCTTCGGCCGTGGAAGCACCGTGAACGCCTGATCCCCGGCACGTACGGCGTGGGTGAGCGGCATCGTTCCTGTTCACCGGCGAGGCAGCAAGGCAGTGGATCGACCATAATGTCGGTCGACCCCAAACACCCAGCCCTTGCTGCACAACGTGCCAGACGCCGATAGTCCCCTCTCAGCCGCTTCATCCGCTTCAGTCGCGTCACCCGCCAGCGGCAGCGCTTCCAGCGCACCGCCGGCCCTCCCCGCTTCGCACTGGCGCCGCCGCGTGCTGGCGCTGGCGTTCCCGATCATCCTGGCCAACCTGACCCAGCCGATCCTGGGTGCGGTCGATACCGCCGTTGCCGGCCACCTGCCGGACCCGGCCTACCTGGGCGGCGTAGCCGCCGGCGGCCTGTTCTTCAGCTTTGTGTTCTGGGGCTTCGGCTTCCTGCGCATGGGTACCACCGGGCTCGTCGCGCAAGCGTATGGCGCCCAGGACGGCGCGGCGCTGCGCGCCACCCTGGCACGCGCCCTGATGCTGGCCACCGTCATCGGGCTCGGCGTGCTGGCCGTGCAGATGCCCTTGATCCACGGCGCGCTGGGCCTGATCGGCGGCAGCGACACACTCCAGCATCACGCGCGGGTCTACAGCCATGCGCGGATCTGGGCGGCGCCTTTTGCGTTGTGCAATTACGTGGTGCTCGGCTACCTGCTGGGCTGCCAGCGCGTGCGCCTGGGCCTGCTCATCCAGCTCTTCATCAATGCGGTGAACATTGCCTCGGTGCTGCTCTACGTTTATGTGTTCGACTGGGGCATCGCGGGGATCGGCGCCGCCACCTCCACCGCCGATGCGTGCGGCTTCGTGCTGGGCGCCGCGCTGCTCTGGCGGCTGCGCCCGCACGGCTTGCCGCCCCTGCGCTGGGCGGTGGTCGCCGACGCGCACGAACTGAAGCGGCTGGTCGCCCTCAACCGCGACATCTTCATCCGCACGCTCTGCCTGGTGGCCAGCTTCGGCTGGTTCGCCCATGCGGGCGCCCGGCAAGGCGACGTGATCCTGGCGGCCAACGCCCTGCTGCTCAACTTCCAGACCTTCATGGCGTACGCGCTCGATGGCTTCGCGCATGCGGCCGAGGCACTGGTGGGCGCCGCCATCGGCACCCGGGACCGGCACGCCTTGCGCCGCGCGGTCCGGGTCACGATGATCTGGGGCGCGGTGGGGGCGCTGTGCTTCTCCCTGGTGTATGCCTGCGCCGGAGAATGGATCATCGCCCGCCTGACCGACCAGCGGACAGTCCACGACGCGGCGGTACGCTACCTGCCGTGGGCGGTTGCCCTGCCGCTGGTTTCCGTGTGGGGCTTCTTGCTTGATGGCGTGTTTATCGGCGCCACCAGCACGCGCGACCTGATGCACTCGATGGCCTTGTCGTTCGCGGCGTTCATGGTGGCGGCGCTTGCGCTGGCCGGCCCGTTCGGCAACGATGGCTTATGGGCGGCGCTGCTGCTGTTCATGGCCGCGCGTGGCGTCACGCTGGCGCGGGTGTTCCCGCGCATCGAGGCCAGCCGCCTGGCGTGATGTCGAACATCACCGGACTTCGGTGCCTGGCATCCCGCCTCGGGGTGGCTGCCGGCAGTTTGATCTTTGATCTCGCAGGCGTTGTATCCCTATCCTTCGGACCTGGTCATTGCCACGAAAGGCGGCTTGGTGCGGCCAGATCGCCGCTCCTGGGTTCGGGATGGCCGCCCCGACCATTTGCGGGCCGCGGTCGAAGGCAGTTTGCAGCGCTTGCGGCTGGAGCGCATCGATTTGTATCAACTCCATGCGCCTGACCCGAACGTGCCATTTGCCGAGTCGGTCGGAGCCCTGGCTGACTTGCAGCGCGTAGGAAAGATCCGCCATATCGGCATCTCGAACGTGACGGTCGCGCAGCTCGCGATCTGGCACGCAGCATCACGCCCATCGTGTCGGTGCGGCCTGCGGGCGCTCAAGGGGAAGCAGGTCGCCACGCGTCACGGCCTCACGCATGCGGCCCTGTCTATTGCATGGCTGCTCGCGAAATCGCCGGTCATGCTGCCCATCCCCGGCACTCGATCCATCGATCACCTCGAGGAAAACGTGCGCGCAGCAGCCCTCACGCTGGCGCCAGGAGACTTCGACGATTTGCGATGAACAGGCGCTAGCGCTTGCAAGTGGCGCGACCCACCTCCGTGCGTTCTCGAACAGGCTCCGGCCGATCGCCGAGCAGATCGTGAGACGTCCGTGACCTTTAGAAGTGCTGCTACGTCGATCACGAAACCGGCAAGCCAGGCTTCAGCCAATGAGATCGGCACCTGTCGTAAGGACAATCTTTCCAAAGTGTGTGCCGGAATCGATCAGCTCGTGAGCGCCGCGAGCGTCGACAAGCGCAAAGGTCTTGTAGACAACCGGCTTGATCCTGCCGCTCTCGATGTGCGGCCAGACCTGCCGCTCGAGTTCATCGATGATGGCCGCCTTGTCCGCGGATGTGCGCGATCGCAATGTCGAACCCATATGCGTCAGACGTTTCGTCAACATCGGCAAGACGTTGAGATCCTTCGCCGGCCCCTTGATCACGCCCACCTGGAGGATCCGTCCGTCCATGGCTGCGGCGTCATAGTTTCTAGCCACGTAGTCGCCGGCAATGATGTCGAGGATCACGTCGACGCCTCTTCCATCGGTAAACCGCTGCGCCTCGGCGACGAAATCGTCCTCGCGGTAATCTATCGCGAGGTCTGCGCCTAGCGCCAGGCTGGCCTCGCGATGTGCCTGCGAGCCAACCGTCGTGATGATTTTCGCAGCGCCGAATGCCTTCGCCAGCATGGTCGCCGTGGTACCGATACCTGACGCGCCGCCATGGATCAACACCGATTCGCCGGCAACCAGCTTGCCGCGCTGGAACAGGTTCAGCCATACCGTCATCAACGTTTCGGGCATGGCCCCCGCCTCCACCAACGTCAGCCCTTTGGGGATATGCATCGTGTTGCAGGCGTGCGCGACCGCATATTCTGCGTAGCCACCACCAGGAATCAATGCACACACCAGTTCGCCGATCCGGAATTGGGACACGTCGGCGCCAACGGCAACCACTTGACCTGCCACTTCCAGCCCCGGAATGTCCGAAGCGCCGGGGGGCGGATCATAGAGCCCTTTGCGCTGGAAAACGTCTGGACCGTTCACGGCAGCCGCGTGGATGCGGATCAGGACCTGATCGGTGGCCGGCACCGGCACCGCGCGCGTAGTCGGCACCAGCACCTCAGGACCGCCGGGCTGTTTGATCTCAATGGCCGTCATGGACGACGGCACACGATAAGTTGAAGCAGGCATGGATGGCACTCCTTGTATAGATGAGCCTCGATTGATCCGGGCGGATCATGGAACGAGGAACTCTGGCGTTCAGTCTAGGCCTCGACGCTGATGAATATGTGCAGCATTATTCGTGTTGTCAGATGCAAATTTGCATCAGGAGGGCGGCACGATGAACTGGGATGGCGCGCGAGTGTTTCTCGCGGTGGAGCGCGAAAAAACGCTCCGTGGCGCGGCCAGGACGCTCAACCTTGATCAGGCGACGGTCGGCAGACGGATTGCGGCACTAGAGCACGCCCTACGTGCAACGCTCTTCCTGCGCACCTCTGACGGTTACGCGTTGACCGCCGCAGGCGAGGCCGCGCTGAGATCGGCGGAAAAAATGGAACACGCCGCACACGAACTCGTCAGACGAACGCAAGGCACGGATACACGGCTTGCGGGGGACGTAAGAGTCACCAGCACCGACTTGATTGCGCTCGAATTCCTGCTTCCGGCCATCGAACGCCTGCATGCTGCGCATCCCGAAGTGCGCGTCCTGCTGGACACGTCGACGCGCATGCTAAGTCTGGCAAAGCGTGAAGCGGATATCGCGGTCCGCTCAGTCAGGCCGGATAATCCCGATCTTGTCGCGCGGCGCCTGGCTCGCTGGCCCATGGCGCTCTTTGCATCGAAGGCATATCTCGACCAGCACGGCAAGCCCGCCGCGGGCTCCGCCTTCGCGGGCCACGATCTCGTTGCCTATCAGGGAAACTGGACCGGGAATCGATCACCGACGCTTGCTGGCGAACCGATACACGCGGGGCGCATCGTATCGACCTTCAATTCCAGCCTCATGCTGCGTACCGCGGTAAAGGCCGGCCTCGGCATCGGTGAGCTTCCGATCCATCTGGCTGAACACGACGGCCTCGTGCAGATAGGGCCGGAACCCGCACGTGGGGCGGTCTACGAAATCTGGCTCGTCACGCATCAAGACCTTCGGCATACCGCGCGCATCACAGCAATGATTGACGGCATCGTCGCCGCGTTCGAAGATCACACAACCCCCACAAAATAGTCACGCACGACGTAGCTGCGACTGCTGCGCGGATGCAGGTGGCCAACTTGTCAGGAGATGCGAAATGACCAGCAAGAACACGATCTGTCTGTGGTACGAAGGTGGCGCCGTTGACGCCGCAAACTTCTATGCGCAGACGTTCCCCGACAGCGCTGTCGGCGCTGTCCACCGCGCACCGGGCGACTATCCTGGCGGCAAGCAGGGCGATGTCCTGACGGTTGAGTTCACCGTCGCCGGCATCCCCTGCCTTGGGCTGAACGGCGGCCCGTATTTCAAGCACAACGAGGCATTCTCTTTTCAGATCGCGACGGACGACCAGGCCGAAACCGACCGCTTGTGGAACGCGATCATCGGCAACGGCGGCCAGGAAAGCGCATGCGGCTGGTGCAAGGACCGGTGGGGCTTGTCATGGCAGATCACCCCGCGCGCTCTCACCGCGGCAATATCCGACCCCGATCCCGCTGCGGCCAGGCGCGCGTTTGACGCGATGATGACCATGAGAAAGATCAATATCGCCGCGATAGAAGCGGCACGGCTGGGCCAAAACCTATCCGCAAGTTGACGGAGCGTGTCCCCGGCGTCGCCCTTGTGGGCGACGCGAACGCGATCATGGCACGGTTACCTCCGGAAGTGCCGGCACGTTGGGAACGGAATCGAGGAAGACATAGAGCGCCGCGATTTTCTCGTCACGAACGAGGATCACATCCCAGCCCGTGTAGTCGGGGGCTTCGCCGCGCGGGCCAGAACCCCAAGCCAGACGACCGGCGTTGTGGAGAGCCTGAGGCTTACCGTGCGGTGTGTAAGCATAGTGCGGGTGCGTCGCGCGAAGATCCCCCGCGAATTTGTCGAGAGCGTCGTGCCCAACGAATACACCCGTAGGCACGTAGAGCACGCAGTCCTCGGTATAGAGCGCCTCGATCGCAGCGCGACGACGCGCTGCGTCGCCTTCGCCGAAGACCTCCTGGAGGTTGCGATCAAGCAGTTCATGGGTACGGTCATTCATAACACACTCCTTAATCGATGACTGTGGACCTTTGCGGTCGCATGGGGTGGAAATCTCTTAAGTCTCTTGCATGTCCATTTCCTGTAGCAGCTGCTTCAGGAAGATGCGGGATGTGGTGCCGCGCTACTGAGCGAGGGCCAAGGTCTTCGTGACGGCGGTGATGACGGCTAACTGTCCTTCGAGTCTGCGTACCATGATCTATCTCCTGGGTGGCGTGGTGCGACGAGTAAGTGCGACGAGTGGTGCGACGAGACAAATCTATGACGTCATGCTAATTTTCGAAATAGAAATGAATGAAAACCATCGTTGCAGGATTGTCGATGTCAAAACTACCGGATTTCGAAGGGCTCGCGATGTTCGCGAAAGTTGCCGAAGAAGGCTCGTTCGCTGCGGCGGCAACTGCCATGGGGGTCTCGGTCGCCACGGTCTCCAGGGCCGTTACCCGTCTTGAAGAACGGCTGGGAGGTCGACTGTTCAACCGCACCTCCCGACGACTTGCACTCACGGACTATGGCCACACGCTTGCCGAGCGAGCGGCGAGAATCTACGCGGAGGCTGAGGAAGCGGAGGATTTCGCACGTGAGACGTCAAGCCGGCCACGTGGTCTCGTAAAGCTCGCGGCGCCGCTCTCCTTTGGTGCTCGCTGGGTGGCTCCGCTGTTGCCCGAGTTCTTTCGGACCTATCCGGATATTTCCGTCGAACTTCATCTCACGGACGCACAGACTGATCTGATTGGCGATGGCTTTGACGCCGCCCTGCGCATCGCCATCATGGAAGACTCGTCACTCGTCGCACGTCTCATTGCACCTGTGCGGCGATTTGTCGTGGCATCTCCAGCCTATCTGTCTCACCATGACCATCCTCAGCACCCGCAAGACCTTGGCGCCCACCAGTGCCTTACCTACACCAACAGGAGTAAGCGCGACGTCTGGCGATTTACCCATGAAAGTGGCGAGGAATGCACCGTCACACCAGCCGGAGCGTTGCGAGGAACGAGCGTGGAGGCATTGCTGCCCACGGTCCTCGCTGGACTTGCCATCACCGAGCTTCCTGAGTTTGTCGCGACGCAGTATTTCCGGGACAAACAGCTCGAGCCCGTTTTGACCGATTGGCGCTTGCCTGAAGGTGGTTTGTATTTCGTCACGCCCACTGCCCGCGCGCGGCCAGCGAAGGTGAGTGCGTTGGCCGATTTCTTCATCTCCAGACTCACCGCGGCGCAGTGGAGCGCAGAGACGTCTGTGGATGGGGAATCATCCGGGCACCGCAGAAGGTAATTTCCTCTTTCTTCGATGGCCGATCTCAGTCCGACGGACGCCAGTGATCGTCCCAGGTTGGCTGGTTGTCTGTCAGCGCAAGACCACGGCGCCTCCGAGCCTAAAGTATTTTCTCCTGTGCTATGATTTCTGCACTCATGTGACTGGCGCATACAGATAGGGCACTATCGGGGAGCGTGAGGTTGCTAGCCGCCGCGCGCCTGGGCATTACCTACTATCCTTGGAGATGGGTTATGCCTGATTTTGCACAGTTGCTCATGTTTGCTCTTGTGGCGTTGGGAATGGTTTTAACGCCGGGGCCGAACATGATTTATCTAATTTCCCGCTCAATTTGCCAAGGTAGACGCGCAGGCCTCATTTCATTGGGCGGCGTTGCTCTGGGCTTTGTGTTCTACATGCTCTGCGCGGCATTCGGAATTACGGCCTTCGTATTTGCGGTACCTTACGCCTACGATACGCTTCGCTTTGGCGGCGCTTTGTACCTTCTATATCTTGCCTGGCAAGCGGTCAAACCGGGCGGACGGTCCGCATTTGCAGTGCGCGACCTGCCGGTCGATACCCCAAGGAAGCTCTTCAGCATGGGGTTTATCACCAACCTGGCGAATCCAAAAATCGCCGTCATGTATCTGTCTCTGCTTCCCCAATTTATTACGGAAGGACACGGCAGCGTTCTTACCCAGTCGCTGGCGCTCGGCGGCGTTCAGATTTCGATCAGCCTCGCTGTGAATGCACTGATCATCGTGACGGCCGGATCGATATCTACCTTCCTGTCAGGACGCCCGCAGTGGCTATTGGTGCAGCGCTGGCTGATGGGAAGCGTTCTGACAGGTCTGGCGGTGCGGATGGCATACGAATCCAAGAAATAGCAACACCTTGCCAATACGCCGGCGCATCAGCCGGCGGCCAACGTCCGTGGCCCTGAGCAGGCCATCGTGAACCTGCAGGAAGGTGCCCCGAGCGTCGAACTGGCGCATGTGCAGCCCACTGGCCTACCTGGGCGCTGCCGGGGCGCACGACTCACCCAGAACCAGGTCAAGCGGCACATTCACGCTACGCGGTTGCCTCCCCCCCTCCCCGGCCAAGCGGTCAAGCATCAGATGTGCGGCGGCCTGCGCGGCACGCTCGATGTCAAAGCGTAGCGTGGTTAGCGGGGGATACATCAACTCTAGCGTCTCCGGCGTACCGATGCCGATCACCGAAAGGTCTCTGGGAATATCCAGCCCCGCCTTGCGCGCAACATAAATGGCTCCGGAGAGCAGGCGCGTTCCTAGGCCGATGATTGCAGTGGGGGGTGCGGAAAGAGCGAGCATGGTCGCCATTTGGGTGCGTGACGAATCGATCGCCGAGCGTGACATACAGACTAGTGCCGGGTCGAACACCAAACCTGCCTCCGCAAGGGCATCCCGGTAGCCGAGCAGCTTTTCGCGCCCTGGACGAATGTGCTCGCCGGGCCCGAACAACGCGATACGGCGGTGACCCAATGAAATCAGATACGCCATTGCCTGCTTCACACCGCTACGATGGTCCAAATAGACCGCGTCCATTGGTAGCGGCGTTTCCCGATCCAGAATCACCACCGGTAAGCTGCAGCCGCTGAACAGGCTGTCGGCGGGGTCCGCGCTCTCCAGGCTCGGCGCGGCAATGATGCCCTCTAGCCGGCGGGTCTCGAACAGCGCAACCAGTTCGCGGTCGCGCCGTGGCTGGTCCAGTGTATTGCCGACCAACATGGAGTACCCGGCGGCCTGCATATGCTTCTCGACTTCGCTGAAATGCGCCGCCAGCAGCGGGTTGCCGATGTTCGAAACCAGGTAGCCGACCGTCTTGCTACGCCCGGTGCGCAGGTGGCGGGCGGCAAAGCTGGGTTCATAGTTCAGTGCCTCCACAGCCGCATGCACCCGGGCTCGCAGCGCCTGGCTGGCATAGCCGGTGCCGTTCAGCACCCGCGACACGCTGCCAATGGAAACCCCCGCCGCCTCAGCCACATCCCTGACGGAAATCCTTTGCGTCATGGTCTTCCCTAATGAAAACGTTCCACAGTTGGACGCCAAATTTGTTGCCTGCTAAGTTAGCACAAACGGAAATCGTTTTCACATTTCCGCTCACCTAACCCAGACAGCGCCAAACTATCCCATGCAGCAAGACCGTCCTTCGCGCCCTCTCGCCGCCCCCCCTGGCGCCGACTTTACGGGCGAGGCCACGTGTGGATCCCTGAGCGGCAGGCCAGGCGAAGCGCAGTAAGCCTGGCGCGGCTCCGTCCGGAGCATGCCGCTGGCAATCACAACGACAACGGAGACATCCCATGCTTCACAGACTGATCTGTGCGGTCGCGGCCGCGCTCGCCCTGCACACGGCGGGGCCGGTACTGGCCGAAACCTATCCCTCACGGCCAATTCGCCTGGTAGTGCCGTTCCCGCCCGGTGGCACTGCGGACATTTTCGGACGGCTGCTCAGCCAGCAGCTCACGCAAAGCCTCGGGCAGCCGGTGCTGGTGGAGAACCGCGCCGGTGCGGGCGGAAACATCGGCGCGGCCGCCGTCGCCAATGCACCGGCGGACGGCTACACCTTGCTGCTGGGCACGATCGGCACCCACGGCATCAACCCGACGCTATACGCCAACCTTCCCTACGACCCAAAGAAGGACTTCCAGCCTGTGGCCCTGGTCTCCTCCGGTGCCAATGTATTGGTCGTCAACCCGACGTTGCCGGCACGCAATGTGAAGGAGTTGATCGCGCTGGCCAAGCGCAACCCGGGCCAGTTGATGATGGGCTCGTCCGGCAATGGCAGCAGCATTCATATGTCCGGCGAACTCTTTGAGCATATGACCGGTACGCAACTGACGCACGTGCCCTACCGCGGCGGCTCGCCTGCACAGACCGACCTGATGGGCGGGCGGGTGCAGTTGATGTTCGACAACCTGCCCACCTCGTTGCCGTTGATCGCCAAGGGCCTGGTACGCCCGCTTGCCGTGACCTCGGCGCATCGCTCGCCCGCGCTCCCGGAGGTGCCGACTGTTGCCGAAGCCGGCGTGCCGGGCTACTTCGTGGGCAACTGGAGCGGCATCTTCGCGCCGGCGCATACGCCACCCGACATTGTGAACCGGCTCAATGCCGCGGTTGGCCAGGCTGTGACAAGCGCCACGCTGCGCAAGCGTTACGCCGAAATGGGCGCCGACACCAGCACCGACCTCGGCACCAACGGGAATGCAGGCAGCCGGCCGATGAGCGCGGCGGAATTTACCAGATTCGTCGATGAGGAGATGAGCAAATGGGCAAGGATCGTAAAGGTATCGGGAGCGCGGGCGGAATGAACGGAATGAACGGAATCAACGGAATCCACGAGACGCAACGGAAGAAAGCATGCAACCAATCGACCACCTGCTGAGGACCGCCAGCGCCACGCCGGCACGCATCGCCTTGCAGGCAGCCGGTGAATCGCTGACCTACGGCGAACTGACGCAGAAGGTACTGGCGCTCGCAGCGGCGTTCCAGGCGCTGGACCCCGTGTCCGGATCGCGCGTAGGCATTTGCGCCGGCAATAGCGTGCAGCATGTGTTGGCGCTGCTGGCTACGCTGGCCGCCGGCAAGTGCTGGGTGCCACTGAATCCACGCGCCTCGGTCCACGAACGGGCCCGCATCGTCGACTTCACCGAGCCGTCCATCCTGGTGGTGGAAGACAGCAGCCACGGCCAATCCGGCACGACCACACTTGGCACCCGCGTGATCACCTGCGGGCCGCAGGCATCCGGCCCGGACAGCATCGCCGCGCTACTGTGTGCCTGGCGCGGCCGCGTCCCGCTACGCACGCAGCGCGAGCTTGGCGAAACGCAGGCCATCAAGTTCACCGGCGGCACTACCGGCGCGCCCAAGGGGGTGATGCAGTCGCTGCGGTCCTGGAACACCACGGTGGTTTCCATCCTCACCGCGATGCAGCTGCGCGATGACGAGCGCTATCTCGCCGTGGCCTCCATCACCCACGGCACATCCACGTTCCTGCTACCCGTGTTCGCACGTGGCGGCACCATCGTGCTGGCGGATTCGACCAGGCCGCGCGCCCTGCTCGATCAGTTGGAGCGCGAGCGCATCACCGCGGTGTTCATGCCGCCCACGCTGATCTACGATTTACTGGACGAGCCCGGCGTGCGCGAACGGGACTGGTCCGCGCTGCGGCACCTGATCTATGCGGCAGCGCCGATGCGCGCAGACCGGATTGCCCAGGCCATTGATGTTTTTGGCACCCTGGAGACCTCGTTCGGGCAAACCGAGGCCCCCGGCATCATTGCCTTCCTGCCCGCTGGCGAATTGCGCGATCCCGCCCGCCACGGCAGCGTCGGCCGCGCCACCTGCCTGACCGAACTCGCCATCATGGGGCGCGACGGCAAGCTGCTGCCGGCTGGCGAATCCGGCGAGATCGTGGTGCGCGGCGACCTCGTCATGTCCGGCTACTGGCGCCAGCCCGGCAAGACCGCCGAAGCACTGGCCGATGGCTGGCTGCATACGGGCGACGGTGGCTACCTGGACGCGCAAGGCTACCTGTACCTGAAAGACCGGTTGCGCGACGTCATCATCACGGGTGGCTTCAACGTGTACCCCAGCGACGTGGAGAACGCGCTCGGCGCCCATCCCGCAGTGTGCCGCTGCGCCGTGCTCGGCATGGACGACCCGCGCTGGGGCGAGGCCGTGCATGCGGCCGTGCAACTGCATCCCGGCGCCACACCCAACGCTGCCGAGTTGCAAGCATTCGTCAAGGAACGCCTGGGTTCGGTGCAGGCACCAAAGCGCATTCATTTTGTGGAAACCCTTCCGCTCACGGCCAACGGCAAGGTCTCGAAGCTCGAGGTCAAGACCCGGCTCGCCGCCAGTGCAAGCAACCATGCCAGCAACAACCCTCAAGGCAAGGAGCCTCTCTCATCATGACACCAACAGATATCCTGGTAACCGGCGGATCCGGCGGCATCGGCTGGGCCCTGTGCAAGACGCTGCGCGCGCGCGGCCACACGGTAGTGAACTTCGATCGGGTGGCACCTCCCGAGGCCGGTGTGACGCATTTCGTCAAAGTCGACATGGCCGAGCCGGCGCAACTCGCCGCCGCGCTCGGGGAGGCATCGGCCCGCTATGCCTTCACTGCCCTCGTCAACAATGTGGCGACCCTGCGGGCGGCGAGCGTGGAGGAAACCGGCCTTGACGACTTCGACAGGCAAATCGCCGTCAATGTCCGCGCCGCGCTGCAATGCACCCAGGCGTTGGTGCCTGCCATGCGAAAGGCGCGCCACGGCCGCATCGTCAATATCTCCAGCCGTGCCGCGCTGGGCAAGGAACTGCGCACGGCGTATTCGGCCAGCAAGGGCGCCCTGAACGCCATGACGCGTACCTGGGCGCTGGAACTGGCGGCGCACGGCATCACCGTCAACGCCGTCGCGCCGGGGCCCATCGCCACGGCGGCGTTCGGCTCCGTCAACCCGGCCCAGGATGCGCTGACGCAGCGCATCGTGAACGGCGTGCCGGTCGGGCGGCTCGGCAAGCCGGAGGATATTGTTCACGCCGTCGAGTTCTTTCTCGACGAACGCGCGTCCTTCGTCACCGGACAGGTGCTGCACGTCTGCGGCGGCATCACCGTGGGGCTGAGCGCATGAATGGCATCCGCACCGAGATCGGCTACACCACACCCGATCGCATCACGCTGCGCGGGCGGGACCTTGCCACCGAGGTGATCGGCAAGCTGGATTTCGTTCAGACGCTCTGCCTGGTTGCGCTCGGGCGCCTCCCCGACGCCGCGCAGGCGCGGATGATTGACACACTGCTGGTGACCGCGGTCGATCACGGGCTGACGCCAAGCGCGATCAGTGCCCGCATGACCTGGCTGGGCGCGCCGGAATCCTTGCAAGGCGCGGTCGCAGCGGGCTTGCTTGGCGCCGGCGAACGCTTCCTCGGCACCGTGCAGAACATGGCGGAATTACTGCTGCAAGAAGGTGCGTCGCTGGCGGCCGATGCCGACGCAGCCACCATTGCAGAGCATGCCCGGCGCATCGTCGCCGCCTGCCGGTCAGCCGGCAGGCCGATACCTGGCGTCGGCCATCCAATACACGCGCAAGGTGATCCGCGCGTGCCGGTCCTGATGGAGACCGCGAGCGCGAATGGCTTCCACGGCAAGTACTGTCGTCTTGCCCTGGCGCTCGGCGACGCCTGCGGCGACGGCAAGCGCGGCGCCCTGCCGCTCAACGCCGCTGGCGCCATCGGCGCCATCCTCGCCGAGATGGGGCTGGACCCGCTGTTCGGCCGGGGACTGGCACTGATCGGACGCTGCGCGGGACTGGTCGCCCACCTGATCGAGGAACGCGAGCGGCCGGTCGGCCAACAGGTATGGAACCTGGTCTTGCGACAAGACCCGCGCAACGTATTGCCGTGAGCGGCCAACCCCTATTTGCACTATTCCCACCACGACCTCACCTGCCGCGCGGCAGGAAACGGAGACAACACAACATGGCCAGACTACCTTACTTCGATGTGGACAACGTGCCCGGCCGCCTTGGCGAGCAACTGCGCGGGCGTCCCGCCCTCAACCTGTACAGGATCCTGCCGCATGCGCCGGAGATCGCGCTCGGCTTCCTCGGTCTTGGCCGCGCGATTCTCACGCAGGCCTCGCTGCCGCCCACGCTGCGCGAGCTGGTCATCCTGCGGGTGGGCGCGCTCAGCGGCGCCAGTTACGAAGTGCATCAGCACCGGCGTGTGGCGCGCGCCGCCGGTGTGCCGGAAGAAAAAATCGATGCCGTGCTCAAGCCGGATGCCAACGGCGACTTCAGCGAACTCGAGCGCCTTGCCATCGCATTCACCGATGCCGTGGTGCATGACGTCAAGGCACCGGCGCAGCTCTACGCCAAGGTTGCGGCGGCCCTGGACGAACAGATGATGGTCGAGCTGCTGGCGACCATCGGCTTCTACATGCTGGTGTCGCGCCTGCTGGAAAACCTCGAAGTCGATATCGAAAACCCGCCGCTGGAAAAGCTGGAGCTGCGTCATGACTGAATGCCTGGAAAGCCGTCCGGACCAACAACTGTTTGCACCCGCGCTTGGCGTGCCGCGCCGTGACGGCCGGCTCGCCGGGCGCCGCATCCTGGTGGTAGGTGCGGGCCAGCGCCATACCGTCGATCCGGTGCCATCGGTAGGCAATGGCCGTGCCATGTCGATCCTGTTCGCCCGCGAGGGCGCCGCCGTGGCATGCGCCGATATGGATGCCGGCGCCGCGCAGGACACGGTCGACCTGATCCGGCGCGAGAACGGCCGCGCGATACCCGTCCAGGCCGACGTTTCGGACCCCGCGCAAATCTCGCGCATGGTGGCCCAGGCCGTGGCCGCGCTGGGCGGGCTCGATGGCCTGGTGGTCAACGTCGGGATCGGCAACCAGAATCGCTTCGGCGCGGAGACGCCCGACGACTGGGACCGGGTCCAGGACATCAACCTGCGCGCCCCGATGTTCTGCGCCCAGGAGGCCGCCGCCGTCATGCCCGCTGGCAGCGCCATTGTGTTCGTGGCCTCCACGGCGGCGATCTCTCCGCTGAGCGGCCTGCCGGCCTACGAGACGTCCAAGGCGGCCTTGACCGCGCTGGGCCGCGCGGTGGCATTCGCCGGCCAGCCCAGCGGCTTGCGTGCGAATGTGCTGGCACCAGGACTGATCGACACGCCGATGGGCCGCGACGCCTCGCGCGCCCGGCCCTCGCGCGCAGCCCGCCCGCTGCCGTTCGGCCGGCAGGGCACAGGCTGGGAGGTTGCGCACGCCGCGCTCTACCTGGTCAGCACCGAGTCCTCCTATGTCAACGGGCAGATGCTCATCGTCGATGGCGGCCTGTCGATCGGCGCCGTGCGCGCCGCAGCCTGACGGCTGGCGCGGCGTTGTACAGGTCAAGCGGGCCTGGGCCGTACCATGGCCAGGCCCGCCATCACAACAATATGCAGGAGACAAACATGATGCGGATTAGCTGGAACACGTTGGGACTCGGACGATTCCTGGCCCTGGCACCCACCCTCGGCATGGCGCTGGGCCTTGCGCTCGGCGCGGCGCCGGCGAGCGCGCAGCCGTGGCCAGTGCGACCGGTTCGCCTGATCCTGCCCAGCGCCGGCGGCAGTGGGCCCGACACCATTGCGCGGATCTTTGCCGAGCGCTTGTCGCGCACGCTGGGCCAGCCCGTCGTGGTCGACAACCGGCCTGGCGCCAATGGCGTCATCGGCGTCGACGCGGTGGCCAAGGCACCCGCTGACGGCTACACCTTGCTATTTGCCAGTTCGTCTTCCACCGTCATCAGCCAGGCCCTGCTGCACAAGCTGCCATTCGATGTGACGCGTGACCTTGTGGCCGTGGCACAAATTTTCTCAGGGGGCATCCATCTGGTCGCCTCGCCGGATTTTCCCGCGCGCAACCTGAAGGAGTTCGTTGCCCTCGTCAAGGCGAATCCCGGCAAGTACGACTACGCCACCTGGGGCCCGGGCTCCACCGGGCAGCTCGTGATGGAGTACCTCAAGCGGAAAGAAGGACTCGACATCCGGCATGTGCCCTACAAGACGATCGGCCAGATCTACCAGGACATGCAGGGCGGGCTGGTGAAGGTGGCCTTCGTCGACGCCACCAGTTCGGTGCCGCTGATCAAGACCGGAAAGCTGCGCGGCATCGCCATCACCGGATCGCACAGGGGACCGGCGTTGCCGGACCTGCCGACCATGACCGAACAAGGCTATCGTTTCGATACAGATGCCTGGTATGGTGTGTTCGCCCCGCGCGGTACGCCAGCCGGCGTGGTAGCGGCCGTGCACCGGGAGATCCTGAACACGCTGTCCGCCCCGGAGTTGCGTGACCGGTTCGTCCAACTGAACCTGGTCGATCCGCCATTGAAAAGCGCGGAGCAGTTTGCCCAGACGGTACGTACCGACCTGTCCCTCTGGCAAAGCATCGCCAAGATAAACGGCATCAGCTTGGACTGAGAGGCCTATCGTCAGCAGGGTCGTTGCTGCGTGCGCTTCATCAAGCCACGATAGCGCACCCTCATGTAGCCGAACTGACAGTTGCACTGCTCAGCGCTGCCTGGGGGGGGCGCCTTGATCTCCATCGACATGGCTCCGTGCAGCAAATGGCGGCGAAATGTTATATGATGGTCGTCATGAAGAAGCCGTCAATCAATCGCAAGACCGTGAGCCGCAAGGAACTCACGCACGAGCGCATCGTCGAGGTCGCCGCGCGCGCGATTCGGCGCAGTGGCTACGACGGCACAGGAGTGGCCGACATCATGAAGGAGGCCGGCCTGACGCATGGCGGCTTCTACGCCCATTTTCCATCGCGCGAGGTACTGCTTGCCGAAGCCGCTGACCGCGCCGGTGCTGAAGCCGTGGCCTTGTCGGAGCATATCGCCGCCTCCGTGCCGCCAGATCAAGCATTGCCGGCGATGGTGCGCGCCTATTTGTCGAAAGCGCATTGTGAAGACATGGAGACTGGTTGCCCTGTCTCCGCCCTCGGCTCGGAGATGCCGCGCCAGGCGCCGGTCGTGCGGCGCGCAGCCACCCGCCGCATCAAGGAGATGATCGATGTCGTTGCGCGCCAATTGCCCGATTGGGGCCAGCCGGGTGCGCACGAACAGGCACTGATGACAGTTGCCACCATGGTTGGCACCATGGTGCTGGCGCGTGCCGTGGACGACCCCAGGCTGTCGGAAAGTTTTCTTGAAGCCGCATTGAAGAAACTCGCGCCCACCGACGCGTAAATCTGCCGGCCCGGTGCCAGTGCCAGTTTTCGTTGGATCCAAAATATGATGATCATCATATTTTGGCAAAATGAACGCCCGACCAACCACGTAAAACATCCCTCAATATCGGAAGGACAGCATGGAAACCAAGATAGCGCTCGTTACGGGCGCCTCGTCGGGAATCGGCGAAGCCACGGCAAAGCGGCTTGCGAAGGCCGGATACAAGGTCTACGGCACCAGCCGGCGCGGTGCGCAAGCCGGACCGCGGACGTTCGAGATGCTGCCACTTGACGTGACCAGCGAAGCATCGGTCGAAGCCGCCGTCAAGGAAGTACTGCGCCTGCACGGCCGCATCGACCTGCTGGTCAACAACGCTGGCTTCGGTGTCGCCCCCGCTGCTGCGGAAGAGAGTTCGATTGACCAGGCCCGCGCGATCTTCGATACGAACTTCTTCGGGATCATCCGCATGACGCGTGCCGTGTTGCCCCATATGCGGCAACAAGGTAGCGGCCGCATTATCAACATCGGCTCTGTGCTGGGTTTCTTGCCCATGCCCTACATGGCGCTGTACTCCGCCACCAAGCACGCGGTCGCAGGCTACTCGGAATCGCTCGACCATGAGTTGCGCACGATGGGCATCCGGGTATCGGTCATTGAGCCGGCCTATATCAAGACGCCTTTTGACGCGAACTTCATGGCGCCCGACGCCCCTCTCGACACCTACCGCGAGGTGCGCTCGGCCGTGGATAGGCGAGTGAAGGAGGTGGTCGAGGGCGCTGACGGTCCTGAGGTTGTGGCCGAGACCGTACTGCAGGCCGCCATCGCGGCGCGTCCGAAACTCCGCTATGCAGCTGGTGGACTCGCCGGCCGCCTGCGATTGCTACGCAGATTTGCGCCTGCGAACATGGTAGACGCCGGTATTCGCAAAGATCTGCGGCTCGCAACGTAGACGGCGTTACTGCCCGTGAAACAACTTGACGCAACGAGAAACTGACAAGGAACCATGATGAAGGCATTCGTCGTCGATCGATATGGACGCAAACATGGCGTACGCGCTGGCGATATGCCGGTCCCGGAGGTGCGCGAGGACGACGTATTGATCCAGATTCACGCCGCTGGCGTGAACCCTCTCGATGCCAAGATCAGGGACGGCGAGTTCAAATTGATTCTGCCCTATCGTCTGCCATTGATTTTGGGCAACGATCTGGCCGGGGTTGTTGTCCGCGTCGGATCGCGCGTACAACGATTCAAACCGGGCGATGAGGTCTATGCGCGACCACACAAGGACCGCATCGGCACTTTCGCGGAATGCATCGCGATCAAAGAGGATGGCGTGGCCCTCAAGCCCACGGCACTCACGATGGAGGAAGCGGCTTCAATTCCGTTGGTGGGATTGACTGCCTGGCAGGCGCTGATCGAAAAAGGGCAACTCAGGAAAGGGCAGAAAGTGCTCATACATGCTGGCTCGGGCGGCGTTGGCACCTTTGCCATTCAACTGGCGAAGCATGTAGGCGCAACGGTCGCGACGACAACGAGCGCGCGCAATATCGCACTGGTGAAGCGCCTCGGTGCGGATATCGTCATCGATTACACGAAAGACGACTTTGCGGCCATCCTGAAGGACTATGACGTGGTACTGGATACGCAGGGCGGCAAAGGGCTCGAGAAGTCGCTGCAAGTGCTCAAGCCGGGTGGCAAACTCATCGGGATCGCCGGTCCGCCTGATCCCGATTTTGCGAAAGAGATGGGCGCCTCCTGGTTCCTGAAAGCAGCAATGCGCTTTCTGAGCCATCGCATCAGGAAAGCCGCGAAACGCCGTGGCGTCAGCTATTCATTTGTTTTCATGCGTGCTAACGGAGACCAGCTAGGCCAGATCGCCAGGCTCATCGACGCAGGTGCGATAAGGCCCGTGATCGATCGGGTTTTTCCGTTCGCGTCGACCCAAGAGGCGTTGGCCTACGTCGAAACAGGACGTGCAAAGGGCAAGGTTGTCATCAAGATCCAATAGAAGGCGCCATCAAAACAACGCCTTCTGCCCCGTCACCAGCGTCTCGAACGCATCGCCCAGGAAGGGCAGGATGGCGTCGGCCACCGGCTGCAGCTGGCGCGTCAGATAGTGGTCGTAGTCGATGGGCGAGCGCCGGGTTTCCAGGGGCTCCGGGCCAGCCACCGTCATCACATAGCTGATCCAGCCGCCGTTCTGGTATTGCAGCGAACGGCCTTCCTTGCGGTTGAACTCGTCCGCGATGCGTGCCGCGCGCACGTGCGGCGGCACGTTGCGCTGATAGTCTTCGAGCGTGCGGCGCAAGCGCTTGCGGTAGACCAGTTGCGCGTCGAACTCGCCGCTCATGGTGCGGCGGACGTAGTCCTGCACATATTCCCGGTACGGCTGCTTCTTGAACACGCGCTGATAAAGCGCTTGCTGGAACTGCTGGGCCAGCGGTGTCCAGTCCGTGCGTACCGTTTCCAGGCCCTTGTAGACCATCTCCTCACTGCCGTCCGCCTTGGCGACCAGCCCCGCGTAGCGCTTCTTGCTGCCCTGCTCGGCGCCGCGCACGGTGGGCATGAGGAAGCGGCGGTAGTGGGTCTCGTACTGCAACTCCAGCGCGCTCTCCAGGCCGTACTGTTGTTGCAGATGCTGCTGCCACCACTGGTTCACTTGCTGGACAAGCATGCGGCCAATCCTGTCGGCGTCTTCCTCGGCATGCGGCTGCTTCAGCCAGACAAAGGTCGAATCGGTATCGCCATAGATCACCTGGTAGCCCTGCGCCTCGATCAGCTCGCGCGTGCGGTGCATGATCTCGTGCCCGCGCATGGTGATCGACGACGCCAGGCGTGGGTCGAAAAAGCGGCAGACGCTGGACCCCAGCACCCCGTAGAACGCATTCATGATGATCTTCAGGGCCTGCGACAAGGGCTTGTTGCCTTCGCGCTTGGCCGCTTCCCGGCCTTGCCAGATCTGCTTGACGATGGCCGGCAGGCAATGCCGGGTGCGCGAAAAGCGCGCGCCGCGAAATCCCGGCACCGAGCTTTCGTCGGACGGATCCTGCAGCCCTTCCACCAGCCCGAGCGGATCGATCAGGAAGGTGCGGATGATGGACGGGTACAGGCTCTTGTAGTCCAGCACCAGCACCGAATCGTACAGCCCGGGCTGCGAATCCATGACAAAGCCGCCGGGGCTGGCCCCCTCCGGCACCTCGCCCAGGTTCGGGGCGACATAGCCCTGGCGATGCATCAGGGGCATGTACAAGTGCGTGAAGGCGGCCACGCTGCCGCCGCTGCGGTCCGCCGGCAATCCCGTGACGGCGGCCCGCTCCAGCAGGAAGGTCAGCAACTCGGTCTTGGCAAAGATCCGGGTCACCAGCTCGCAGTCCTTGAGGTTGTAGCGCGCCAGCGCGGGCTTGTCTTCGGCAAAGCGGCGGTCGATCTCCGCCATCCGCTGATACGGGTTGTCGATGGACTTGCCCTCGCCTAGCAGCGTCTGCGCCACGTTCTCCAGGCTGAAGGACGGGAAGTTCCAGGTAGCGGACCGCAGCGCTTCGATACCGTCGATGATCAGGCGGCCGGCGGCGGAGGCAAAGAAATGGTTCTCCTTGAAGCCGTGCACGCGCCACTCCAGCACATTGCCGCCCCGGCCAAACAGCAGCGGGACCTGATAGCGATCCGCATGCTTCTGCAGCACGCGCAGGTCGAACTGCACCACGTTCCAGCCGATGATGGCATCGGGATCGTGCTGGGCAAGCCATTGGTTCAGCTTTTGCAGCATCAGCGGGTGGCTGGCGCAGTACTCCAGGTCAAAGTCGACCGCGCTGTCGTCGCCGTTGGGCGGGCCGAGCATATACACCTGGCGCTGGCCGCAGCCTTCCAGCGCGATCGAGTACAGGTCGCCGTGGGCGGTGGTCTCGATGTCCAGCGACACCAGCTTCAGCGTGGGCCGATAGGCTGGCCCTGGCTTCATCTGGCTGTTGAGCAGGGTGCCTCCGCCGTGGGCCGCGTTGGCCTCGCCGGCAAACCAGACGGGCGCGGTGATGAAGCGCTCCATCAGGTAGCGCTCCGG
Source organism: Cupriavidus sp. GW823-FHT07A04 (assembly GCF_058794615.1). NCBI lineage: Bacteria > Pseudomonadati > Pseudomonadota > Betaproteobacteria > Burkholderiales > Burkholderiaceae > Cupriavidus > Cupriavidus sp. GW823-FHT07A04. The sequence goes on from NZ_JBXAHA010000022.1 coordinate 179,198, forward strand.
GGGGCGGATGTCGGCCTCGTAGACGCTGACGCCGGCTTCCTTCAGCAGTTTTTCCAGCTTGGTGAGCTGGCGGTAGTGCTGGCAGTACAGGCCCAGCACCGGGCGGCGATGGAAATCCGCGAGCGGGAGTTCGCGCAACGCCACGTTGCGCTCGCCGCGCAAGACCGCCTCGGCGGTCTCGCGCTGCTCGGCCGGCACGAACGCCACCGAGGGCTGGTGCGCCAGGCGGATATGGCGAGGGCCACTGTCGGTTGCCAGCCAGAACTCGACTTCTGTCCCGGCGGCCGTATCCCGCCAGTGCCGAGTCAGAAGAAAACCCTGTTGTCGTTGAGCCACCTGCCGCCTTTGAAAACCCACCCTGGCCGGCTATTTTACTGGTCCTTGGCCAGTCGGGCCCCGCCCAGGCCCCATTCAAGCCCCGGTCAGGCCGGATGGCGCGCCATGCCCGCCACGCTCCTGATGGAGCTTGAACACGGCCACCGCCTGCACCAGTTGCCGTGCCCGCGCATGCAGGCTTTCCGCCGCCGCCGAGCTTTCCTCCACCAGCGCGGCGTTCTGCTGGGTGGCCTGGTCCATCTGGCTCATGGCGGTTTCGATCTGCGCCACGCCCGCGCTCTGCTCCGTGCTGGCTGCGCTGATCTCGCCCATGATGTCGGTCACGCGCTTGATCGCCGCGACAATCTCCGTCATGGTGGCGCCGGCATGATCCACCATCGCCGTGCCCTGCTCCACGCGCTCCACGCTGGCGGTGATCAGCGTCTTGATCTCCTTGGCCGCCTCGGCACTGCGCTGCGCAAGGTTGCGCACCTCGCCCGCCACCACGGCAAAGCCACGCCCCTGCTCACCGGCGCGCGCGGCCTCCACGGCGGCGTTCAGCGCCAGGATGTTGGTCTGGAACGCGATGCTGTCGATCACGCCGATGATGTCGGCGATCTTGCGCGAGCTGTCGTTGATGTCCTTCATGGTGCCCACCACCTGCCCGACCACGTCGCCGCCCTTGCGCGCCACCGTGGTGGCGCCAATGGCGAACTGATTGGCCTGCAGCGCGTTGGCGGCGTTCTGCCTGACCGTGGAGCTGAGCTCCTCCATCGAGGCTGCGGTCTGCTCAAGCGCGCTGGCCTGCTCCTCGGTACGGCCGGACAGGTCGCGGTTGCCATCGGCAATCTGCTGGCTCGCGCTGGCAACGCCTTCGGCGTTCTCGCGCACGTTGGCGATCACGCGCACCAGGTTAGCCTGCATGTCCTTTAGCGCGCGCATCAGCCTGGCGGTTTCATTGTTGCCGCTGGCATCGAACTGCAGGCTCAGGTCGCCCGCGGCCACGGCCGCCGACACCCGCACGGCCTGATTGATTGGCCGGGTGATGGCGCGGATGATCCATGTGGCCATGCAAACAGCGACCAGCAGCGCGACGGCACCCGAAGCCCAGATCGTGGCCTTCATGCGCTCGACGGCGTCGATGGCCTCGCTGGTGGACGTTTCCATGAGTTTGTCCTGATGCTGGATCAGGCCTTCCACCGCGGCGAAATAGGCCAGCTGGGCCGGGCGCAACTCGCCCAGCAGCATGTTCCTGGCCTCGTCGGCATTGCCTGCCGCCACCAGCCCGAGGAACTTGTCCTGCAGGGCACCGTACGCACCGCGCGCTTCTTTCACCTTGGCCAGCTCGGCCCGACCCTTGTCAGAGGTGATCTTGGTCTCTAGCCGGGCCCATTGGGCGGCAATGGTCTTTAGCGTGGCGGCGGTCAGTTCACGTTCCTTCTCGATATCCGTCGCCACCGTCATGATCACCATATTGCGCAGCGAGCGCGCGACCTGGTTCAGGTTTCCCTCAATGTCATTGAGATCCGCTATTTTTCTGTAGTGGTCACTTAATACCGTGTGCAATGCATTTTCCACGGTATGAATCTTGATGATCGATGTGCCGCCCATGAAGGCGATCAACAGAACCAGAATGCCGAATCCGGCAGTAAGGCGGGTTGATATTTTCATGTCACTGAAACGCATGTTTGTCCGTCGTCCTGGAAAAAGAAAGGAGGAATGCAAGAGGTCATCGGCCAGAGCCATCCCGGAAAGGCAAGCGTGAGACCGGCAGGCGGCTGCGTGGCAACGCCGCCTGCACGGATGCCTGATCTTCGCTTGTCGTGGCAACCGATCGAGCGTCGGCTTCGGGAGGAAGACATCGGCTCGTGCCGGCAAGAAATGCCGGCGTTCTTCATGCCGATGGGTACATATCGGCAAGGTTTAGTGACTCTTTAGGCCCTCGCGCAATGGCGCTGCGCGAATATCCGCGCTGCGGATATGGCTAGCCGGCCATCCTTTCTTTTAAGAGGCCATTTCAAAAAGATTCTGACGTCGTTGCGCGGCCTTGCCGTACCAGTTGTACTGTCTGCGGCCGCGCGCCTAGCCAGAACCGCTTCGCTTCATTTTGAAACGGCCTCCAAGCAACTACTGCACATGGGACGACGGATTGCGTGTCACACGAATTTCCCGGTGATGCCGCCATCCACCACGAGCTCCGTGCCGGTGATATAGGCCGCCGCATCGGAGGCGAGGAAGGCGCAGGCGTGGGCCACGTCCCATGCGCTGCCCATGCGGCCCATCGGCACTTGCGCGGCGCGCGCACGGCGCGCCTCGTCCAGGCTGGTGCCGGAGAACATCTTCGCCACCGTGGTAGCGATGCGCGGCGTGTCGATCAGCCCCGGCACCACGGTGTTGGCGCGCACGCCATGTGGCGCATATTGTTGCGCCAGCATGCGCGTGAACTGCGTCACGGCGGCCTTGGTCACGCTGTAGGCCAGGTGCGGATAGCCCACGTAGCGCATGCCGGCCACCGACGAGATGGCGATGATGGCGCCGCGCCCGCGCGCCATCATGTCGGGCAGCACCTGCTGACTGGCCAGCAGCAGGCTGCGCACGTTGACGGCGTGGATGCGGTCCAGGTCGTCCGCGGTGGTTTCCATCGGGCCACCGGTCTTGCCAATGCCCACGTTGTGATGCAGCACGTCCACCATGCCGAAGCGCCCGCGCGCCGCGGCAAAGAGCCGCACCACTTCGGCCTCCACGGACACATCGCCCGTTAAAGTCTCGGCGATGCCGCCTTCGGCCCGGATCAGCGCCGTGGTTTCCTCGGCCGAGGCCGCGTCACGGTCCACCACGCAGACCTGTGCGCCCAGGCGCGCGTAGGTCACGCTGGCCGCGCGGCCGATGCTCCAGCCCGGCCCCGCGGAGCCCGCGCCGGCGACAAAAACCGTGCGGCCCGAAAGATCGAGCGGCAACCCGGGCGGGCGTGCCGCCGCCGCGCTGTCGCCTGCGTTCGATAGATTCGTCATGTCACGCGCCCTCCCCTGGCCGGTGCCCGCCTTCGCCCACGTAAGGAATCGCGTGTTCGATGGTGTCCCAGATAAAGCGGCCCGAAGGGCTTTGCTGCTCCTCCACGATATGCGCTACCAGCCCGGCCGCGCGCGAGATCACGGCAAAGCCGCGCATCACGGCCGTGGGTACGCCCAGCTCACCCAGCAAGGCGGCCACGGCGCCGGTGGCGTTGATGGTGATGGGCCGGCCGGCCACGGCATCCACCGCGCTGGACAGGCGCTCCAGCGCCCGGATCTTGTCACCGGCCAGGTCGGGCTCGGCGCGGCCCATTTCCAGCAGCTTGTAGGCGCGCGGGTCCACCGGCTTGTGCAGGTGGTGGCCAAAGCCGGGCACATGGCTCTTGATGGACTTGTAGTGGCGCGCGATCTCCATGGCCTCGGCATCGGGATCGGCGGCCGCGCCGATGCGGTCGAGCAGTTGCGCGCAGTTCTCCATGGTGCCCACGAAGGAGCTGCCCACGGCCAGCAGGCCGGCGGATACTGCGCCCTGCAGGTTCTCGGGCGCGCTCATGTAGATCAGCCGTGTGGCGATGGCGCTGGGCGTGAGGCCGTGCTCCATCAGCACGATCAGCACCACGTCGGTGATGCGCAGGTCCACCGGGCGCGGCTCGCGGCCCAGGATCTGCATGAGCATGACCTCGGTGAAGGTCTTCTTGCCCATCAGGTCCTCGACCAGGTCCGCGTCGCGGTAATGCAGGCTGGTGAGGGTGTGGGTGCAAAGGCGGGTGACGGGCTTGGAGGAAGCGGAGGAAGTCATGATGGGTTCGCAGTGGATTCGTTGGAAGGGGTCGGGGCCGAAGGGACCGATGGGACCGATGGGACCGATGGGACCGATGGGACCGATGGGACCGATGGGACCGAAGCGGCTTCGGGAGCGATGGCGCGTTCGCGCACGGCGGTCTTGAGCACCTTGCCCACGGCGGAGCGCGGCAGGCTCGCATGGAAGTGGACGCGCTTGGGCGTTTGCACGGGGCCCAGGCGCTCGCGCACAAAGGCAATCAGCTCGCCTTCGGTGGCATGCTGGCCGGGGCGCAGCTGCACGGCGGCCTGCACCGCCTCGCCCCATTTTTCGTCGGGCACGCCGAACACCGTGCATTCGTGCACCGCCGGGTGCTGGCCCAGCGCGTTCTCCACATCCACCGGATAGACGTTGAAGCCGCCGGTGATGACCATGTCCTTGAGCCGGTCCTTGAGGTACAGGTAGCCGCGTTCGTCGATCAGGCCGCGGTCGCCCGTGTGCAGCCAGCCGTCCACCAGCGTCTCGGCGGATTTCTCCGGCAGGCGCCAGTAGCCGCTCATCACCAGGTCGCCGCGCGCGACCACCTCGCCGACCTCGCCCGGGGGCAACAGGCGGCCGTCCGGGGCCATGATGGCCACGTCGCTGAACCAGGTGGGCAGGCCCACGGCGGCCCAGTTGCGCTCGTCCTCGAAATCCGCGGGGCGCATCACGGTCAGGCTCTGCGGCGCCTCGGTCTGCCCGTAGGTGGTGCCCAGCACGGGGCCGAAAAAGGCGCGCACCTCGCGGATCTTCTCGGGCGGCATCGGCGCGCCGCCGTAGATCAGGCGGCGCAGGCAGGGGAAGTCCGTGCGCGCGGCGCCGGGCAGCGCCATCAGCATGTAGACCAGCGTTGGCGGCATGAAGCACACGGTGCCGCCGCGCTCGCGAAACGCCGTGCGCACCGCCTCGGCGCCGGCCTCGGCCAGCACCACGTGGCAGCCGCCCTGCGCCAGGATGGGCAACAGGTAGGTCGACGTGCCATGCGTGATCGGCGCGGCCACGATGTAGCGCTCGTGCTCGTCAAAGCCCCAGGCGTGGATCTGGTTGGAGACGTTGGTCATCCAGGCGCGGTACGGCTGCATCACGCCCTTGGGCAAGCCGGTGGTGCCGCCGGTGAACTTGATCGCCTGCGTGGCATCCTCCGGCAGCGCAAAGGCCGGGCGCGATGCGCCGGCATGCTGCGCGATCAGCGCGGCCACCGACCTCTCCCCGGGCGGCGGCGAGCCGCTATAGATGCACGCGCCGGCCGCGCCCTCCAGCAGGCCGGCGCAGGCCGTATCGAGCACCAGGATGGAGGGCTCGGTGGCGTCGATGATGCGGCGGATCTCCGGCCGGGTGCTCTTGGGATTCAGCGGCACCCAGACCTTGCCGCAGGCCAGCACCGCCAGGAGCGCGACGATGTGCTCGGCGCTGTTCTTCGCGCAAATGCCCACGCGGCTCTGCAAGGTGTCATCGAGCGCATTGAGCGCCGTGGCCAGCGCGGCCACCTGGGCGGCCAGCGCGTCGTAGCGGATCGCGCCTTCGGGGGCGTCGATGGCAATGTTGCCGGGCCAGCGCGCCGCGGCGCGCCAGAAGAAATCGATCGGGTACATGGTAGGCAACGCTCCTTGTTTCTTATTCGGCCTTGGCGCCGGACTGTTTCACCACGTCGTGCCAGCGCTTGGTTTCCGCCGCGATCAGGCGGCGCAATTGCTCTGGCGAGCCGGGCTCGGGGGTGGCCGCCAGATCCTGCAAGCGCTGGCGCACGTCGGGCGCGGCCAGCACCTTGTTGAGGGCCGAGTTCAGGCGCTCGATCACCGGCCGCGGCGTGCCGGCGGGCGCGGCCAGGCTGAACCACGATTGCACGTCAAAGCCGGGAAAGCCCGACTCGGCAACGGTCGGCACCTCGGGCAGCAGCGGCGAGCGCTGGGCGCTGGTGATGGCAATGGCGCGCAGCCGCCCCGCCTTCACGTGCGGCAGCGCCGAAGGCGTGTTGTCGAACATCGATTGGACCTGCCCGCCCAGCAGGTCGGTCACCGCCGGCGCGCTGCCTCGATACGGGATGTGCAGCATGTTCAGCCGGGCCTGCATCTTGAACATCTCGCCCGACAGGTGGATGGACGAGCCGCTGCCCGACGAGGCAAAGGTGATGCCGTCCTGCGACGCCTTGGCAAAGCGGATGTAGTCGGCCAGGGTTTTCACCGGCAGCTTGGGGTTCACCACCAGGATGTTGGGAATCCTGGCGATCAGCCCGATGGGCTCGAAGTCCTTTTGTGGGTCGTAGCCAAGCTTGTCGTACAGCGACGCGTTGATGGTGTTGGCGATGGTGTAGACGTAGAGCGTGTAGCCATCGGGCGCCGACTTGGCCACCACTTCGGCGCCCACGTTACTGTTGGCGCCCGCCCGGTTGTCCACCACCATCGGCTGGCCCAGCTGCTCGCCCAGCTTGAGCGCGATGATGCGCGCGATCACGTCCGTGGCGCCGCCGGCGGCGTAGCCGACCACAAGCTTGATGGGCTTGGTGGGCCAGGCGGTGGGCTGGGCATGAAGCGGCAGCGCAAGGCCGCCCGCCAGGCTGAGGGCCGCCGCGAACGCCAGCAGGCGCCGGCGCGGTGCATGATGCAAGGTCATGGTTTGTCTCCTGTTTTGGCAGTGCAATGCCGTCGCTGGCCCCCTTCTGGCCGCGCTGCGGCATACTGCGGGTGGCTTCCATCGACCGAGAAATTCTTCCCCATGCCTGCCCGCTCCGCCAATCAAAACGTCCGCCTGCCGGACGTTTCCGCCAAAGGCAAGGCAGCCCTCAGCCCCCTTCCCGACGCTGCCGATGCTGCGCAGGCCACTGAAGACGGCGGCAGCCGCACGCTGCGGCGCGGCCTGCAATTGCTGGATGCGGTGCTGGCCAGCGGCCGCGAAGGCCTGCGCGTGGTCGACCTGTGCCGCATCGCGGCGCTGGAGCGCGCCACGGTCTACCGGCTGCTGGCTACCTTGATGGAAAGCGGCTATGTGGCACAGCGTGGGCGCTTTCGCTACGTGGCGGGGCCGCGCCTGTCGGCGCTTGCGCAGCCGCACGCCACCGATGGCCTGGCGGCGCGGCTACAGCCAGTGCTGGCGCGCGTGAGTGCCGCTTGCGGGGATGCCGCGTTCGCCGTCGTGCGCGAAGGCGCGATCTCGCACTGCATCGCGCGCCATGTCGGGACGCATCCGGTGCAGATCCTCGTGATCCAGGTCGGTACGCGCCAGCCGCTGGGCGTCGGCGCCGCCGGGCTGGCCCTGCTGGCGGCGCTGCCGCAAGACGACGTGGCGCAATGCATCGCCGCCAACGCCGCGGCGCTGGGCCACTACGGCGGCATGACGCCCGAGCGCATGAACATCCTGGTGCGCGCCACGCGCGAGCGCGGCTGGTCCGTGATCGGCAATCACGCCACCAGCGGCGTGCTGGCCGTGGGCATGGCGGTGCACAGCACGGACGGCGAACCGGTGGCGGGCATCAGCGTGGCCTCCACGCTGGCCCGCATGCCGCGCGAGCGGCAGCAACTGATTGCGCGGGCCATGCGGGAATCGCTGGCGGCGTTGCTGCCCAAGGGATTGTGAAGGGCTGTGAGGGGCTGTAAGCGAGGGGGGACGCGTTGCTAATCGGGCTTCAGGCTAGGCGCGGCGCGCGGCGCGCGCAGCCTTCGGCTGAACACCTGGCTACCGGCAAGCCGTTCAAGCTGGCCCACAAGGCCCCGGCGGAACAGCAGGACACAGGCGATAAAGATGACGCCCGTCACCATGGTGACCGACTCGCCCAGTGCGCCGAACCACGCGATGCCCGTGACGGAAGCCAAAAAATTGCCGATTGCGCCCAGCCTGGTTTCCAGCGCCACCACCACAAAGGCGCCGGCCAGCGGGCCGGATAGCGTGCCCAGCCCACCCACCAGCGTCATCAGGATCACCGCGCCGGACATCGACCAGTGCACGTCGGTGAGCGTGGCAAAGCCCAGCACCAGCGCCTTGATCGACCCGGCCAGCCCCGACAGCGCGGCGGACAGCACGAACGCCATCAGCTTGTAGCGGTCGGTGTCGTAGCCCAGCGAGATGGTGCGCGGCTCGTTCTCCTTGATTGCCCTCAAGATCTGGCCAAACGGGGAATGCACCGTGCGCACGATCAGCGCGAACGCCGCCACGATGACCACCAGCGCCACGTAGTACAGCGTCAGGTCGTCGGCCAGCGGCAGCACGCCGAACAGCTTTCCGCGCGGAATCGCCTGCAGGCCGTCTTCGCCGCCCGTGGCAGGCGCCTGCAGGCAGACAAAAAACAGCATCTGCGCCAGCGCCAGCGTGATCATCGAGAAATAGATGCCTTGCCGCCGGATCGCCAGCGACCCCACCACATAGCCGGTCAGGCCGCCGGCCAGCGTCCCCAGCACCATGCCCGCTTCCGGCGTGACGCCCCACACTTTCATGGCATGGCCCGCTGCATAGCCGGCGCCGCCGAAGAAGGCCGCATGGCCGAACGACAGCAACCCGGTATAGCCGACCAGCAGGTTGAAGGCGCACGCAAACAGCGCGAAGCACAGCACCTTGAGCACGAACACCGGATACGCCCCGGCCATCGGCGCCAGCACCAGCGCTGCCAGCAGCAATCCGTACCACGCATTCCTGGCTGACCGGCCCATCGTTCCCATCACTCCCATTGTTCCCATCATTGACTCCTTCCAAACAGCCCCGACGGGCGCAACATCAACACGATTGCCATGATGAGGAACACCACCGTGGCCGAGGCCTCTGGGTAGAACATCTTGGTCAGGCCCTCGATCACGCCCAGGCCGAGACCGGTCAGGATCGCGCCCATGATCGATCCCATCCCGCCGATCACCACCACCGCGAACACGATGATGATCAGGTTCTGCCCCATCAGCGGCGAGACCTGGATCACCGGCGCCGCCAGCACGCCGGCAAACGCCGCCAGCGCCACGCCAAAGCCATACGTCAGCGTCACCATCAGCGGCACGTTGACGCCGAATGCCTCGACCATCTTGGGGTTCTCGGTGCCGGCGCGCAGGTAGGCGCCCAGCTTGGTCTTCTCGATCAGGTACCAGGTGGAGAAGCACACCGTCAGCGACGCCACCACCACCCAGGCGCGGTAATTCGGCAACATCATGAAGCCCAGGTTGGTAGCGCCGCCCAGCGCCTGCGGCGCCGAGTAAGGCAGGCCCGACACGCCGTACACCGAGCGCAAGATGCCCTCGATCACCAGCGTGATGCCCAGCGTCAGCAGCAAGCCGTAGATATGATCGAGCTTGTAGATCCAGCGCAGCAGGGTGCGCTCGATCACGATGCCGATCAGCGCCACCGCCAGCGGCGAGAGCACGAGCATCGCCCAGTAGTTGAGCCCGGCGTACTCCATGCCCATCCAGGCCAGCACCGCGCCGAGCATGAACAGCGCCCCGTGGGCGAAGTTGATGACATTGAGCAGCCCGAAGATGACCGCAAGGCCAAGGCTCAACATCGCGTAAAAGGCACCGTTGACCAGCCCCAGTAGCAGTTGGGACAGCAAGGCGGAAAGGGGAAAATTCAGTATCGTCATAAAGCGGTCCTCATACCCCCAGCAACGCGTTCAGCACCGGCATCTTGGCCTGCAGCTCCGCAGCCGCGAAGCGCTCGACGAGCGTGCCGTGTTCCATCACATAAAAGCGATCCGCCAGCGGCGCGGCAAAGCGGAAGTTCTGCTCCACCATCACCACCGTGTAGCCCTTTTTCTTGAGCATCAGGATCAT
>NZ_JBXAHA010000023.1:0-159999 GCF_058794615.1 Cupriavidus sp. GW823-FHT07A04
ACAGTTGGTTGATCTTGCCGCTGGTTGGCTCCCCTCTCCCACTTGTGGGAGAGGGGCCGGGGGAGAGGGCGGGCGCTTGTTATGCCGTTGGGCGCTGGCGTGCTCCCACATTGTTTCTCACGCCGGCGCGCCTTCCATCTCGCGCAGCCTGAAGCGCTGGATCTTCCCCGTGGCCGTCTTCGGCAGCGCGCCCATGAATTCGATGATGCGCGGGTATTTGTATGGCGCCAGCCGTTCCTTGACGAAGGCTTTCAGCTCCGTCTCGCTGACCTGTGCGCCGGGTTTGAGTACCACGAAGGCCTTGGTCTTGGTGAGGCCCGCGTCGTCGGGCACGCCAATCACCGCGGCTTCGAGCACCGCGGGGTGCTGGGCCAGCGTGGCTTCCACCTCGAACGGGGAGACATAGATGCCGCTGACCTTGAGCATGTCGTCGCTGCGCCCGGCGTAGCTGTAGCTGCCGTCGGCGTTGCGCGCGTATTTGTCGCCGCTCTTGGTCCAGCCGCCGCGAAAGGTCTCGCGTGATTTTTCCCGGTTGCCCCAGTACATCAGCGCTGCGCTCGGGCCCTGGATATAGAGGTCGCCCACATCGCCGTCGGGCACGGCGTGGCCGTCTTCGTCGCGCAGTTCCACCGCATAGCCCGGCACCGGCCAGCCCGTGGTGCCGTAGCGAACCTGCCCGGGGCGGTTGGACAGGAAGATATGCAACATCTCGGTCGAGCCGATGCCGTCGATGATTTCGCAACCGAAATGCGCGGTGAAACGTTCGCCCAGGTCGGCGGGCAAGGCCTCGCCGGCGGAGGAGCACAGGCGCAGCGAGACCTGCTCGCGCGTGGGCAGCCCGGGCGCGGCGAGCATGCCCGCGTAGCCGGTCGGCGCGCCGAAGAACACGGTCGGCTGATAGTCCAGCCAGCGCCTGAACGTGGCCTCGGGGGTTGGCCGCTCGGCCATCAGCACCACGGTGGCGCCCACGCTCAGCGGGAAGGTCAGGGCATTGCCGAGCCCATAGGCAAAGTAGAGCTTGGCGGCCGAGAAGCAGATGTCGGCCTCGCCCAGTGACAGCACGGGCTTGGCATAGAGCTCCGCAGTCCAGTACGGGTTGCCCTGGCTGTGCAGCACGCCCTTGGGGCGTCCGGTGGAGCCTGACGAATAGAGCCAGAAGCCGGGATCGTCGGGGCCGGTGCTGGCCGGCGCGGCTAGCGGCGCGTTGCGCTCGATCCACGCTTCGAGGGCGATCATGCCATCGGGCAGCGGACCGGCGGGCCGCGAGACGATCACGGTCCCGGCTTCGTGGCCGCCCTGGGCCATGGCCTGCTGCAGCACGGGCAGCAGCGCGCCCGATACCAGCACGGCCTGCGCGCGGCTGTGCTGCAGCATATAGGCGTAGTCGTCGGCGGTGAGCAGCGTGTTGACCGCCACCGGCACGATGCCGGCATACATCGCGCCGAGGAAGCACACCGGCCAGTCGTTGCCATCGTGCATCAGCAGCAGCACGCGTTCTTCGCGATGGATGCCGCTGGCCAGCAGCGCGGCGGCAACACGGCGGATGCGCTCGGCCAGTTCGCCGTAGCGCGTCGTGCCGTGGTCGTCGATGTAGGCGGTCTTGCCGGGGCGCTGCGCGTTGCAGGCGATCAGGTGCTGGGCGAAGTTGAACGGCGTGCCGGGTGGCTGGACTTGTGGTTCGGCTGTCATGCTTGTCTCCCCCTATCGACGGATCGATGGATCGATGTTTTGGTGGGTCTGCCGTGGCGGTGCTGGTGCTGGTGGTGGCGGTGCCGGTGGTGCATTAAAGCTGTGCCAGCACGCTGGTGCTTGCCTGCACGGCACTGCGCCGGTGATAGAAATTCAGCGCGCGCAAGCCGCCCAGTTCTTCGCCACCGCCTGCGCGGCCCGGGCCGCCGTGCAGCGATTGCGGCATGACGTTGCCGTGGCCGGTATGCAGCTGGGCAACTTCGGGTGAGATCACGTGGACGCGGCCATGGCTGTCGGCCAGTTCCACGGCGGCTTGGGCCAGCGCATCGGCATCGCTGCCGTAGAGCGATGCCACCAGCGAGCCCTGGCCCCGGCGCACGAGCGCCAGTGCGTGGGCGCTATCGCGGTAGGGCACCAGCGTGGCCACGGGGCCGAACACCTCGGTGTCGTGCACGCGATCGGCAGCGTCCGCATCGCGCGTACCCAGCAGCGTGGGCCCGACGCAGCAGGCCACGGCCGGATCGGCATCGACCAGCGCGTGCGTCGCGCCGTCGTGCAGCACCTCGGCCTGGGCTTGCAAGTAACCCAGCCCTTCGCGCACCGATGCGAGTTGCGCCCGGCTGACCAGCGCGCCCATGCGCACCGCTTCATGGCGGGGATTGCCCACGGTGACCCTGGCCAGCCGCGCGCCGATGGCATCGGCGGCAGCGCCATACAGCGTCTCGGGCACGAAGATGCGGCGGATGGCCGTGCATTTTTGCCCGGACTTGACCGTCATCTCCCGCGCGGCTTCCCTGGCCAGCAGGTCGAACGCTTCGCTGCCGGCGGCTTCGCCGGGCAGCAGCAGGGCCGAGTTGACGCTGTCGGCCTCGATATTGACGCGCACCGAGCGCTGCGTCACCGCCGCATGCGAGCGGATCAGCGCGGCGGTTTGGGCCGAGCCGGTGAAGGAGACCACATCGAACGGCTGCAGCTGGTCCAGCAATCCGGCCGCGCTGCCGCATACCACCGACAGCGCGCCGGGCGGCAACACGCCAGCGTCCACCACGTCCCTGACCATGCGCTGGGTCAGCCAGGCGGTGGCTGTCGCGGGCTTCACGATCACGGGCACACCCGCCAGCAGTGCCGGTGCGGCCTTTTCCCACAAGCCCCAGCTCGGGAAGTTGAAGGCGTTGATTAATAGCGCCACGCCGCGCGTGGGCACCAGCACGTGCTGCGACTGGAACAGCGGGTCCTTGCCGAGCCGCGCGGCATCGCCGTCGATCAGGTAGCGCCGCTCTCCTAGCGCGTCGCCGAGCTTGGCATAGGTGCCAAGCGTGAAGATCCCGCCATCGATATCCACGGCGGAATCGTTGCGCACGGTGCCGCTGTTGGCGGTTGCGATCTCGTCATAGGCATCGCGGTTGGCCTGCAGGATCTTGACGACGGCGGCCAGCATGGCGGCGCGCTCGCGGTAGGTCATGGCGCGCAAGGCGGCGCCGCCTTGCTCGCGCGCAAAGGCGAAGCCGGCGGCAAGGTCGAGCCCGGTGGCATCCACGCGCACCAGCGCATCGCCCAGTACAGGGTCGGACAGCGTCGCGCCGGCACCGGAGCCGGCTTGCCAGCGGCCGCCAAGATAGTTGGAAAGCAGTTCGGTCATGAAGGCAATCTCAGCGGGTGAAGTCGATGCGGCCGTCGGGCAGCAGGTAAAGGACGAGCGCGCGGCCGTGGCTGACGGTGGGCCGGTGTGCGCTGCCCGGCGGGCAGACCAGCCAGCCAGCGGGGCGGCCGTCGAACTCGGCGGCGGCGTCGATCGGCACGATCAGGTCGATCTCGCCATTGGGGTGCGTGTGATGCGGCCCGGCGATGTCTTGCATGTCGACCACGTCGACGGAGAACCCGTGCAGGTCCTCGGCCGGCTTGAAGATGCGGCCATAGCGGATGCCGCCGCCCTCGCGGTTGCACAGCCAGCCCTCGGCCACGCCAGCCTGGCAGGCCGCCTTGAGTTCGCTGTAAGTGGCGCTGCCTGCGCCATGCTCGGCATTCAGCCAGGTATCCAGGGCGGCATCGAGTGGGCGGCCAGCAATGCGGGCCGTGAGCCGCGCGATCTGCTCGCGCAATTCGGTGGGGGACATGGAAGGGGCTCCGTTAGGCTCAGCCGGGTTGCATACCCGCGCTTCATGCATTATTGTGCATGTGTGAAACATAGAGCCATCACGAAATCATGTCAAGCACTATATTGCATGTTCCCGGGTTAACGCGGGAGACTGCCGGCGAGCAGGACGGCGATGCCGCGCCAGGCAACGGTAGCGCCGCGGAAGCCGGCGGGGTGGAGAAAAACGCCTTTCTCGCCGCATTGGGCGAGCGCGTGCGTGAGCTCCGCTCGCGCCGGGGGCTGACCCGCAAGGCCACGGCGCTGGCCGCCGGGGTTTCGGAGCGGCACCTGGCCAACCTGGAGTACGGCAGTGGCAATGCTTCCATCCTGGTGCTGCTGCAGATCGCCTCGGCGCTGCACTGCTCGCTGGCCGAATTGCTTGGCGATGTGTCCACCTCATCGCCGGAATGGCTGCTGATCCGGGAACTGCTGGAACACCGCGACGAAGGCACGCTGCGCCGCGTGCGCATTGCGGTCGGCGAGATGCTCGGCACCGGCGGCGGCAACGCCGCGCGCAGTCCGCGCGTGGCGCTGATCGGGCTGCGCGGCGCCGGCAAGTCCACGCTGGGCGGCATGCTGGCCGAGGACCTGGGCTTTCCCTTTGTGGAACTCAGCCGCGAGATCGAGAAGTTCGCCGGCTGCAGCATCTCCGAAATCCAGGGACTGTATGGCATGAACGCCTACCGCCGCTATGAGCGGCGCGCGCTGGAGGAAGCCATCCAGATCTATCCCGAAGCGGTGATCGCCACGCCTGGCGGCCTTGTGTCCGACCCTGCCACCTTCAACCTGCTGCTGGCCCATTGCACCACGGTGTGGCTGCAGGCTAGCCCGGAAGATCACATGAACCGCGTGCGCGCCCAGGGCGACTTCCGCCCGATGGCCGCCAGCAAGGAGGCCATGGAAGACCTGCGCCATATCCTGGCTGGCCGCGCGGCCTTCTATTCCAAGGCGGAGTTCAGCGTCGACACCAGCGCCGAGCCGCTGGAGCCCACCTTCCTGGCGCTGCGCGAGCGCGTGCGCTACGCATTGCAACTGCCGCTCTGATTCCTTGGTGGGTAGATGCACAATATTGCTTGACGGAGTTTTGATGTATGAACTATAGTTCTTTCACCAAAACCCAATCCATGCACTATTGTGCTTCATTGCTGAGGAGACACAGCCATGACTACCGCCCCCCGCGTCGAATACCAGACTGATCCGTCCCAGTACAAGCACCTCAAGCTAACCTTCGACGGCCCCATAGCGACGCTGGCGGTAGACATCGATGAGAACGCTGGCCTGCGTCCTGGCTACAAGCTCAAGCTCAACAGCTACGACCTCGGCGTGGACATCGAGCTCAACGATGCGGTCAACCGCATCCGCTTCGAGCATCCGGAGGTGCGTACCGTGGTGGTCACCAGCGGCAAGGACAAGGTGTTCTGCTCCGGCGCCAATATCTTCATGCTGGGCGTCTCCAGCCATTCCTGGAAAGTGAACTTCTGCAAGTTCACCAACGAGACGCGCAACGGGCTGGAGGATTCGTCGAAGCACAGCGGCCTGAAGTTCCTCGCCGCGGTCAATGGCGCCTGCGCCGGCGGCGGCTACGAGCTGGCGCTGGCCTGCGACGAGATCATCCTGGTCGACGACCGTTCCTCCGCCGTGAGCCTGCCCGAAGTGCCGCTGCTGGGTGTGCTGCCCGGCACCGGCGGCCTGACCCGCGTGACCGACAAGCGCCACGTGCGCCACGACCTTGCGGATATCTTCTGCACCACCACCGAAGGCGTGCGTGGCCAGCGCGCCAAGGACTGGCGCCTGGTGGACGACATCGCCAAGCCCGCCGTCTTTGCGCAAAAAGTGCAGGAGCGCGCCCAGGCCCTGGCCGCGCAGAGCGACCGCCCGGCCAACGCCAGCGGCGTGGCGCTGACCCCGCTCGCGCGCACGCTGGAGGCCGACGCACTGCGCTACACCTATGTCACCGTGGAGATCGACCGCGCGGGCCGCAAGGCTGCCTTCACCGTGAAGGGCCCATCCGCCACGCAGCCGACGAGCGTCGCCGCCATCGCCGAGGCCGGCGCCGCCTGGTACCCGCTGCAACTGGCGCGCGAACTCGAAGACGCCATCTTGTCGATGCGCACCAACGAACTGGATATCGGCACCTGGCTGATCAAGACCGAAGGCGACGCCGCCAACGTGCTGGCCATGGACGCCACGTTGCTCGCCAACCAGGATCACTGGCTGGTGCGCGAAACCATCGGCCTGCTGCGCCGCACGTTCTCCCGCCTGGATGTGTCCTCGCGCAGCCTGTTCGCGCTGATCGAGCCGGGCTCGTGCTTTGCCGGCACCTTCCTGGAGCTGGCGCTGGCGTGCGACCGCAGCTACCACCTGGCGCTGCCGGACGACGAGGCGCGCGCGCCCAGGATCACCGTGGCCGAGACCAATTTCGGGCTGTACCCGATGGTGACGGGTCAGAGCCGCCTGGGACGGCGCTTTTACGACGAGCAGCCGGCGCTGGACGCGGTGCGCGCCAAGGCCGGCCAGCCCCTGGACGCCGACGCCGCATTCGCGGTGGGCCTGGTGACCGCCAACCCCGACGACATCGACTGGACCGATGAAGTGCGCATCGCGCTGGAAGAGCGCGCGGCCATGTCGCCGGATGCGCTCACCGGCATGGAGGCCAACCTGCGCTTCAACGGCCAGGAAAACATGTTCACCCGCATCTTCGGGCGGCTCACCGCCTGGCAGAACTGGATCTTCCAGCGCCCCAACGCGGTGGGCGAGAAGGGCGCGCTCAAGGTCTACGGCAAGGGCGACAAGGCCGCGTTCGACTGGAACCGCGTCTGACCTGACACCGCTGATATCGTTGATATCGCACCCGAACCCGAACCCGAACCCGAACCCGAACCCGAACACGCCGCATCCAACGCATAGCCAGCCCGGAGACCATGATGTCCAGCATCAACTACAGCGACAAGATCCCCAATAACGTCAACCTCAGCGAAGACCGCACGCTGCAGCGCGCGCTCGAGCAATGGCAGCCCAATTACCTGAGCTGGTGGAACGACATGGGCCCGGATGGCTCGCAGGACTTCGACATCTACCTGCGCACCGCCATCAGCGTCGACCCGCAAGGCTGGGCGCACTTTGGCCACGTGAAGATGCCGGACTATCGCTGGGGCATTTTCCTGAACCCCGCCGAGGCCAACCGCAAGATCCACTTTGGCGACCACAAGGGTGAAGACGCCTGGCAGGACGTGCCCGGCGAATACCGCGCCAACCTGCGCCGCATCATCGTCACGCAGGGCGATACCGAGCCCGCATCGGTGGAGCAGCAGCGCCACCTCGGCCTGACCGCGCCGAGCATGTACGACCTGCGCAACCTGTTCCAGGTCAACGTGGAAGAAGGCCGCCACCTGTGGGCCATGGTTTACCTGCTGCACAAGTACTTCGGCCGCGACGGCCGCGAAGAAGGCGAAGCGCTGCTGGAGCGCCGCAGCGGCCAGCAAGACAACCCACGCATCCTGCAGGCGTTCAACGAGCAGACGCCGGACTGGCTGTCGTTCTTCATGTTCACCTATTTCACCGACCGCGACGGCAAGTTCCAGTTGTGCGCGCTGGCCGAAAGCTCGTTCGATCCGCTCGCCCGCACCACCAAGTTCATGCTGACCGAGGAAGCGCATCACATGTTCGTCGGCGAGAGCGGCGTCTCGCGTGTGATCCAGCGCACCTGCCAGGTGATGAACGAGCTCAAGACCGACGACCCGGCCCGCTTGCGCGCCGCCGGCGTGATCGACCTGCCGACCATCCAGCGCTACCTGAACTTCCACTACAGCGTGACCATCGACCTGTTCGGCGCGGATGAGTCGAGCAACGCCGCGACCTTCTACAGCACCGGCCTGAAGGGCCGCTACGAAGAAGGCAAGCGCGCCGACGACCACGTGCTCAAGGGCCAGACCTACAAGGTCCTGCAGGCCAGCGGCGGCCAGTTGATCGAAAAGGAAGTGCCGATGCTCAACGCGCTCAACGAAGTGCTGCGAGACGACTACATCAAGGACAGCGTGGCCGGCGTGGAGCGCTGGAACCGCGTGATCGACAAGGCTGGCATCCCTTTGCGCCTGAAGGTCCCGCATAAAGCCTTCCACCGCAATATCGGCGCGCTTTCCGGCGTGAAGATCTCGCCGGATGGCCGGGTGATTTCGGACGCGGAATGGAACGCCAATGTCGACCAGTGGCTGCCTAGCGAGACCGACCGCGCCTATGTGGCCAGCCTGATGGGCCGCGTGGTCGAGCCCGGCAAGTTTGCCGGCTGGATCGCGCCGCCGGTAATGGGCATCAACCGCCAGCCGGTGGATTTCGAGTACGTGCGCTTCAACTGAGCGTCGCGAGTCGAAAGCCAGAAATCGAAAGGCAAAAATCGCAAGAAGGCGGGGGCCCGGTGGGCTCCCGCGGCAAAAGGCCCCGGCCACAGGGGTCGCATCACCCCCGGAGTTCGCCATGGACATGTCCGACATCCAGGTCATCAGGCAGCACCTGATCGACCCCGAGATCTGCATCCGCTGCAATACCTGCGAGGCCACCTGCCCGGTCGCGGCCATCACCCACGATGCGCGCAACTATGTGGTCGACGCGGACAAGTGCAACGGCTGCATGGCCTGCATCTCGCCATGCCCGACCGGCTCGATCGACAACTGGCGCACCATGCCGCGCGCCAAGGCCTACGGCATCGTGGAGCAGTTTGGCTGGGACACGTTGCCTGACGAGCTTTCCTCCGAGCAGCTTGCCGCGCAAGGCGTGGCGGCGGATGCCGAGCCGCTTCTCGAATCCGCCCCGGCGTCATCGCTAGCGGCCGTCACCGGCGAAGACGGTTTCAACAGCGCCCAGTACGGCGCCACCGTGCCGCCGTGGTCGGCCGCGCACGCCTATACCAACCTCTACGGCGCCAAGGCCGCCGCCCGCTCCGTCACGGCCACCGTGGTTGGCAATGCGCGCGTCACCGAGGTCGGGCGCGACTACGATACGCACCATATCGTGCTGGACTTCGGCACCGCGCCGTTTCCGGTGCTGGAAGGCCAATCGATCGGCATCGTGCCGCCGGGCGTGGATGCCAGCGGCCGCCAGCACCATGCGCGCCAGTATTCGCTGGCCAGCCCACGCAATGGCGAGCGGCCGGGCTACAACAATATCTCGCTCACCATCAAGCGCGTGCTGGAAGACCACCAAGGCAACCCCGTGCGCGGCGTGGCATCGAACTATATGTGCGACCTGCAGGTGGGCGACAAGGTGGAAGTGATCGGGCCATTTGGCGCGAGCTTCCTGATGCCCAACCATCCGCGCTCCCATATCGTGATGATCTGCACGGGCACCGGCAGCGCGCCGATGCGCGCGATGACGGAATGGCGCCGGCGGCTGCGCAAGTCCGGCAAGCTCGAGGGCGGCAAGCTGATGCTGTTCTTCGGCGCGCGCACGCAGGAGGAGCTGCCTTACTTCGGCCCGCTGCAGAGCCTGCCCAAGGACTTCATCGATATCAACTTCGCGTTCTCGCGCACCCCGGGGCAGCCCAAGCGCTATGTGCAGGACGTGATGCGCGAGCGCGCGGCCGACCTGGGGCCGCTGCTGGCGGACCCGAACACCTGCTTCTACGTCTGCGGGCTCAAGAGCATGGAGGAGGGCGTGGTGCTGGCCTTGCGGGACGTGGCGCAGCAGGCGGGTTTGTCGTGGGACACGGTGGGCGCCGCGCTCAAGAAGGACGGGCGGCTGCACCTGGAGACGTACTGATTCTCTGAAGATGCGCGCCGCGCCCCCGAGCCCTGGCGCGGGCCCGATCCGGTCACGCCGCCAGCTTGCTCAGGCTTTCCACGGTCTTGATGCAGGCCTGCGCCGCCTCGCGGCCCTTCACGACGAAGTGCTCGCTGAAGAATTTGCGGTGGTCTTCGTGATCGTGGAAGCTTTTCGGCGTCAGCACGGCGGAGAGCACGGGCACCTGCGTATCGAGTTGCACGCGCATCAGGCCGCTGATGACGGCGTCCGCGACAAACTCGTGGCGGTAGATGCCGCCATCGACGACAAAGCCCGACGCTACGATCGCCGCATAGCGCCCGGTGTCCGCCAGCTTGCGTGCATGCAGCGGGATCTCGAACGCGCCAGGCACTTCAATCACGTCCACTGCCTCGCGCGCTACGCCGCGCGCGGCCATTTCAGCGAGGAAGGCGTCGCGGGCCTGGTGAACAATATCCGCATGCCATTGCGCGTGGATAAACGCAAAGCGCCAGGCCGGATTGACGGGTGCGGTGTCCTGGAGGTCGCGGTGGTCGCGCTGGACAGGAGAAACTAACTGATTCATGGCCTTCTTCAGAAGAGTGGGTTACCAGAATCAGGGCGCACGAGTTTAGTCCCCCGGCGCCGGGAGACGGGGCGGGGAACAGAAACATCGCGCTCTCTTTCATCCGGACTATGACCGTCGGCTTCGGAGTTGCACCGAATCTGCTGACCCCGGCTCTCGGAGACTTCGAGGAGAACCGGGCGCTCGCGGGCTTATGCGAAAAAATCGCCATCACCGCCGGTGGGGACTTTCACCCCGCCCTGAGAACGCTGATGCAGGCGCGAAGCCTGCAACGCAGCCATGATACACCGTGATGCGATTGTGAGTTTGGCGTGGCCCAGGCCAGCCGTTTGGCCGTCATGCGCCCGACATTGCTTTTCTCAGGGCTGTTCGTTGAGAATGCGCGGGCTTGCGGCAGGCATCGATTTGCGGTTGCGGCGCGTCTTCACGTCCAGCCACCAGCGATCCGCGTTGTGCGCTTGCAGGATGCTGACGGCCTCGCCCATGCGCGGCGTGCTGACTGGAACGCCGCGCGCGGCGGCCAGCGCGATGATGCGGTCGAAGGGCTCGTGCCAGGCGTGCATGGCCAGGTCGAAGGTGCCGTTGTGAATCGGCAGCAGGCAATTGCCATTCAGGTCGATATGCGCCTGCAGGGTCTGCTCAGGCTGCATGTGCACGGCGGGCCAGTTCACGTCGTAAGCGCCGGTTTCCATCAGTGTGAGATCAAATGGGCCATAGCGCTCGCCGATACGCTTGAAGCCGTCGAAGTAGCCCGTGTCGCCACTGAAGAACACACGCAGATCGGTGTGCAGAATCACCCAAGACGCCCACAGCGTACGGTTGCCGTCAAACGGCGTTCGCCCGGAAAAATGCTGCGCCGGTGTCGCGACAAAACGCACGCCCTCCACCTCGGTGGTTTGCCACCAGTCGAGCTGCCTCACCTTGCCCGCGTGGATCCCCCAGTCGATCAGGCGATCCCCTACGCCGAGCGGCGTCAGGAAGTGCTCGGTCTTGTCCGCCAGTGCCATGATGGCCGCACGGTCCAGGTGATCGTAGTGATCGTGCGAGAGGATCACGGCCTTGATGGGCGGCAAGGCGTCGATGCCGATCGGCGGTTGATGGAACCGCTGCGGGCCAGCCCACTGCACCGGCGAAGCGCGCTCGCTAAAGACCGGATCCGTGATCCAGAAAGCGTTGCGTAGTTTCAGCAGCACGGTGGAATGCCCAAGCCGAAACACCGTGTTGTCCGGCGCGGCGAGCAGGTCAGCCTGCGTCAGCGTTTGCACCGGAACCGGGCCGGCGGGCTGGGTGTCCGCGGGCTTGTCGAAGAGAAAGCGCCAGGCGATGCCGAGGGTCTTGAGCAAGCCGCCCTTGGGCGGCCCGGCCAGGGCGCGAGCCTGGCTCGCGCGCGATTCCGGCGACTGGGTGTAGCTCTGGCGGCTGACGGGGCGGGGCGAATGATTGGTCATGATGGCAATCAGGATCCAAAGTGGGGAGGGGGCAGGGCAAGCGGCGGGGGCCGATCCATCCAGCTTCGATTTGCAAAAACTGTACTGCACAGTGTAGTTTCCATTTTATGGAAAGTAAACTTGTCAGTGTAAAATAACCGCTTTCCCCAACGCCAAGGCCCCCCAGGAACGCCATGCCCCCAGCCCAACGCCTGACGGATCGCAAACGCGAAGCCATCATTCAGGCCGCCATCGCCGAGTTCCGCGACAACGGCTTCGAAGTCACCAGCATGGACAAGGTCGCCGCCCGGGCAGCGGTTTCCAAGCGCACGGTGTACAACCACTTCGCCAGCAAGGACGAACTGTTTGCCGAGATACTTTCCCAGCTATGGGAGAGCAGCCAGGGCGAACTTGACATGGCTTACGCGAGCGACCAGCCGGTGGATGCGCAGTTGCGCGAGCTGGTGCGCCTGAAAATGAACATGCTCAACAACGCCAGTTTCATGGACCTGGCACGCGTTGCCATCGCCGAGACCATCCACTCGCCAGAGCGGGCGAGGGAAATGGTCGCCAGGCTGGGCGAGCGGGAAGAGGGCATTCATGTCTGGATACGCGCGGCCCAGGCCGACGGCAAGCTGAAAGCGGCGGATCCCGCCTTTGCCGCTTGTCAGCTGCAGGCGCTGATCAAGGCGTTTGCCTTCTGGCCGCAGATCACCATGGGACAGCCCCCGCTGGATGCGGCGATGCAGCGGCAGGTGGTGGATTCGGCGGTTGCGATGTTTCTTGCGCGGTATGGGGTGGTTTAGGCTTGAAGGTTTTTGCCCGTCCATGCCACTGATGGCGCGGCGCAGATTCCGGTTGCACCTGTAGTTCGGCTTCCCACTCGGTTTCGGATCCGGCGAAGCAGCGGGCCCAAGGTTTAGTCGTCACCATGCCGGACAACTGTATCTGCCGGCAGCAGACTTGATTTTCATCGATCGCAATCTCTCAATCTTGTGCGGTGACAAAAGAGAATTGAGGTGACCGTATCGTGTAAGTTATTGAAAACAAAGGAGTATTGCGTAACGGCTCAAATGCAGTGACAAAAGGAGTTTTGAGGTGGAAGTGTCAGCAGAATTTCCGGCGTGACAAAAGAAAGTTGAGGTGCTTCGAAGAACATGTTTTGGGTGTCGAGCTTCAGCTTCGTCCATGGCGGCTTGTCCTCGCATCGGGCATTGGGGCATCGGTGAGACATGTCTCCGACTCCACGTTATGCACAAGCCTGTTGCGGCCGCACCTGGTTCAGGTCTTTCCCGGGGACGAAGCGCGGGACCCGGGGCTCATATATGAACCTTCTATGAGGGCGGATCCGGGACGGATGGACTCGCCGTTCCTTCGATTACGCGAATGCCACTGGACCGACCTGGAAGCGGTCGATCCCGGCCAATGCGCGCCGCTTCTACACTTGGCGTCGTTATTCGACGAAAGTACCGTGACCGCGACGGCTTTTGGCGCCGCACTGCAGGCCTTCGAGCAGCATGAGGACCATACGATTCTGGCAGCCTACGGCGACGCCTTCTACACCGCGTCGCGATCTCGGCCGGGAGGGGATTTTCTTTTAACTCAAAGGCATGGCGCTCTTCCGACTTCAGCGGAGACGTCATATCGCCCAACTCGGAGTGCTGCAAGGGGCACTATTATAATCCCGGACGCTGTGGAGGCGACGCCGACGCCGGAAGAGGTGGAGCAGTTGGAACAAGCGGTCGCCGTCGCCCGAACAGCGATCTCGCATTATCGAGAGTGTGCCGGCCAGATCGACGTGGAGTTCGAGTCGGCGAACGAGAACCGTCGCCTCGGCCTGGACGATCTGCCGTTTGGCGAAGAGATGGTGCGCATGGAGCCGCTGCCCGATGCCTTGCGTCGCGCGGCGCGTGTGCTCGCCTCCCCCACGGTCACTGCCGAAGCCTTCAATGAGGCGCGAGCGATCGTTGAGGACGCCCAGGAGACGCTTGACGATTGCACGCCGCTTCCCCCGGACATGTGCGACCCGGAGTGAGCAACTGGCTAGTAACTGGATGAAGAGCCCTTGCTTCTCGGTGTAGGCTCTCCAGTCCGGTTAGAAGGAGCGCGGGCTTGACACCCCCGCGCTAGCTTGACACCCCCGCGCTAATTTCGCATGCAAGGACCGGAGCGGCGCTGTTCGGTGGCTGACGGTGACTGACTGAACAGACCGTACGAAGTGAGCGCGGGACATTGGGTGGTATCGTCACGACACAGCGTGCATACCCTATGTCCCAGCAGAGCGCCGTCCCATTGGTCGCCGATGGCTTCGTGAGGCTTTGGGAGCCGCGCCACGATGAGATCGAGAATGACGAGCCGGCCTACCGGGAGATTCTGTATCTGGTCAGGGCCGAGCTTGCGCTTGGCCCGACGATCACCGCCGCGACAATGATGTGGATCCTGGACTGGAAGTCGCCGACAACCAAGGGAAAGATCGACTGGCTGGGCTACGACGAGTATGTCGCGACGCTCATGGACGTTTGATTAGCGCATGTAGACCGCAGAGTCAGCATCCTTTGCACAATGCCAGGCATGGGGCCGTCCGTGGCCTCGACGAGGCCTGCATTTCATCAATCCGCACGTCTACCCGATCTACCTACAACACTGGGCACGGACACCTTGGTTGGACGCTATCGGCAGTACTGCCGATATGGTCTCAGACGTCGTGCAGCAGTCAACGCAGTTTTCGCCTAGCCCCGGAAGGCGTCAACCTAGCATCGTCCGATACTAGCCACTAAATCTGAGCGTACGCCGACCGCTTTCCAAGAATGGCCGACGTCCATTGATACCCGTGGCGGCCGCGGCGGCTTAGCAAGGTGCTGCATTGCGCCTGGCCGCAACCAGCGCGATAGCGCGTTACGGTGTCCAGTATGGCAATTTGGACGCGCCCGCATTGTCAAGGACCATGGCCACACTTTGTGCAGCTCGAGTAACGGCCACATAAAAGCTCGCCGCCGGCATGGGCTCCAGGCTTGATCCCTTGCGCACGAAGTCGGTGATGCCGGCCGTCGGCACGATGAGCACACGATCGTACGTTGCACCCTTTGCGACCTTGAAGTTTATGAAGTCGAGATTGAACTCCTTACCTGAACCAGCCATGCTTCGCAGGCATTGAGGTGCGAATCGTTCGACGTACTCCCTCACGTGCTTCTTCATAAGAAGGAACACGCCGTCGTGGTCCGTCGTCACCTCGTTGCGAGACACGGTCGACGGAAACGCCCAGCTCGGATCGAAAATCGTATCGGAAAATGTAGCGATCTTCGGATGGCATCGCCATGTCTCAACACTCTCCTTGATAGTCAGCCTACCCAGTCGTTCCCGCTCACGGAACCACTTGACCGCTTCTGCATAGGCATATTGTTTGTTTTTAGTGCTGCGCGGGTTCGTTGCCAAGACCGATTGACGGATATCTCCGACCATCCGGATCTCAATGGAAGAGCCAAGCAGGACATCAACGATTGCCCAATCATGGGCACTCAGGTCTTGCACCTCATCGATCAGGATCTCGTCATACAAGCTCTCCAGACGCCTCAGCAGTGCGCCTTTGCTCGCTCCCAGAAGTTCACTTGCGAGTCGACCAAGCTCGCACGCGTACGCCGCGTCATTAGCATCCAGGAACCGTTTCGTTCCGGTTGCCTTCATATGCGGTCGCCCCTCGAAGTTGAAGCCGAGGATTCTCTTTCCAGGAAACTTGAACGGGAGAAATGGCTTGGCAAAATGCCGTAACAGGAAGGTGAACCATCCCATCAGCTCGATGCCGAGGTGATCGCCCGCTCGCTGCCCCAGTCGGCGTCGCAGTTCTTCCTGATTCGCCTGGGTAAAGGTCAGCACGAGCGCGCGACGCTCCGAAGGAAGCGCTGCGCAATGATCGACGATACCTTGAGTCTTGCGCGAGCCAGCAACAGCCAAGGTGAGCAGATTAGCCATGGATGAACACGGCGGCTTCGCGCATGTAGTCGGGAGGCGTAAGCGTGGACTCAGCGCTCGCAATCCGGAACGCGGTTTCGGTCTTCTCCCGATTCATCCATTTGTGGAGATCCGCAGCCGCAGTGATGCCGAGCAGGCTGCGCAGAGTCGCCTCGCCATTGTGGTGGACCAGTTGCGGTTCCAGAGTTCGGCCCTGCGCCACTTGTCCAATGAATAGCTCACGCTTCCCTGCGCAGAGCCACTCATCAACGGCAGTTAGAAGCTCGGCCGGGTCCGTGCCATCATTGTCCCGCATGGCGGCTACCGGCTTGTCCAACGCCGCACAGAACTCAAGGCAGCGAGCCAGGGACAATCCCCGCATGCTAATTACGTCAATGCCAAGTTCCATGGGGCGCTTCCCGAACATATCTTTGAAGAATCGTTCGAAGACGATTTCATCGGAGGGCCCTTCTACGAGTACGATCTTCTTTGCCAGAGCCATGCGCAGCGTGTCATAGCCAGGCAGGCGCTGGAAGTACGACACAGTGTCAGGATCCAGCGACGTAATTTTCGAAGCTTTACCGTTTGCCAAAAGAAGGATGGCATCCAGACCGAGACGATTCAGCACGAAGGTACTGTGCGTGGTGATGAAGAGTTGCTGATAGTTGCCAGTGAGCGCCTCTATTCTTGAGAGAAGCGTGGTCAGGCTGGTATGGGAAAGATGATTCTCCGGCTCCTCGATCATGACGAACGCTGCGTGTCCGGCGTTACGGTTCAGGGCAAGCGAAATCTTGATCGCGGCTTGTTGTCCCTGCCCTGACATCGAGAACGGGACATCGTTCACATGCGGCGTCACGGCGCCATCCCAGGCGCTTCGAGCGCTCTGATCCATGGCCAGCGAAATCGGCTGGTCGTGGAGGGACGCGTGAATCGTACCAATGCGCTTGTTGATCGCATCCAGTGCCGTCGTCGACATCGTGGCCTTGAGCTGGCGATAGGCCAGAGAGACGGTGGCACGCTCCGCCGGCTCGAGATGGTCGCCAAGGATCTGTCGCAGATGATAGTCGACGCCGCTGGAAGACCGAACCGTGCGGGAATCGATGATGGCCGTTGCAAGTTGCCGGGGGCGGTTGGTGATGCGCTCGTCGGCAAACGAGCGCCAGTCAACCAGGTAGTACTCGACCGGCAGAAGGGCGGAAGGCTTGGTCATCCACTGGGCCAATTCGTCCGCATAGTCGGGATCGGGCATGATCCGGAGCGACAGGCCTGGGCAGGCCCGGGTCGGTAGCTCTGTGTTGATGGCGCCGCAGAGCCTTTGCAGCTCAGGCTTATCCTCGAAGTACAGCTCAATATGGATTTCGGGAAACCTGGGGCGTTCACCGCGCTTGATCTTGGCCACAAACTCGGCGACCAATCCGGCATTGAACCAGTGCGGGTTCAGCTCTTCGCCTGCGCTGCGGCCACCGATGCGACCGGTCAGGGCAAGCGCAATGGCTTCAATGAGCGTCGACTTGCCGGCCTCGTTCCCGCCCACTATCAGGTTGAGCTTCGGATTGGGCGACAGGGTGAAGTCGGTGTAAATGCGATAGCCACGGATCTTAATCTTGGTAATCAACCCACACCCCGCTTCGAAGTTTGTCCGGGAGGATTATAAGATACATGCCTCGCTGCGTTTCTCGGCGCCTGCTGCGGCTGGCCCTAGCTCCCGCCGGGCATTCGTCGCGCGGCAGGGCCCTCAAGGCTTCGCTCAAGCCGATCAACTGGCCGCCGAGGTGGCCACGTACGGTTCCGCCTCGGCGCGGCAGCGCGGGCGCACGGCGCTGATGCACCACTGCTTCAGACACTTTGGCAAAACATGGGGGTCAGATGGGGCGCGGCGGCCGCAATAAATTAATCAAGCCGAAACGAAGACTTGGGGAAGCCGCGTGCCTGCCAGGCGCATCAGCGCCGACCGTAGTCGGCCAAGAGCGGGCGCTGGGGATCGGCAAAAATCAGTCCGTTGAGCAGCCGCGAACGGTCATTCGGGCCGCGCACGGGGACAGTCTAACGCTACCGATTGACGGAAAATCTACCACTCCGGCCGTTCGGCGTTGAGTCGCTGGACGGCAGAGACGGGTCGGAAGTCGCTTCTGGCGCTGCAGAGTCCGGTCCCAAATGGTCAGCGGGTCGAGACCGGCCAGAAGCGGCCTGTACCTCGCCATCAAGGCCTCTAGCTCACTAATGGCGGCTTCCAAGCTTGGAGGGACATCAATTTGGCCGGCCAAAATCGCCCCACTCCACCGAGCGGGGGCGTCTCCCTGTTTAATCCCTGTCAGCCTACCGGATTGCGTGCCATGACGATCCACGCCGCGCCGTTGATCATCACCGACCGCTCGCCGGGGAGGCCCGCGAAGGCGGCACGAACTGCGGCCGAGGCGCGGGCGCGGATGTCGTCGGGCTGATCAGCGAGCGCACGCGACAACGGGCCGACCTCGAGTGTCATCTTCACCG
This sequence comes from Cupriavidus sp. GW823-FHT07A04, assembly GCF_058794615.1. Classification (NCBI taxonomy): domain Bacteria; kingdom Pseudomonadati; phylum Pseudomonadota; class Betaproteobacteria; order Burkholderiales; family Burkholderiaceae; genus Cupriavidus; species Cupriavidus sp. GW823-FHT07A04. The sequence continues at coordinate 18,002 of NZ_JBXAHA010000023.1, forward strand.
CGTCGTCGATCGCAGCGTCCCGCGTCCCGCCCTCGCCGAACGGGACGGAAGCGTCGAAGGGGGCGATAGCAATATCGGTGAAGCCAGCCGCCGTCAGGATGCGTGCCACGCGCCCCCGGTCGCCGAAGGAAAACGGGCCGGGCGCTTCGGGATCGGGCAGCGCGCTCGGCGGGACGATGCCCTTGAGCGCGCCCATCGGCAGGCGCACCCAATCGTTCTCGGCCGCGCCGCGCCAGCAGACGAAAGCGACCCGCCCGCCGGGCCGGAGCGCGCGTCGCATGTGGGCGAACGCCGCTATCGGATCGTCGAAGAACATCACCCCGAAACGCGAGAACAGGATGTCGAACGCGGCCTCGGGCAGCTCTGCGCTGCTGGCGTCGGCCACCTGAAACAGGGCCGGCGTATCCCGTTGCGCAAGCGCGCGCGCTCGGCCGATCAGCGGTTCGGATATATCCACGCCCAGCACTTGGCCCCCTGCGCCGACGCGGGCTGCGAGAGCCAGGCTCGACGCGCCCGCGCCGCAGCCGATGTCCAGCACGCGCTCACCCGTCGCAGGCGCGGCGGCTTCTATCGCGGCCTGGCCGAACACCGCCACCATAGCGTCGAGCCGGGCCTGGTTGGCAACCCAGCGCTCCCCGCTTTGACCGTTCCAGTCACCGACCTGATCGGCACTTTGCTCTGCCATGTCATCTCCTTGACTCGACGATCCGTCCTTCACCGCGCCGATCTACGCCAACCTTTTCGAAGGCGACGACGCAACGGGAGAAAGGAATCTGTGCTCTCAAACAACCATCGACTGCTGGGCGAAGATACCCGCCATCGCGCCCTGCGATGATGCCTGGGTGACCGAGGGCAAGAAGGGCGTGGCGAGGTCGCCAGCGGCGTAGATGCCGGGGATGCTGGTTTGGCGGCGCTCGTCGACTTTGAGGACGATGCCAGTGGGCGTATCGACCGTGGCAAGGCCCAGTGATTCATGCAGGCTTGCGGACGGTTTGTTGCGCGGATGGGCGAACAGGACGTCGACCGCGACATTGCGGCGGGTATCGAGATTGACCGTGGTGATATGGCCCTTGTGATGGGCGATCTCGACGATCCGGCCATCGACGACAGGTATGTTGCGGCGCGCCAGATCGGCCTGGATATCGGCCGCAATGTCATGACCATCGGCGAAGACAGTCAACTTGTCAGTCCAATCGCGGAACAGCCTGGCAGACTGGTGCGACTGTGGGCCGGACCAGACGAGGCCCCAATGCTGGCCGGCGACTTCGAAGCCGTCGCAATAGGGGCAGGGCACGATGGACGTGCCCCAGCTTTCGGCAAAGCCCGGAACATCAGGCATCTGGTCTGCTACGCCATAGCTCAGGATGAGGCGGCGCGCCCTTAGGCTTTCGTGATCGTCAGTGACGACGCAGAAATCGTCGATGGCGCCAGACACGCTCTCGGCCCGAGCATTGACCAGCCTGATCGTTGGATAGCGCGCGAGCTGCTGCCGCGCCTCGACTAGGATGTCCAGCGGCGGCTTGTGATCGTGGCCGAGCAGGCCATGCGAGTGGCCGGCAAAGCGGTTGCGCGGCCGGCCGGTATCGAGAACGGTGACCTTGCGGCGCGCACGGCCGAGCTGCAGGGCGGCGGCGAGGCCGGCAAAGCTGCCGCCGATGATGATGACGTCATTCATGGTGATGGGCTCCGTGTTGTGGATAGAGGGGTGGCTAGGCCTGGTGCGCAATAACGTCCGGAGATAAGCGCTTGAGACGGTCAGCGAGCAGGGCTTCGGCATTGGCAGAAAGTTGCCCATGGCTATTGACCGGCCGGACAATGCCGCATTCGTTATCGCCGGGCGGCCCGGGGAAAGCTGATTTGGACAACCGGTTGGAACCTACCCTTGGCTTGCACATTTTCGATACTCCGTGGTATCGTAGTGCAAGAATTTGAATACTGTCAAGTACTGGAATTTCCGTGACCGAAAACAGCGAGGGCCGGCGCGGTCGGCCCGCCAACGAGGCGCTTCGCCAAACGATAGTCGACACCGCCTGCGAACTCTTCGTGGAACTGGGTTTTCAAGCGACAACCATGGACAAGGTCGCCCAGCGGGCGAAGATATCCAAGCTAAGCATCTATCGGCACTTCGAGAACAAGGAGGCGCTGTTCAGCGCGGCCATGGTGGCCCGCTGCGAGCAGTTTGCACCGCAGGCTCTTTTTGAAGGCGTCGACGGTTCGGTCGAAGATCAGCTCATGGCGGTGGGGTCATCCCTGCTTCGCACGCTGTTGAGCCCGGACGTCCGCAGTGTCGAAGCCATGGTTTTGGCCGACAAGACGAATCAAAAGTCGTTAAGCAAGCTCCATTACGAAGCCGGCCCCGCCCATGTCATCGCCCAAATCGAGGCCGTGTTGCGTCAGTTGCACGCGAAAGCGATTCTGAACGTACCCGATGCTCTCCAGTCCGCCCGCTTGTTCGCCGCGCTTTTCAAAGGATCCGATCTCCTGCTTATCGCCCGCTTCGACGAGGCGAGAGCAGAGGACGACAACGAAATCGAATCCTATTGCCGGTCGGCCGTCGCCATGTTCATCGCCGCGCACCGTGGCATCTAAAGATGCCATCGCGGCCGATGAAGAACACGCAGCAGTTGCATACGCTGTTCGCCCTGAGCAACCTATGGATGATGCGTGGACGACTGATGGGCGAGGCCATTGCATGAGCGCAAAAGCCGTCCGCGCGGGCAGGCAGAGGCCGCTTTACACACGATAGCGGCCGCTACTGCGGCCCAAGTGGAACGACAGAGAAGGGTCGAGCGGAGACCCTCGAATGCCCTCCGGACAGCCACCGACGACTTGCGGTCCAAGCGGTACTTCGTCACCGACTGTATACCAACATGCTGCGGGCGCTTGTGTCGCGCCAGCGCCGGGTTGATGTCCTACCCAGATTCGGCGGGCGAGAAGGCCTAGGGGTTTTGCTTACCCTCCGCAGGATCGTAGGCCCAACGCCGAGGATCGGACGTCAGCCCGCGCACGCCCCGTCGCGTAGTCCTTCGGTGCCGACCGCCCCGTCAGCCTTGCCTGGTGCATGCCATATTCCACAGCGTCTCCGAACGGGTTCCCGTACGGCAGTACGCAAGTATGGGCTTCGGCAGCTCCGCCATGAGCAAACCGAAGGCTGCAGCAGCTTCGACGGTGACACCCCCCGATTTTACGGGCAGGTAGTGCGCGGCCATGCCAAGCGAACTGGCCACCTCCGCGATTTTCGCGAACTGGACCTGGCCGGCAGCCTCTCCATCGTGCCGGTTGCAGACGATGGAAAGGAACCCGACCGCATGCGCCGCCCGTACGTCGGCTCCGCTTAACTGTGGCGCCACGCTCACGTCGTTCGAGAGCTGCTTGATCAGCATGTCCTGTCGGCCCGTGCCCACTTCCATACAGCGCTCTATGGCTTTGCGGAAGCAGTCGACTGCAAAATCCACGTCTGCCAACGTTGTAAAGCGTCCAAGGCTCAGGCGGACTGTGCGCTCCGCGGAATCTTCACCCAGGCCGACGCAAGTCAGCACGTGAGACGGTTTGCCAGCCGCCGAATTGCAGGCAGACGTTGAGGAGATGGCCAGATCGTCGGTCAACATGGACGGGAGGAAATTGGGCAGTTCCACGGTCAGACTGAGTGTGTGCGGAATGCGGGCCGCGGAACTGGCGTTCTGCGTGACGGCGCCTGACGCGCGCACACCACTCAGCAAGCGCTCGCTCAGTTGCGCGATGCGCTCGTTGTCCGACGCCATTTCAGTACGCGCCAGTTCGCAAGCCGTTCCCATGCCGACAATCTGGTGCGTGGCAAGGGTGCCAGATCGCAGCCCCTGCTCATGTCCGCCGCCGTGCATCTGGCAGGCAATACGCGGTGCCACTTCGCGACTCACATAGAGCGCGCCGATGCCTTTCGGGCCATAGAATTTGTGTGCCGACATCGACAGCAGGTCTATACCCATCGCCTTTACGTCTATTGCGGTCTTGCCAGCAGCCTGCGCCGCGTCCACGTGAAGCAGAGCGCCAGCGGCGTGAACAATCTGCGAGATCTCAGCAATATTGGTGAGGGTGCCGATCTCGTTGTTCACCATCATCAACGAAACGAGGCCCGTCTGATTGCTGCAGGCCGCTTTAACAGCGGCCGGCGAAATCTCGCCAGCCGGATTCGGCAAGAGGTAGGAAACGGAAACGTCAAGTCGCTCAAGGTGCGACGCGGTGTCCAGAATTGCCTTGTGCTCAAGCTTGCTGGTAACCAAATGGCGGCGCGTCGGCTCGTGGTCGAAAAAACCCTTGAGCGCTAGGTTGTTCGACTCTGTCGCACCGGACGTCCAGACAATCTCGGATGGCTCTGCACCAATGAGAGCGGCTACCTGGGCGCGAGCCTCCTCGACCACATCCCTTGCCTTCAGCCCTGCAGCGTGGGAGTTCGACGCAGGGTTTCCGAAGACGCCGGCGGCCCCCAAGCAGCCGAACATCGCCTCCATGACACGAGGGTCCGCCGGTGTGGTTGCAGCGTAGTCGAAGTACCGCAGAGTGTCCGTGCTCATCATTCATCCTTCAGAAGGGTAGAAATGCTACGACGAACGCACTGAAAGTTGCTTCCAAAATCCATCCCCGAGAGGGGAATGCGTAGCATTCAATGCTACTGAATTCGCACTATGTAGAATATTTTCGCGTACGCGGCCTGGCCGCACGGGGTGACTTAATAACCGTAGCGGGCAAGACCGGCCATTCGCAGTGAGGCCGCCGACTGACTCGGAAGGATCGCAAGTCGCCTCTGGCGTCGGCAAGGCTCCGCCTAGATTGCTAAGGACCGAGCCCGGCCAACTATGGTCGGTGGCACGAGCTTTCTCGTGGCCATTCGAACGGCGGCTTCGCCCAGCCACGCAAAGGCATCCGATCTTTCGTGGACGTCGTTCAACACCCGCTGCCGACCGGCGGTCCGATTGGCGCGTGCCCCAACGATCAGTACACGCCCATGTAGTCGCGCTTGCCGATATCAACTCCGTTGTGGCGCAGGATTGCGTAGGCGGTCGTGATATGGAAGAAAAACTGCGGCAGTCCGTAGTTTTGCAGATAGGCGTTGCCGACCAGCCGCTTCTCTTTCGGCGTGCCGGGACGCAGGACGATCTCCCTGTGTTCGCTCCCGTCGAATTGCGCGGCGTCGAATGCGCCAATGTAGGCTAGGGTCTTAGAGATCAGCGCTTGCAGGTCGGCAAACGTGACCTCAGTGTCGGCCCACGAAGGCACTTCCACACCGGCCAGGCGCGAGGTGATGCCCTTAGCGAAATCGGCGGCGATCTGCACCTGGCGCACCAGCGGGAACATGTCCGGGAACAGGCGCGCTTGCAGCAGCGCGTTCGGGTCGATGCTCTTTTCGGTGGCGTGTGCTTCGGCCTTCGTGAGTACCTCGGACAATGCTGCCAGCATTTGCTTGAAAACGGGGACGGAGGCGCTGTAGATGGAAATGGTCATGATCACTCTTTCAGTCGACGTGGAATGCCGCGCGGAAGATGCCGCACCGGCCTGTTTTAATGTTTGGACGCGTGATTGTACTGACTAAATGAATGAGATGAAGAAGCGCCTGTCACTACTTGCCCAGGGAATTCCGGCACGGCCGGCGCGAATCGCCGCAATCGTGCCTGGACGCCACGCGACCGTCGTAGGTCGCGGATAAGCTGCGTGACCCGTCGGTTAGCGCCGACATGGTGAACCGGCTCTCCACATTGCAAACCAATCCGCCTGTTTTCATCGAGCAGTCACGGCGCATCAAGCCAGCCCAAGGGGCGACACGCCGGTCCAGCGGCCGGGGAAACGTAGATGACCGTTGAACCTTGGAAGCTGCCGTTCAGTGCGGGCGGGGTCGAAGGGCTGCAGTGGGTCGGGTACGGCCTGCCGCCCCTCGATCACAGCCGTCGCCTGCCGGCCAAGAACGGCCGTTGGCGGAGTCATTTCGTGAGCGTAACTCACGTCGGCCTCGCGGGTTGCTCGCCCCGGAAAGCGAGCTAATATCTCAACTCTTCCCGCAGATAAGTCGGGAGCTGTCTGGGAGGTGTCATGAATCCACGGAACGTTCATGAACTTATGCGTCAACATTTCCCGCCTATTGATGCAGCGTCAAGAGAGTGGATACACATCGTCGGGCCGGAAGGCCTTCGAAAACAGGAACTACTGTGCCTACTGGACGAGTTTATTCCAGCAGAGCGCGTTCTCGTTGAAGTACATCGAAAGCTCGGCGACTACCTCTGCAAGAACGAAGCCGCAATATTTTCTGCCGCGCACTGGGGTGAAGGCGAGATTCACATAGCCGATCGGGATTTTCGTGGCTTCGTTGTTATTGGTCACAATGGTGTCGCAACTGGTTGGTCCAACGCATGAATGTGTTCTGCGAGGAGAATCAAGGTGGACGGTCACACCGGAAATGAGCTGCGCCTGATGCTGGAAGGTGAGAAGCCTCTATCGATGTTCTATTACGGCAAGGCCTTAGGCGATCGGGACATCTTGCCCATCCAAGATTTTTCGCAGCACGTCGAAAGTGGCTTGATAAGAATGGAGGAGTTCGACGTCGCGAATGCGACGGGCAACAGCTATGCAGCTATCACGTATCTGCTGTATGCCCGGCGAGGTGAGGAGTGGAGGATTTCCGCAATGAAGGTCGCCTTGACTGCGCAGCGGGACAACTTTCACAGTCCTGATGAAGGCATCGATCGGATCATTGGGATGCTACTCGGCTACCCGAAAAAGAGCATCGATGAATATGTCCGACAAGGAATTCTCGCCCAAGCCTATAACAAGCTGAAGACGGCAGCCAATGATGGTGTGATCCCTCCCCCAGGCATCTAGCAAGCAACCCTTGTCACGAGCATCCCTTGGACTTTCATGTGAGCGTGACTGACCGCTCAGGGTCGTCGGTACCGGCCGCCCGACGCGGGGTAGGTCACCCTGTTCGATAATCGACCGTAGCTGGCCGTGAACGGCCAGAATGGGTCGTTGAGAATCGGAGTCGAATGTGTGTGCAATCTCCGCTTAAGGTGGCTCTGCGACACGCTACGTCAGACAGCCCGTGTGAATATACCAGTCGCTACGTGCTAGGCAGTCGTACAACGCGGCCTTCCAGGAATTGCGCGCAATCCCCCTCTCCACGGTGGCGAAGGTCTTCAATAACGACTGTCTGGCTCCAACGGAGGGAGTCGTCCGCAGTACCGCTCCGATAGTCCCCAGCTCGACGGCAGCCTGTGTCGAAAACCGCGCCTGCAGATCTAGGTCCTCGAAGTAGTTGTAAATGCGCTGGATCAATGCCCCAGACCACACCAACGGTGGCTTCACACTGTATGTCACGACGACCGGGGAGCTTTGTACCATCTCGGCAACCAGCCAGGTCGTTGCATCTATGATCGGATCCTCGAAATATGGATGCAGCATCAGATCGAACTCACTCAGGGCCGACGCACCCTTTCCGGTATTACAGTCTCGGCAAGCGGGAATTAGATTGTTCGGGTGGACCGAGAACAGCGGGTATCTCGATTTTGACAGAAAATGGTCCAGCGTGTAGGTGTGTCCGAATCCGCAATATGGACAAATCCCCAGTGGCGCAAGCGTCATCAGCGTGTTGTAGTGGCCATATCCCGAAGCATCCCGCTTAGCCATATGATCGGAATACAGACTGACGAGCTCCCCTTTCGTCAAGTCCTCCAATACGACCTGCGTAGGGTTTCCGTGACTGGCGGCCTCGAACCTGTAAAGCTCATTTGTCACCGCTCGATTGTTGTAGTGCACTAGCACAGCCTCAATTGCATTCTTGGAATCGTTGAATTTCTGGGCCAAATCAGCATTAGCGATCCCTGCGACGCATGTACTCAGAACATCTATTTCATTAAGATTCGGCCGATCCAATCGCTTCATTCTTGTCGCCCCGCTTCCGCCACAGACGCTCTTTCGCTGAGAAGTGCAAGCACAATGGCCTGTGCCTCCATGCCGAGTTGTCCCTTGAATTTTTGCAGAATCTGTTCAAAACTCATGCCCTGCGCAACGGCGCGTGCGAGAACGTCATGAAACCCGGATTTGCTAACCTCCAGCCCGAAAATTTCGCGCGTTAGCATACCAACATTCTCACCGAAGGTTTCCCGCTCTGGTCGATCCTGACGCGCGCTGTTTCCCGACCGAGTAATCTTCCAAACGCAGGATTTTGGCACCTCCTGCACAACGACTGGCGAATGTGTCGCAATTATCGCTACTCCATTCCGGTGGGAAAGCAGGTCGGACAGCGCACGCATAAATGCGGCAAGAAGAGGTGGATGCAGATGGCTCTCCGGCTCATCCAGCAACACAAGCGTTTTTTCTTCGACGTTGGCGACGAGTCTCGTAAGCGTCAGCAACACAATGGCGTGCCCAGAACTGAGTCGCGACACTAGTTCCTTCGCCTCGTCGAGTGCTTCGTTGATCGGCTTATGCAACAGTCTGCCGAAGGATATCTCGGCAAAGTTCCGGTCGGACTCAAGCCGTTCAATCGCTGCGCTCCACCGATCGGATTTTTCCGGTTCTGATAAACACGATTTAATCGCATTTAATATGTCTATTGCCAGTTCTGTGTCGGTTTTAGGCGGGAGCGGCGGGTTCAATAGGTCATCATATCCATGACGGACCTGCTTCATGCCAATGTAAAAATAAGCAACGCCTTTGCTTCGATCAGGCTGATCAAGGGGGGGGATAAATGGATCGAAAGCGCTAAATGACACCGAAACCACACTGCTGAAGTAATTTTTTGGCAGGGGCAGTGGGAAGCCGGTGATACTGGAGTCGAAAAATCCGAATCTTCCCAATACGATCCGTTCTGGCGATACAATTGCTGTCACCATGTTGTTCAGGATTGTTGTCTTCCCGACACCGTTTCGCCCGCTCAACACGTGCAGATTGGTTGGTGGCGACGACTCCGGATCCACATCGAAGGCCAAGTCGATGGCAGCTTGCTGATTGTCTCCGCCTGAGCGAAATCTGAAATTGAACGGCGTTAACTCGGCCAGCCCCTTCAGGACTCGATCAAATTGCCCTTGGATAGAGGACAGGCTTACGGTCCGCATTAGCGAGACCTTGAAAACCATCTCACTTTTTAAGACCGAGATTCTCTCGACGTTCCGCACCACGTCCTGCATGGCGTGTAGATAGTAGTCCAGCCTATCGCCGGTAAGGAATTTTCTTAGGTTCTTGTAATACTCGACGTCTTGACCGAGCGAAAAACATCTTTCCGTTAATCTAAAAAATACCGGTGGTAGGTGACTCTTCGTCCAGCCAACCTGTTGATTAGTTAAGCCAATCTTCACCGTTCCGAGATCACAAACCTTTCCGTTGGGGTCGACATATGTGACAAAAAAGCTCGTCTTATAAGAATAATCGTCCCAGTCGCTGACGCGAAGTAAGAATGCCTCACCGGAAGAAGGAAGCGATTGACCCGACTCGATTATATGAAAGGTAATCTCACTCAGATTAGTCTGATGCATTGTCGTGGAGGAAGTTTGGTACGGACCGGAGAAATCCCCGTCCCAGGGGCAATCGTTTGCGAGATTCTACAGGCGGTTGTGTGTCCGTCAACCAGCTTCACCACCGACGGATGCCCTTCCCCCGGAGCTGAATGTTGACTGGCCGCTTTCTAGCAACTTAGACTGTCTGCTTTGGGTCGATTCTGTTGAAAAACTCGGCATCACGGAACGTCGGCACCTATCCTTGAGATCATCGTTCGACGAGGGTTTCGCCATGATGGGTCAACAAGTTGGATCGCAGGATAGGCTCTTCTACTCGTTCAACCTTGATGACCATGTGCCCCGTAGCCACCTCTTGCGTGGCATTGATCGGTTCTTCGATCTTGGCGATCTTCGCCAACACCTCGCGCCTTACTACAGCCACACCGGGCGCCCCTCGATTGATCCCGAGCTGATGGTTCGCATGCTCATCGTGGGCTACTGCTTTGGCATTCGGTCAGAGCGCCGCCTCTGCGAAGAGATTCATCTGAACCTGGCTTATCGCTGGTTCTGTCGGCTTGGTCTCGAAGATCCAATTCCCGATCACTCAACGTTCTCCAAGAATCGCCATGGCCGCTTCCGCGAAAGCGGCGCGCTGCGTCACGTGTTCGAGATGGTCCTTCGCCGTTGTATGGCGGAAGGGCTGGTTCAAGGCGAAGGCTTTGCTGTCGACGCGAGCATCATCAAGGCAGACGCAAATCGCTCCCGAGGCGTGGCGGGAACGGAGATCATCGATTGGAACCAAGGCGAAGGCCCTAGCCGCGCCGTTCGCGAATACCTTGCTGCGCTGGATGAGGTCAATAAAATCAAGGACGACGCAGCGTCCGAGGCAGAGCCTACGATCCCGCCGAAGAGCATCTCGTTGACTGATCCGGCATCGCGCTGGACCGCGGCACCCGGTGGCCCTGCCTTCTTTGCTTACTCGACCAACTACCTGATCGACCTGCACGCGGGAATCATCCTGGACGTCGAGGCCACCCCCGCGTATCGAACCGCAGAGGTGGAGTCAACGAAGACGATGGTCAACAGAGTCGAAGAACGCTTTGCTCTTAAACCTCAGCGTCTTGCCGGCGATACCGCCTATGGGACCGCGCCAATGCTCGGGTGGATGGTCGAAGAGAAAGCGATCGCGCCTCATGTTCCAGTCTGGGACAAGACCCGTCGCGACGATGGCACGTTTCCGAGAGAGGACTTCCGTTGGGACGAGCAAGCCAATGAGTACCGCTGCCCTGGTGACAAGGCTCTGCGCAGCGATTGGCGTGCATATACGAACCCACGCACTCACATCACGAAGGCCGACACCGTCATCTATCGATCCAGCCAGCATGACTGTGGTGGGTGCGCGATGAAGAATCAATGCTGCCCAAACATGCCATTCCGCAAGATCGCACGCAGCGTCCACGAGAACGCGCGTGACGTGGCACGGAAGCTCTCGGCGACACCGGAGTTCAAGCGGTCGCGCAGGGAGCGAAAGAAGGTCGAAATGCTATTTGCTCATCTAAAACGAATCCTGAAACTGGATCGCTTGCGGCTACGAGGGCTAACTGGGGCACAGGACGAGTTCCTACTAGCAGCAACAGCGCAAAATCTGCGACGAATGGCAAAGCGGTTGATGCCGTTCGGTGAAGATATGAATGCGATAGCGGCTTAGCCGCGATGCACTAGGTCGGAAGACCCTCGAAGCTCGGGCGCCGCAGATCAACGCGAGCCCCACCGGGAGCGAACGCCTATCCCGATCGATATCCAAACCGAGTTTTTCAACAGAATCGGTCGTTCAGCGACGCTCAGACCTCATACGAAGGCAACTGCGCAAGCCGCAGAACGAGTGTGCAGCTATCGGCACTTGTAGGCCTTGCACCTCAGGAGAAGGAAGGGGTGGCTTTCTCCAGCGCGGAACCCCGTTTACAGGCAAAAATACGGGCCCCATCTGAAAGACGGGACCCGTTTTGCGTTTCAACAGATTTTGTTAACGGCTAGCCCCCGGGGCGCCTTTTTCGTGCTCCAGCTCCACGGGCACGGTCGAGGGTCATCGCCGGGCGGCCTCGCGACGGGCCCGCTTCTCGAGAATGGCGTACATAGCGGGGTTAAATGCCGCGCCGCGTTCCTCGAGGCGGTAGAGCAGGTGCTGCAGCAAACCTATGTTCATCGCGGGAATCCGTTCGTGGACGATACCCATGTCCCATAGCATCCGCAGATTCGTCTCGCCCTTCGCCTCATGGGCCTTCGGTCCATTCGACTTCACGGCATTGGACACCCACCGCCCGGCGGTGACGCCAGAGAACAGAATCCACTTGGCCAGACCCTCTGAGCCGGCCAGCCATTCGCAAAGCCACCAGGTGACTCCAAGCGCAGCGAGTTCGACGCCGAATTTTCCGGCGATTTCGGCGAGGTCTTTTCCGAGGCCCGCCAGCGGCTTTGGCAACTTTGCTCCCATCTGGCGCGTCCCGACGCCTGGCAGCAGGGGACCTTCGAGGATCTGGCCGTCAGGCGGGTCAGGGAGGTTTCCGGTGAAAGCACAGGACGACGCAAAATCGGTTATCCGGTCGAGGGCGAGAGCATCCACGATGGCCCATTCGAGTAGAGGCGAAACAAAGTCGTCCCCCGCAAGGTAGAGTTCAGCGACGTGTTCTAGGCTGTCCTTCAAAGGGGGTAGGCACAGGTCACGCATGCTCTTTGACTTCGCGCCCGGCCGGATTTCGCTCAAGGCCCTCACGTGCATCCATACCGTCCCATAGGCCTTGATCATGTCTTCGGGCTTGATGTCGGTGACGCGCTGGGCGGCCTTTGTCATCTCAGACACTGTCATCCCGAAAGGATAGATGTCACCGTCCAGACTACTCAGCATGATATGGTGGAACGCCGACGGGATGGCCGAGAGAATGTCGCGAACGCGTTCAGATTGCTCCTCGATGAAAGTCTCAGCGAGGCTGTCGTATCGCAACATTGGGTCGTTGCGGAGCACGGCGGCCTCGCACACCGACCTGCACAGGTTTTGGGCTACTTGCAGCAGTTGCGAACGTCCAGGCGGCACCGTTTCTTCCACAGCCCTCTTGAGCATCCTCTGGCTGAGTTCCGAAACGCTGAATCCTGAGACGCTTTCTCGTGTTGTGGCGTCGGTCAGATCTTCCATTCAGCCCCCCTTTTTTTCTTAGAGATACGAGTGTAACAGTGGGAGGGGGGAATCCTGTAGCGACAACCCGCGCTCGCTCGTCGGATAAGGTCCGCAGCGCTTCTTTCAGTTGCGAAAGGGGGGAATAGACGCAATCTGCCACGTCACGTCTTGCCGTGCCCCCTCTACCAACTACCAAAACTCGCGCGGCACGCGTTCTCGTCCGAGATTTTCCGTGCTGTGTGCTGCCCGGCGCCGCTTTGTCGCAAGCACCACGTGCCTCTTCAACGATCCGAGTCGGGAAGGCCCTAGCCGCGTGACCGGCTCTCGCGACCTCTGCCGTCGAGCGACGACTTCCCGGCCGATAGAAGGCCTCAGAGCCGGCAACCGCGCGCGGAGCGGTCCAACGGATTTGCGTTTCAATTCCGACCAGTCTCACTATTTCTAAGTCGAACGAGCCGCGACAGAATTTGTGGATAAGTCCTTGATTTCTTAGAAGTCGCAGTCTCACGAATTCTGATTCGTCGCATCATCAAGGTCTACCCAGCCTATACGTCGACCATTGGGGCTGTGAACTATGCCGCGCGACGTGGCTGGTCAGTGCATGCTGCCGCGGCGGGCGTCATCGGCCGCCGTGGGCAGAAGTTGTCTGAACGCTTGCCGCGCTCCGGCACGGAAGTCCATGTTCCGGAGCGAGGGTGCCGCAAAGTCCTTCGGTTATAGGGCGTAGTTTTATATGGACTCCCTGGCTTCGTGGTCCTTCCTGTTTTGCGTGCCACGGGGCTCAGAGCTGCGCCCGCTGATTCCAAATTCTGCGGCGTGGCATTGGTACACGGGCTCCATGAACCGCACTGCTTCCAGCACGGCCAGGTGCCACGGAGACCCGGTGCTCAGGCGGTCCATCGTCTCGTCTGCGGCGGCCCAGCCGTCAGCATTGCGGGCAAAGTCGATCACGAGGGGCGCCGAGCGGACGTTATGCCGGACAATCAAGCGGCCGTGGCGGTTGCGGCCGGACCAGAACCAAGTTAGCTCGTAGCTGAAGCCCCCTTGCTGACAACGTTCGATGAACTTGGCGTGGGTGATGCCTGCAGCTTCGAAGGGTTGTGTTTGTGTATTGAGAGAGTTCATCTTTGTCTCCAAAGGGCCCCCGCCTAGGAGCCCGTCTTGTTATCAGTCTCCTTCGAACTCGGCGTCAGCTTCCGCGCACAACTCGGTATGGGCCTCGCGTAACGCTTCATCGCTTGGCAGGGCTTCCCAGCGAAACGCAACACCCTCGGCGCAGCCTTCGAACGTAGCGCGAGCATCTGCTATGAATTTTTCTACGTTGCGGTGCTCGCCGCCCTCACTGAAGTCCCAACCAGACTCTTCACTGATGACAAGATACAGAAAGGGCAGCGCGTCGTCTTCGTGAACACAGTCGTCCTGCAAGTTGTCCAGGTCTTCTTCGCTTCCGTAGAAGAGGTAGGCCTCGGGGTCACGCCCGCCGCCGGTGAAGTAGCAGTCTTCCTCGTATTTTTCCCAGAGCCTTAGCGGAACGCTCAGGTTGTTGTAAGCGTGAGCGATGTTAAGTTCTTGCACTTCGTCCTCTGTCAAGTCGGAAACGGTGTAGCTGTCGAGTCGAAGACTGCCTTCATCGTCAAAGCTGAAAAGGGCGTAGGAGGGACCAAAGGTGCCGAAGGTGTACGGTAGGGGAGTAGTCATTTCAGTTGCTCAAGAGGGAGTAAGGTTTGGTGGCCTGTGCTGCCAAAAATCCCGTTGCAATCAAGGGGAATGCATGCTGAACAAAGTCGCTACTCGACAGTCCTTTGGTTAGTCCGACTTTGTCGAGGTGCTGGCCCATACTCTTCTCAAAGTCGTGCACAAGCACAAGCTTGTTGTCACTGCTCTCCCACGCAATGCCGATTTTTCCGACTGAACGCCAAGTATTCAGCATGGTCCGGAGCTCGACGTCTCGCGGGTTCACAACTAAATAAGCCTGGTGAGCGCCGCACTGGATACGAATGGTGGCCAGGTAGCCTTTGCGCACAGGGATGCCGCCTGTGCCAACGGACAGGCCACTGTCTAGCGAGCGCGAGAGCTCGCTGGAAGAGATATCCTCGGTTGCAAAGCACAGAATCGGCAGGTCCGGATAAGCAAGCAGGTTCTTGGACTGGGGGAAGTCGCGGCCCCGTGCGATAGTTGCGGTGGGAACTCGCAGAGCCACTGGGCGGAGGTGGGCCATTACATTTGCGGCAGAATTTGTCATCATGACGATGTCCTTAGGTTGGTTGTGAGCAACGTGTCGTAGCTGCTCTGTAACCTATAGCGACAGTCGTTAGACGCGCAAAATACCTAAAATCATTTGCCGACTTCTAAAATGAAGTTCCGATCGCGTTCGACGGCCTATTGGCTCCCTGTCAGGTTCAAAAACAGCAACATAGCGAGATGCCTCTGGACAGGGAAGTGCTCCGCCGGGCCGCGGAGAAGCATGTCGGGCCAACTATGTATGAGCTTAGGATTCACTGCACACCTCATGTCATCCAGCAGATCTGGACCGAGCGTGCGGATGACGTCGGCTGCGAGGGCACTTGATTGGAACATGCCTCCTCACAATGTCAGTGGCCGATACTTCAATGTAACTGTCGTGTGGTGACCGAAATAAGACGTCGGAACCTATCCTCACGCATCGGTGATAGTCGAAAAGCCGAGAAGTTCTGCATGCGGCCAGTTCCCCATGGTGAGTCAGGCTGAGGGGGCGACGCCGGTACCCATCGTGCCATTACCTCGTGCCGTCAAACTAATGCAATTAACAACATGACTATAGTTCATCAGGATTCGCCGCTGCCCCCAGATTTTCGCTCTCAGACGACGCTATCCACTTGAGCGGTTAAGACGTGGGTAATCTCCATTCCCCAGCCTTCGGACGTGCTCTTGTTGAGATGACCATGTTTCATGGCCGCTTCCTCCAGCGTCTTTTCGTCGTACATCGGATACGGACGAAAATTGGTGGACTGCACTGATGCTGCCTGTAGTTCGTCCATGTCTGTATCATCAAACGAGAGGATGAAAAGCATGGCGCGTGACGGGCTGCACAGGATTACAGCTAGCTCTCCAATTTCGACGGCATCAGAGAAGGCGGGGATAAGCGGGTGGTCGGGCATGCAGATCGCTCCCTCGGCACCCTCTCTACGGTCGAACGTCACAAAGGTCACGCACCCGGTCAGGTCCAGACTTTCAACGTTAAAGACGGAAAGGGAATGCCAGTTTCCTACGCATTCATCGAAGTCGGCTTCATCCCGAACGACTACGCAAGGGACTGTCGCCGCGCACGAATAAGGCGCAATCGATAGAAGCTTATCTGGCGCCGTAACCAAGTACCCGACAGCTCGGCTTGCGTATTGCCGGAAGAACAAAGCCCCCGCTTCTTGGAGCTCTTGCATACAGTCATCGGGCAAGGGAAATTTCTCGACAATGCGACGTGAGCTCGCGTCTTCTTCCGCTGAGGAATCGGCCTGATAAGGCGGGCGCTTGAGCTCATGGAAATCTCCTCTGCTCACAAATCTTGCGCGATTCCTTATCTTTGATGCTTCTGGTGTGCGCTCAATACATTCGAGACCGGCGCGGAATGCATCCAGAACAGTGGTTGAGTTCTCGTGAAGATAGAATCCTAAAAAATCTCGAAGAATAGGTTCACCATCGTTTTGTATCTCTTCAGTGGCTAGTACCATCAGCAGAACTGAACACATTGCCCCAAGTTTCATGGCGTCTTGTTTCGCATGATTTGCGAGAAACCAGTACCTTGCGCCCGCCCCGAGACGCACCTCTGCATTCAACTGAATTTCGTCGAAAAGATCGTCAAACACAATAATAGCTTTTTGTTTGCAAATCCACTTAGAAACGGCAAGTTTATTGAACGGGTCGGCGGAATCCAACAGGAAGTGGTATGTTTCACCTTTCCAAGAAAGAGCCAGAACGCCAATAATTTGACCGCTAATATCGACACCGCCGACGGTCAGGGTTGGCCGTTCGGAGACATCTGGAAAATTTGATGATGGCAGTTCGTGAACGAATAAATTCAACTTGGCGATTTCACTATCAGATTTTCCAGTGGTATTTTCCTCTATCGATATGTAAGTGTTATTGGTAAGGCTGTGGTGGGGTAAAGTAATTATGAAGTTGGAGTATGAGGTAAGCATGAATCCGGTGCAAATATAGTTCTTGTTGTTTGAATAGAAATCAATTCTATATTTCTATGGATCGGATCCCGGGCCACATGAGTGATCTAACCGTCCGCGAGCTGAGGTCCATAATCAATTTGCCTAAAGAGGCGCGAGGCGAGGAGCTTCGGAAGAGTTCTCGAGGCGAGATGATGCTGTGCTAGGGAACAAGGAGGTACCCCAAGGCAGGGGCACCGCAAGATGGCTCTTTCCGGACCTTTAGTTACGCCCAGAAATTCCCTTAATCCGACTGCAACACTTCCGGTCGGAGCTTGACATAGGCATCGCCCAGCGACGTGTCTCGCTGAAAGCCGGAGAGGTCAACGACTCTTCGCAGAAGCGTTGGCTTAACCTGTGTTCCATCAGGCAATTTTGATGTCAGAAATTCAGCGCGATAAGTCCATTCTCCGTCGTTGATGTGCACTGAGTCAATAGTATGTCGTGTCAATCCTTTGATTTCATTAATGTTCACAAAGTGATTGAATCTATAGTTGACAAAAATACTAGTTTCGTTGAGTACGTATAAAACAGGAATTGACGTTCGGAACCTAAAAATGGATGGCCATAGTACCTTTTTCTCGCACCAGAATGCTTTATTAATCGAGAGTTCAGAGTGAAAATCACCATTGGTAAAAGTGGACCAGAAATTTTTTAGACCGAAAGAATCGGCTAGCTCGTCGGATAGGACTAGGCGCTCTTCCGGAAGACGAACGGCGAGGCATTGAGGCTCATCTGTCTTCCCCTGGAACGCGTAAGGAAGATCGTTGGAATCAAGGATATAACATGTGGTGCTGTTGATGGAGTCATGGCGGATAGTATCGATGGAAACAGAGCTTTCGTCTGTTTGCATGATTTTGTGTCGGGGGCTACCATGGGGGTAGGCACGCCGTTTTATCATTGCCAGCACGTCTCTCGCGAGAGAAGGAATGTCGTTCTTATCGACTGCATCCCCGTGCGCAAGGATAGCTTGTTCAATGAGTCGAACAGCTTCGAGCTCAGTATCAACACATGTTATAATGAGTTTTTCCAGGTGGAAACTAAGTTTATTTAAAATATGTTCTGCCGTTTGCATTCGCCTTGTATAACCAGAAAGGTGGTCATAAAAATTTTCATATTCTTCGCTGAGCAAAATAGATTTTGCTAATTCTGGGTAATCGAATGCGAGCCACTCTCCAAAGATTGACGTGTAGACGTTGCACCAGAATTGGCTATGCTGTCCACTGTCCAATCTATGAAGAATATCCTTGGCGTAGCGCAGTGCGTTCGAGAGCTGCGTGCTTTCCGAGTGCTGGTTTTCGGCACCGGTGAGGCCTGAGCTTTCGCTGTCGAGAAGATAGTTGCGTTCGGTTGTATCAGTGCGTGTACCGATGGATTTAGCCACATCTACAGACACTTCATACAAACGCTCTCGCGAAATTTTCTCGCGACTGATAGCGGTGAAAATGACTTTATTGAATACAGCAGTGGCGCTGTCATCATCTGGCTTCCAGTCGTCTGTGCGAAGAACCTGCGCCAGATGTTCAAGCTCAACATGTCCAAAGTCTTGCAGATCGTGGCACATCTCTTCCTCTGCAAGGCAGTGCTCATCCCTTTGATGCGAAATCGCTGCCGCGCGCAGTAGCTTATACTGTCCGAGGCGCATCAAAAATTCTTCCAAATGCCCGTTGTGGCGCAGATTGGCGATTAGATTCGGTTCGTATTTATCAATCATCCATACGAGGACGTCGGGGGACAGCGGAACGATTCCATAATTCAACGTATCGTCCATTCGTTGTAGCAGTTCGACAGCGTACAGCAACGCCTCTTCAACTACGTTGTAAATTGCCGAATGAAAATCACCATTTTTTTGCAAGTTAATTCTCCAGTAGATGTCGTCTAGTTCCTGCTCCTCTTGTAGCCACGGGTTTTTAGCCACAGGCGACTGAGGTGTTGGCATAATCGTCAAAGAACGCCATTGCCTTGTCTTGCCACGTTTGGACGAATTCTGCTGCCAGGGTCTTCATGACAGCGGGCTGGTAACGAAGAATCGAAATCGTCCATGGCACGCATGATTGCATGCAGGGGAAGCCACGGTGAGATGCGCGAGCGCAAAAAACGGTGCCCCGAAAGGAGCACCTGAGAATGTCGGCAACTGCGTCGGCCGGCGCCTTCAGCGAAGGAGATGGTGGGGCATTGCCATCAGTGTTGCTGCTCGTGATGGAGGCCGGCTTCCTCTTCTGTAAAGACTGAGGTGATTTCCATTCCCCATCCCTTGGAACTTCCTTTGTGAAGATGGCCGTATTTGCTTGCAGCATCCTCCATGGTCTGCTCGTCATACACGCGATATGGTCGCCAGTTGACCCCTGTTTGGAGGCAAGATGCCTGCAGGCAGCCCATGTCGCCATCGTCGAACGGGAAGACGAAGAGCATGGCTCGTGAGAGGCTGCATAAAATTACGACCAGATGCCCGGTGTCCATGGAATCATCGATAGCCGGGTCGAGGAACTGACTAGGAATGCAGATGATGTCTTCGGTGACCGTCTCTCCTTGCGGGCGGTCGAATGTGATAAATGTCAGGCACCTGGTCAGGTCTAAGCTGGGCGAATTCCAGATTTGCGGGGCCTGCCAAATGCTTGCGCACTTATCGAACGCGGCTTCGTCACGAACTACGACGCATGCTGCAGCCGCCGCGTTTGTGTAAGGCGCTATTGCGGCGAGTTTTTCCGGCGTCGTAATCAGGTATCCGACTGTCTGGTTGCTGTATTCTTCGAAGAACGACGCTGCTTGTTCTTGGAACTCTTGCATGCAGCCATCTGGCAACAGCACTTTTGTGACGGCATGACCACAGTGAGGGGATTCCACGGTTTCAGCGGTCTCACGGGTCTCGGTAATTTGATTTTTCATAATTAGTCCTTGATGGTTTTCAGGGATTTTCCTGTGAGCATATATAGCTCGAGTTTTTAGCCCTATATTTGAGACAAAATTTCTTGCGCTCTGGTACTCGGTATGTCCGGAGCATCTCGCATGCACAGCGGCGATCGCCGCCGAACGCTCAGCCTGTGGGCCGGTAGCGGCCCACGCGGTGCCAACGCCATAGCGTCGCGATGGCCGCGCTAAGCCCTGCGGCGGAGGCGCGCTATTGGAGATGGAGGTAGTTGCGAATCCGCACGGTCTCTGTCAGTGAAACGCCGAAGAAGGCGAACGCTGGGGAGCGAGTTGCGCCCTCGCGTCGATTTCCTCCACCAAAGCCTTGGCGTCCCGGTCGACTGCTTTGGTCACCAGAAGGTAGGCCGTTGCGGAGCGCAGCACAGAGAAAGTCTCGACATCCGAGGTCGCTTGCGCTGCAAGCAGGCCGCTGCCAATTAGCGCAAAGGCATGCCGCACGAAGCGGGAACTGCTTATTGGATTAGTATTGGCAACAACATCCAGTTGTCGTCCAAAGGTCTGGCCGATTTCCGGCAGTGCGACAAAATTCCTGTCCCCAAGGTCACAGACGATTCCAACCTTGCCTGCGGCGCGCCATGCGGCTAGGCATTTTCGGAAAACGGAGTCTGCCGGATTCACGAGCACGTACACTTGGTGGTCGTTCATTTGGAATCGCAAAGTACCAAGCGTGCCGTCGGGAGACGGGATTCCGCCGCTGCCGATGGACATTTCAGGGTGGCTATCTGGAGCGTAGTCAGCTGGAATCTCATACGCGATGAACTGGAGAACCGGGAGGTCAGGATAATCGCGGAGCATCTGGCTGGACGGGAAGTCCCTGCCATAGCGAATAGCTGCCCCCGGAATCTGAGGCACTTGCGATTGATTGGATGTATGTGCGAGCGAGGTCTGTGCGATGGCGTTCATAGTAGTTTCCTTGGGGGAGGGTGGTAGGCGGTTTGTCGTACCTGTTCAAGAGTAGATATCGGTTTTATATTTTGGGTAGATCGGTAACTTAAATTTAGGCGAATTCTTTGCGATCAGTCTTACTTCAGCTTTAGCCAAGTTCGGACTCCATCGCATTACACTAGACGGCTGGGTGCGAACGATGTGAACAGTGGCTCGATTGCGGATTCGGACACGCCGTCAGCAAGGAAGTAGCATCTTTTGACAGATTGTGTCCGTTACCACGCAGCGAAGGGCGCGCGCTTGATGGGGCCCGACCTGGATGCGCATGGTCCCCAGGTAGCGACCGGGCACCGTGATGCTTTCCGTGCCGACTGACACATTGCTCATCGCGCGGGAGAATTCCTCCGAAAAGACGTCCGGTGTCGCTACACGGATGATTGGCAGGTCGGGAAACGCTCGGAGCGTGTTAGAACCGGGAAAGTCGCGGCCGTAGGCAATTTCTGCAGCGGGAACGAGCGGCGTCAAGGTGTTCAGCGGAATCAGCGTGTGGGGAGTGGCAGTCTTCGTCATTTTGTGTGTCCTTAGGAAGTTGGAAGCAACGGTTGGTGCTTGTGCAACTTATAGGGACTGCCGTCACGAATGAGTTTAGCTAAATCGATTTAGACGCGTGTGGCCTCCAAACTGCCGCCTATAAACAAAGAATTGCTTTTTTTTTACTAGCCAAGACAGTGCACACAGCGCACCGCGACCCGGTTACTCTGGTAGCGGCGAGCGTCTCAAATGTGTGCTAGTGTTTCTTCAAACGGTCGCCGTTGGGCCGAGACAAGCGACTGAGGAGCACACCATGTCCGCACACCTCCTTACAGAAGGTCAGCTCGCCGTAATAGCTGAGAACCACGGGGTGAGTATGGACTTGGCGCGCCACATTGCTGACGCCGCGGAAGCAATGTGTGCGTCGGGCACAGGAGCTTCGAAGGCAGTGGCGTCATGTAACGATGAAGCGCTTGGTTCTGCACTCAAGTTCGCCGTTCGCATAGTGACAGAATCCGCCGCCCACGCCCACGCTGTGCCCATGGGGCTGTGTGATTCGCCTGCGAGCGATGCGTCGGGAGCTATGCACGAAGAAGGTGAACGCGCGCTCAGGGGTAGTGTTAGCGAGCAACTCGATCAACTGAACCGCGAGCTGACTGAGCTTAGGCTCTCGAGGGATATATATGTGCGTCGTGTCGAGCCAACGAGCTTTGGTGGTGTAATTGCAACCTTGGTCAAGGTTGGCGAGCGCGAGCAATAGCCCCAGGCTTTTCCCGCGTCACAATGAACGATGAATAGCACAGGGGGACCGACGGCGGTCCCCCACCCAGTGTCTAGGCTGCCGCCTTCTCAGCGCCAAGGTCGTTCGGAGCCTGTGTACCGTAGTGACAAGTCTTCACTTCGACTGCTGAACCAGAGGTGTCGGAACGCACGTGCGCTTCGTAGAGGCCCTCGCCAATACGTCGAACCACCCCTGTTACCAAGGCGTTCCCCATCAAAAATGCTCGCTGGATGGGCGTAACGCCGGGATGGTCCGTGTGACCACGAGGAAAACCCTGTAGTGCTTCCAACTCTTCTGGGGTCAGACGACGATGCCGGCCAGTGCTGTCAATGACAGCATGTTTCGTCCGACTTGGTGCCGTTCCCCCTTCGCTAGTGAGGATAGTACGAGCAGGTTTCTCAAGCGGGTCCGGGAAAACCATTGCGCCTTCTGCGTACTTATACTCGTGCCCATCGGCGGACGTTCGTGCCTCGCGTTTGGCTGATTTCAGGTACTGCCAACGCTGGAGGCTTTCGCTCTCGAGATAGTAGCTCGGTGTGACAATGGTGGTGTCGCGGAGGACGTCGCCCAAAGTCAGGGGCCGATCATGCCCCGTGAAATCAGCGTAGCGAATGCCATCCGCCGGGGCCGATTTCGTTGTCCACACTCGACCGCCGACCATCACGCCGGAGTTTTTTGAACCAACTCTTCCCGTCACTGCGTTCCCGATACTGAAGCTGAGTATCGAAGGGCTCAAGGCCGATTGTCAGAGCATGCTCATAGCCCGTATAAGCCTCAGCGAAGCAGGCAGGGAAGGCGCGATTGAGTACACCCGCTTGCATCCATTCGCCTCCACCAGAATCCGCAGTCCGGCTGGTCCGCTGATGTAGAGCGGTACTGCAGTGGGATGCAACGATGAAAACGCGCCTGCGCTTTTGAGAGAATCCGTAGGCGGCAGCATTGATAACCCGCCACTCTACGGCGTAGCCCAACTGAGCGAGTGACGACAAAATCATTGCGAAGTCCCGGCCACGGCAGGCAGAAGGTGACGAGATGAGTCGGTCTACATTCTCAAAGACGGCATACTTTACGGGCTCACCGTCCTCAATTCGTCGACGTAGGACCTCGACGAGCGACCACCACAAAACTCCTTTCTTGCCAGCAAGACCCTTCGATTGCGACAGGGGCCGAGCCACGGAGTAGTCTTGGCAAGAGAAACCGCCGACGATCAGGTCGGGATGAGTTGCGCGCAAGGTTTCGTAGTCTTGCTCCGACGCCAGAACTTCGAAAATATCTCTGTTTAGGTGGCAGCCGTCCTGCCAGGTCGCTCGATAGATGGCGCTAGCGACCTGCTTCCGCTTGCTAGGCTCGAACTGGTTACTCCATACCACTTTGAATGGATCACCGTGAACGGCCTCGAGGCCGATACGGAAACCACCTACACCTGCGAAAAATTCGGCCACGCGCAGCGGCTTCTGAACTGATACTGACATTGTCGTCCCTAGTCAATTGATGAACACAGCGACCGGGGACAAGGTGTGCGTCCCGCGGTGAGCCGTTGGGACGTAAAGCGAGAAGGTTTATACGGGGACGAAACCTAAATAGAAAAAATGGAACTTAAAATGAATTGCGCTCGCGCCGGATTTGACGGGAGCGCAATTTGACGCATGGGGAGAGACCTTTAAGGTGCCGCAGCGACTGCCACGGCGAGCGGTTGCGTGGTCAAACTGGACTCCGACTGAGGATGGACGGTCCCCACGCGGACCGACGGATGGGTGCCCGCCGTAGCAGCAGTGCCAACCGGCTCGGGATTGAACACAAACAGTCCTTCTTGCGCGGTTCGCTGTTTGGAAGTGCTCGCACCGATGCTCCTCTTGACCTCAATCTCATGCACCACCGAGCCGTGGTAGAGCTCACGCGAGTAGGGGGTCAAATGGTTGGAAACAATGACTGGAATGCCTCTGCTGGCAGCATCTCGTGCGAGATCTACTAACAGTTCCTGCTGCTTGTTCCCAAATGCGCTGGCGACGTAAGCCCGGAATGATTCGGCATGCTCTTGGTCGACGTATGGCGGGTCGCAGTAAATGACATCGCCTGGGCGCGCGGCATCGAATGCAGCAGTGAAATCAGCACAGAGCAAGATTGCTCGTTGCAGCTTCAGGGAGGCGTCGCGTATCTCGGGCTCCGGCAGCGATGGAGCCGACTTGTTGTGACCAAAAGGCACGTTAAAACGGCCAGCTTGGGAGTATCGACACATCCCGTGGTAACCGAATTTGTTTAGATACAGAAAGTATGCAGCACGTGTAAGTGAATTCGATTCTGCGTTGAACGCGTCTCGCACCGTGTTATAGATGTCGGGTGTGTTGGCTGCAGGAGAGAACAAGGGGCGCGCACGGTCCAGAAGGCTATCGACGTTGTCTCGCACGGCTTGGTAGAGCTCAACAAGGTGGGTGTTGGCATCGACAAGCAGGTACTCCTCGAACTCGGTGCCGAGGAACACACTGCCGCCGCCGACGAATGGTTCGATAAGGCGGCGCGGTCTGTGGGCAAGAAGAAGAGCCCCGATGTGTGGCAGGACTTTCGTCTTGCCGCCTAGCCACTTCAGAAACGGCGCCGAGCGCCCCGGGGTGCTGTGTGATGGATTCGTATGCATCCATCTTGTAGCACCGGGTTTTAGCCAATCGTTTTAGGAGCTAGCGGGAACATCGACACCGCGGCTGAACTGAGACATGTGAAACCTCTTCCGCTGACGTGTCGGCAAGGTCGATGTCCAGGGCGCCAGCAGCACGGTCTCAGTGTGCCCACTTG
The DNA here is from genome assembly GCF_058794615.1 of Cupriavidus sp. GW823-FHT07A04. Classification (NCBI taxonomy): domain Bacteria; kingdom Pseudomonadati; phylum Pseudomonadota; class Betaproteobacteria; order Burkholderiales; family Burkholderiaceae; genus Cupriavidus; species Cupriavidus sp. GW823-FHT07A04. The sequence goes on from NZ_JBXAHA010000023.1 coordinate 42,731, forward strand.
ACTACCGCTCGCCTGATGTCCCGTGGGTCCGTCAGTTCTTCCCCGTTCGCCTTCGTGATTGCAAACTTTCGCAGCAAGTCGTCGAGATACAGCGGCTCTCCCTTTTGGGGTGGCTTCGGCTTGGGCACTCTTCGCGGCTTTGTCTTCAGGATGCCACGTGCAGCATCCTCAGCTGCGCGAAGTAGCGCCAGTTCCTGCTCGCCGAATCGGTAACGGACTACGAAAGCACGGTTGTTCGTAGAAACATAGACTACAGCGAGCTCTCCTCGTTGGTGCGAGGATCCGATGAGGTTCCGTACGCTTGACAGGGGGATTTCAAACCGGTTGGCAACACGGATGACCGCACTAGCATAGTTGCGACGGCTTCTCGTGGCGAACGCCAAACCTTCGAACATCCAGTCTTGTGGCGATTCCACGTATGCCGGCCATTTCGCGAGGACGAATTCGCTTTCTCCCGCCAGTTCGTTGGCGACAGAGGGGAACTGGCCCACCGGAGCCGTGGCTGTCCACGAGCGCTGCGCTTGCCATGTCTTGTGTCTAGGGAGATGGTCGATAGCTTGCGCTTGCGGCCAAGGAATTTCGGTAACTGAGGTAGTTGTTGAGGTTGTATTGGTCATCGGCGTCTCATTGAGAGGGGTGGCGTCACCTTCCTTCAGTCGATGCCACGAACTTGTATAGACGCGCGTTTTATATTGGGACCAGAAGTCTGCCGGCCAAGCGTGGAGTCTCTCTGGGAGCTAGATAGGGAAGTGCTGCACCGCTTGACTCTTGATTCCGGTAGCCGTTGGTGTGGTGCCACGGTGTGGGGGATGGCGTCAGAGGCGGCTCTCTGGGTGGCCTAGCTGGGAGGCGGTGTGGGCGCTCCCCGAGTTCGCGTCTCGAATCCTATCTGGTATAGTTTCACTTTCGTGAAACAACCTGGGAATCCGCGCCGATGAAGGCTTTCAGGTTCAGTTGAGTGCCAAAATGCCAAGACCTCTGCCCGACGCAACGCCACCGTCTCGCGCCACGATTCGAACTATTGATAATCTCGGGGATCGTGTGAGAGCGAGCCGTGCCGCCGATGGCATGCCGATCGACCAGGCGGCCAAAAGCTGCGGTGTCTCAGTTGGCATGCTATCGAAACTGGAGAACGGGAGAAACGTGACGCTGGAACACGTTCTGCGTATCCTCGAAGGCCTTGCTTTAACGATGCTCGTTGTCCCCAAAGCGCATGCGGCCTTGCTGGAGCAGGCTGCTTCGCACGCGGCAGCAGAGTCAAGGGTCGGCGAGGACAGGCGGGAGGCCGATTGGATGTAACTCGAGCCAATAGCATGTGCAGCTTGGCAGGCGCGATGTCGTTCGCTGCTAACGTCTAGGATTTTAAGAAAATAGAAGCTGTGGTGGAGTCGACCTCTACGATAGAGTTCCGAAGCACGTCCGGCTCCAGCCGCGGTAGGGGAGAGCTCTGGTCAGTACCTGGTTTACGTTTTCCCCTTGGCGCAGGCCTGGTTGACATTCCCACTATCATGCCAGCAGATTGGTCGGTCAAGATTGTGAGTTGCGCCTTAGAAATGCGTACATGTTTCATGATGAATCCTTTTATTTTCCGGAAGCCAATTCAGGCACCACTGGCTGGCGGGTGTGCCGAGATTGGAGCGTTTAGCTAGAGAAGCTGCCAATTCTATTTAGAGCTTAAAAATGAGCGCAGAAGCATCTGTGTAAAAATAAGAGTCGATAAAATCCGTCAATAAGAATAACTTAACTATTGCATATTTGGTTTCGATAGTTTTCGGTCAGGCAGGCGAGCTGATGCTCCCATAGGTGTCCACTGTCATCAGGCGGATAGGGTCGCTCGCATCTGGACAAGCTTCCTGCTGACATCCGTCCAGACACCAGATTGTCGCCAGGTGCGATATTTCTTGTGAACAAACTTAGCATCCAGCGGCGAAAGGAACGAGTCAGAACCAATTCCGGTAGCTTTGCTGTGGATGATGCAATCCACACACGCACGAAGCGTCGTCAGATCTAGCTGGTCATCACCTTCTGCCACCAGGAGCTTGTGGACTTCCTCCCACTCCAGGTTTGTCAGCAAGATGTCTGCATGCAAGAGGTGACTGAGGCGTTCACTATCAAAAGATGCGAAGGGCGTGTCGCCTTGGATGCGCGCTGCCGGTCGAATATGCGGCCTGCGCCGGCGAACATATGGCTTTACATCAGAAGAATTCTTCCGAGATCCCGTTTGCTGGGGATCGGACTTCCGCGAGGACTCCGATGGCGGATTTGCCGCACTTAAGATGTCTGCACATGTGAGGTTTCGCGGGTCGCGCGCGCCGCGAGGATCGCTAAAGTGAATGACTGGTGGCAAGTGTCTGTAACGAGGAAAGGCATCTTCTAAGGCCGTGGCATTGTGAATGTGCAGAGACTCTACGCAAAAGTGCGTATTCCTTAAGTGTCCTCTAGCATCGACCTCCATGGAGGCTTTAGGCAGGCTTACGTCTATGGAACCCTCACGGAGGTTCGTATAAACGCTGCGCCAGAATGCGGTTGCGCTCGGATATGCCCTTAGGTACTGCAACACGGCGTGGTCTCTGGCGGACGGAGAACTTTGACACCCACTCCCGGTTTCGAACGCGTAAGGTGTACCTTCATCGTCCAGAAAGCCAAACTCATCGAGTCCATGCGGCTTTAGGATGAGTTGATGTCTGTAGGACGCTGACATAAACGCCTTCATAAACGAAACTGCCGGCACGAGAATACTCAAGCCATCGGACCAGAACTGAAACACGCTATGTCGGCAGGATCCTGCTTCCTCGATGGTCAGCGCCGGAAAGAAGGTTCGCGGCGACACATACACGTAGGTAGTCAAGTCGAGACGTGCGGAAACGGTTTTCCGACGTGTTCCAACCGCTTGGTTTGGCTCGCTGTAGAGGCCGACGTATGCCTTGTGAACCTCCTTCTCCAGGCCGAGGAATGTTCCGAGAAAGTTGCCGTCATCTGTTGCTTCGACGCTTTGTAGCCAATGCATCCGCTTCGTTCCAAATTATCAGTCTATGGCTGCCGTGGAAGGGGAACCCATCAATCGATGCTGTCCAGGCAGCTTTGGTCGAGACACCGCTGCCAGCGGGGGCGCCGCCGTATGTGCCACGGTGCCATCGTCTCTAGCCTATGTCTAGGTATCGTCATTTGGATTTCACGTTGCCTAAATCGAATTTTAGCGAACCTATGGTCGTGGCCAGATGTTGGTAGGTGAGTAGCCACACGAGGGTTGGCCAAGTTGGGGCCACCATGGTCGTGCCGGGTATGGGCGATGAGGGCTTCGATAGACTGGACAGGGGGAGGATGCGAGCGACATCTGAGGCCATGGCGGAGAGAGCCCTCCCGAGCAGTTTGGCGCGCGAGTGGGCGTCATCCCAGGAGTATCCAAGTTGCCTGGCAGCCTGATCGTAAGGGAAGCTACGGAGAAACGTATCACCGGTAGCGGCACGGGCGGATATTGAGGTCAGCCAAGTTGGCGTCGTTGATGCCGCTGCAGGACTTTTGTCAGACCCGTCGATATCTGACGGAAGAAATCCGGCAGTTGCTCCCGCGGCGCTCAACACCAGTTTCGAAAGGGTGAGGGGACACTGATGCCAGACGCAAATGCATACTGCCGGCAAGTGATGCTCCCGGTGCCAGTAGCTCTCCCCTCGATCGGCGCAGTCCTGCCTTATGCATTGTCTGCAGAATCTGCGCTCCGCAACGCCTGGAAGTTGAAGATACGCGCTGGTCGGCAGGTTGTGTCTGCCATCAAATTGCGGTTCCAAGCAGAGTTGAGAGATGGCCGACGCATGCGACGATGAAAGGGGAGCGGTCAGGTATGGAATGAGGGAGTTTTCTCCCAACAGTTGGGCAGCGTCGATGCCCGTGGCGTCAGCTATCCTCGCAATGAGGCAGGGAAAGAGGAAGGGCGGAAGAGGCTTTCTCCCGCCGGAAAGGGCCGCTGTGACAGCGTGGACGGTCATCCCGAGATGCTTGGCGGCCCGGATTATCACGCTGCTGCACAGTTCGCCGGGGAGCGGCCGAGGTAAATACAACACAGCCGCTCCCCGTTGTTGCTAAAGACCGGCAACCAGTGCCTGAGCGCTTGCGAGTGCGCGCATCTGATTCAGCCGTTCGATGACGTCACCCTTCCCCTCGGCCGTGAGGATACTGCGGTAGTCCTCCGGGGCGTACGCTGCATGCGTTGCCGTCATCTTCCTGCGCTGTACGGCCCGCTTGACCTGAGCCTTGGGGCCCATGTCCTTGGCAAGCTTAGCCGTTACTTCCGAGAGCGACTTGCCTGGCGAGGCGTCGACGGCCTGCTTGACGAGTTTCACGGCATCATCCTCACCGGCTCCCAATACTTGGGCAACAATCGACAAGCGGTCAAGCGTTCCGGGGGCCGAGGCGGGGAGACTCGCGGTTTGGTTGCCATGCTGAATCCGGGCGACGGCAAGTTTTTCTGACAGGTCCGGGGGAAGCATTCCGGTCAAATCCTCCCACTCGGCAATCCGCAGTGGATCGCCGGAACGGATAGCATCTAGCATTGGCTCGATAAAGCCATACTCCTCGGCGGCAACTTGCGCAAGCAGCTCTGCGGTAACAATTTCAGAGGCGTCGACAATCGCCCGAGCCTGCGCAGAAACGAAGAGCTTGACCGCCAGGTCCGGTATGCCCTGGCTATAGTAGTAGAGGGTATCCTTGCATGCATCTGTGAGCTCGCTGGGGTTGAATACGTATTGATAGCTCCACAGCTTCGTAATGAAGTCGTCCCACTCCGAAGGGAAGTCTCGCGTGCCGCGGCTGAACACGCTCCAATCTGTCGCTCCGTGACCGATGACTCTGCGCGCGCTGCGCATGTCGGATTGCAATATAGCCTTCGCTTTCATGGTCCCGCAAAATAACGTCGGTGTGCGAAGAACATTTGAGGCGGACACCAGCAGTGTCATTAAGGCATCACCCTTGCTCGGAGTCAGCGGAACCCGGGCACCGCGTTGCGGTGTCTTGCGGCGACCGTTCGCCAGATTCTGAATCTCTTCGAAGACAATGAGGCCGCAGTGATGAATTGCTAGCAGTCGTGACGCCCGGCTCAGCAACGTATCAGCATTGGTCTTTCCTTCAATGACGTAGCGCTGATAGTAGCCTGCTTCTGGCACCAACTGGTCAACTGCCAGAATCAAGCTTTCGCCCACTGCACGTACCGACGCGCCATCATAAGGAGTCTCCACGATGATGTAAGGGATTTGCGTGATGCCCAGTTTCGTATGCTTAATCACGCGCGGATACCGCTGCAACATGCGAATGAGGCTCACCGATTTCCCGATTCCTGGCACACCGAAGAGTGCCTTTGTTAGCAAGCGAGCGTTTTGCGGAGGTGATGGAAGGCCCCGTCGAGTCTTCTCCGATTCGTACAGGTCTTTCAGTATGCCCAGGTGCGCTGCCGAGTGCGGCGGACGGCCCGCATAGCCTTCCCGCAAGAAAAGGTCCAGCGTTCGGCACAAATGTATGTGCCGCTCGAAAACAAAAAAGAAGCTCGGCAGAGCACCAAGACGTGCGAGCCGCTCCTCGCTCGGTAGCAGCCTGTCGGGCGCGTTGTAGCGCGGGAGCTCTGACAGAAGGTCAGCGATGGCCTCGTCAGGCAGAAGCGGAGGCAGCGCCTCGATCAAAGCGTTGCCTTGATACCGAGGGTTGTGTTGGGGCGTGTAAACAGCCTCAACTGCAAGATGATTATTTGCCATTCAGAAGCTCCTGTCGTTTCGCAGCTAGTCTGGCTGCAAGGGAAAGCGGGTGGGGGGCAGCGGGCTTTCCGGCGGCACTGCTGTCCGCCGGGCGGGGCTGCTCGGGCGGAACTGTTTGGCTCTCCGGCTGTGGGCCAAACTCCTTCTCGAGCGATGCAACTGAACTCTTGCTTCGGCGCGCACGCAGTTCGGCATTGCGGTCGTCAGCCATGTCAGCACGACGGGAGGCTCGGCTCTTGCCGGCTGACGCCTTCTTCGTCTCGGCCTTTGCGTTCTCAAACATGGCGTCTAGATGCTGATGGCGGAAGACGGCTGAATCGGCAGCAGTCTGTTCCTTTTGCTGACGTTGTTTTGGTTTTGTCGATTGAATCGCCTTGACTTCAGGGAACGAGAGTCCGAGGTAGTTGTCGCACTCTCGAGACAAGCGTGCGAGCAGGAACTCTCCTGCGGACCCGCGAGGATCATGGACGTAGATAGTGTCTACTAGGCGCGAGTCATACGATACCTTCAGCGTTGAGCTATTGCGGACGGCTGCGACAAAGGCTCCACGGAACTCGAGTTCGTCGCATCGATAAGTTAGGCCGCGAAACTCGATACCGGAGCCGGTGATAGTTGCGTCATCCACTGGCAGGAGGTGCAGGCGAAGGGTCTCCTCAGGAAACCGACGGAGTGCGAAGCCACGACCCTGCGCAATTTCCCAGTTCCACACGTTTATTGGCGTTATTGGGGTACCGGCAAGCCGCATCTCCGTTGGAGCGGGGTAGTCCAACATGACTCGCCGGTTATATGAGATTTGCCCGATGAGCATCGTACGAATGAACTCGTCCAGGTTCAAAGTGGCATCTTGACCATATTTCTTCCCCGTACGTTTCCTAAATTCACTGGGTACCTCGTAGCCTGGCGTTTCTTCGCTGACTATCTGCGGGATGATGTGAAACGACGCCTCCACCAACCCTTTGCGACGTGGCATGCGGGGCGGGTTGTTCGTTACTCGAATGCCGAGGAGCGGAACACTGTCACTATTTCGGCATAGCATTTCGCCGCGGTCAGCAGCGAAGCTCGAGGGTAGGAGTCCTTCGGCCGGCCAGTCCGTCGGGTCATACGGAACCTTGTAGCGCTCACAGAGTTCGCGCTTGCTTTCCGCCAAGGTACATATCGCGAGTACAGCAGAACTCCATGCCGCGGTTTCCAGCGTGATGTAGAACGTGGGGCAAAGCTGACTTCGACGGTCAATGATATGGTAGCCAGTTGCTTTGCCAATCGTCCGGCCGCGATCAGCTCGGGCAACAAGCTGACAGTCGAAGATGGTTGCATCGATTTCGTAGACTTCGCCGACCCCGCGGACTGATTCAACTGCGGAGGCAAGCGTGGGCGCCATATCGAGTTCGAAGGCATTATCGCCGTGCTTCTTGCGCAGCCTGGTTTCTAGAGAGAACTGCTTCTCAATGCTATATCGAATTTGCCGCTTGCTAGGGCGTTCGCCAAACGGTTTGGAAAATGAATTCCCGTTGCCATCAGCAAATGAATAGTGTTTGATGATGATCTGATTGACAGCGTGTGCTGTACTTTTCTTGAGAGAAGTTTCAGCCACCTGCTTGATTTTTTCGTGGTCCGTGGTGGTCATCTGGTACGTGTAGTACTCCTCTGTCTTGCTGCCGCGCCTTTTAGTGTTCCCCACCACATATTGATTCTCGTCTTTTGAATCATTGATAGTTGATATTCCTGATCGGTGAAAGTCCATCAGCATTGCCAGGCCTGTTTGACCACCTCGGAAGTACCGACGAAGATGACTCATGAGTGTCTGCGGCGAGCAGCCTTGGCGTTCGGCCTCTTGCGCAACATGTGGCCCACGCCATGCAGGGTCGAAGATATCCGGGTAGACAATCAGAGGTCGAATCATGTCCATCGCATCTTTGGCACGCTTTCTTGCACGGTCGCTTCGCTTGGGCATGACTTGATGGTTTTCGGGCTGTAGTACGGAGTATTCTTTTGATGCAATCTCATCGATCAGCTTGCTCAGCGGACGAGCTACAGGGAGAGCGTTCCTGTCGTCCAGGTCGAAAACCCACGCAACGGGGGCCTCGACGAGATTCAGCGAATGATCGACGTGGAGGACGCGAAATCGCTCCTCGGCTGGCCCTACGACAATGTCATTGATGGCAAACAATTACGGCTCCAATTGGGTCATGGGGCGCGATACCGAGAATAGGGGTGTGAGCGCTGGCTCGCGGGAGTCCATCGGAATATCGAGGCGACGCGTAAAGATCAGAGTGCGAGCGAGACCAAGTGCGGTATCGGCAGTCAGCCTGTTCTTTTGGTCATAATGTCTGCAGTACTCGAGTAGCGACACATCGGAATTGGCGGCAGCGAGTTCAGACTCGAGTCGCAAGATATGCTCCGCATTGCAGCCAGGGTATGGCTCCTTTTTCGGCTCTGCGGGATCCGGCAGAGCGGCTCGTGCCCATTGGATAGTCTGCGCCATGAGGCGTCCGGCCTCTGTCTCTACGTATAGGAGATGGGGGATTCCCATGGCATCGTAGTAGTAGCGCTGAATCTCTAGCAAAGCTACCTTTCGTTCGTCTTGGAGGTCGCTTGGACATTTGACGTTCAATGCGATTTGCCGAGACTCATTTGTCGCGTCAGTTAGCAGAATGTCCGTTGTCATGACGACTGGTATGCGCGTCCCGGGATAGGTGGAATGTGTGATGCCAAGAGCTTCGGCAATATCGGTGGTGAGGCTCCGCTCCAAAGGCATCTGCTCTCTGATGTCGCTGTACTTCAGGCACCATTCTGCGAGAGTGAATGCATTGAACTCAAGATCAGAAAGCAGGAGATGCGGTCGATTTATGTACGCGCCGGTAAACCGATGTATGTTAGATTTTGGGGAAAAGTCGTTGTAGTCAATCCAGGGAACATACTGCTCCTTGACGCCCTTGCCGCGCCCTTCCAGTTGACGGCGTTCGATGAGTTCTTCAGTCCAAATTTGTGGCCCGCGTGCCATGTTCTTGCCCCAGCGGTGACATTCGCACAGTTCTATCAACAGCGAATGATGTTAATCGGATAGTGTCTCGGCAAGCGGATCGATGGATAGGTTCTGGGGTTGTTATATTTCTCCAATCGGTGATTGAAGGTTGCGCAACTACCCGGTCCATGACTATCGAGGATGCGTGCCGACACTTTGATATAGGTATGGAAGTTATACGCAGGACTGCCTAAACACGGTCCTTGAGAGGGCGGTAAATCTATTTAGGCAGATTTTTTTTGTCGCTTCGCCGATCAGGGCGAGGAGTCAATGGGTCCATGCTTCAGCGAACGGCACCTCATTCAGGCCTTTTTATGGATGCGTGCGTAGTATTCCTCAGTCACGTCGCTTGTTGCGGAAATTCCACAGAGGGATGACCATTGGTTCCAAACGGCTTCCGCTTCGATATCGTGCCCCGGTGACCCTAAAAGGTGATACTGCCTGCCACTGCGAGTGGTACCACTTCGCGTATCAGCGTCGAATGACGTGATCGGGGAGCTTACGCGGCCTACGTCGTCTTCGATGCTGTGTCCGGTGAAATGCCGAGTCCCGATATCTGTTTCGAGTACTCGCCAGCGTTCCAGCCAAACGGTTGGTTGGGCTTCTAGTGGTCTAGCAGGCCAAATCGGCATGATGATTCTCCCATGTGCGAATAAGCGAAGCGGCGTCGGCCGAGCACCATACCGTCGGAGTGGGGGGGGCGGAATACGGATGGTCGGCAAGGAAAGCGCTGTTAGGCTCGCGGCTTATCAATAAAATCACGGGCTAGCACAAGCCAGCACAGTGCGGCTCTCAGCGACTGGACGGTGTTGGGGGCGCTCAGACCGACTGTTGGGTCCGGGCAAATCAACCGCCACTCCTCGTGGCCGGGCCACTCCTCTGCACGGTCATCTAAAGCGCACCAGTAGCGGACGCCATTTTGCTCACAGAACCTCGCGATGACCTCATACGGTGTAGCAATCATGCGGGCGCCTGAGAACCGAATTTCGGCGATAGGGTCGGTAAAGCCGGCCAACCGGCCCCTGAGCTCGTCAGACATGCACAGTGCAATCTGCTCAAGCGGCACTTGTAGTGTCCACGAACTACGTAACACGAGTCGTAAGTCGAACGCTTCGCCCAGCTCCTCAAGTGGTCTAGCCCAAGTCCACAGGCGTCTTAGTTCTTCGCGCCCGGTTTCCTTGCGAATCGCCAGGCCGGATCCTTGCGGGCAAACGACTCCCTCGATGTTTAGGAAGACGTGGATATGCGATGACGATTCCATCGGTGTTCTCCGTAAATAGAGCTCATCCCGGTGCACGCGGACGACACCAAAATGCGGGCGCTTTTTAGGGTGGGTTGCTGGTATCCCTGACGGGGATACCGGCAACCCACCCGGCTTTACGGTAGACGTGCGGAGGCACTGCCAATAACGCTGGCGTTTCAATCGGGTCGGTGTTTCGATAGGGGGAGTGCTAGGGATGGTGTTCAAGTGCGACACGTGTCGCACTTGAACACCATCCCTAGAGGTGAGTCGTGTTCTGGCAAGCGGTATCGTCATAGTTCGCGCGTGCTGCCGTGAATCCGGGCGCAGTCGAGAGCTTCGAGGATCGGCGCAAGCTTAAGATGTGAGTTGCAACGTCGGGTGCCTCTAAAGTGCTCTAGCGCGTTAAAATCAGCACGCACCCAAATTTAAACTAGCCAGCGTGGCAACTGACACAGTCCATCCGCCGCGGCCAGTCGAGCAGGTCGACTGGCCCGGTGAAGCTCGCCTCATAATAAAGGGCCTCCTCGCTCGAGAAGGAGTGACTTATGCTTTGCTTGTGGATCGTCTCAAAGCGGTCGGAGTGGAAGAGACGGAATCCTCGATTGCTAGCAAATTGTCGCGTGGCACGTTCCCGCTGACATTCCTAGTGCAATGTATGCACGCTCTTGATAAGCATCGGATAACCATCCAATCTCCGAGCAACGTCGAATGAGTTCGCGCGAGAAATCTGTCGTATACGACAGATTTCTGTTGACAAAGTCGACTTCCGATCTAAGCTGAAGGCAGCCGAGGCTGGCTGCGCTCCCCATCTGGAATTAGGCGCTACAGTTCCGCAACGCCAGTCGGCAGGCCAGTTCAGGTCGAGCATGTCGACGTCGAGTTGAGCCTGGCTACCCTGGCGTGTGGATTAAGCGACGCACGAGCATCGCGCCGGAACATCACGTTGTCCCGACTTCATGCCAGTGTGCAATGCAGCACATTTCGGAAGGAGGGAATGTGTCATGTCCTCACTCATTTTTCGACCCGCGCTTTACCTGGACTTTGATGGCGTCTGCCATCCCGCGGGAGTTTCAGTCAGCCTAACCGGCAAGCTTCCGCACGGCCCGGAACTGTTTGCATATGCGCCATTTCTGGTTGACTTGCTAGCGGCATATCCCACTGTTGAGATTGTGTTGACGACAAAGTGGTCCTGGGTGGTTGGCTGCAAACGGGCGGCCTCTTATCTGCCGCCTGAGTTAGGGGAGCGTGTGGTAGGAAGTGTCCACCCTCATAAATTTGGCCGACGAACTATTTTGCTGCCCCAACTGGAAGCCATTCTTCGCCATGTCAAGCTGACTGGCAGAAAGCAATGGCTCGTCGTTGACGATGACGCCGACATTCATCGCGCGGCGGAATTAGGTCCAGGGCATTTCGTCGCGTGCGATCCTCGGTTGGGGCTGTCCGATGTCTCGGTGCAGGAAAACCTTCGAGTTCGTCTGTTCGAGATGTGCGACCAAAACCGGCGGATGGAAGCATTGGTTGCAGAGAGAACTTCTCGTCGTGACTGCTAACAATAGCGGGAGAGGCGGCGATGCTTTAGGAACCAGAGTTCTAAAGGCGAATTTTTTTGTGCGAGCCTTTCTGTTTGGTTCCACGTTTGCGGCTTGCTCTCAACTGCGGTAAGTCTCAGGCTGGAGGCGCTCTTAGGGAAATACCGGATGCATTAATCCTCTATCGAACGAAGGCTGGCATGATAATCTGCTGGTCCGGTTCTATCGCCTATCATTCCTTCCAAGAAGATCTTGCTGCGCGCCGGTAGCGGCAGCGTGCGCCATTGGTAGGAAAGAGCAAGTGACAGCAAATGTAGTGCCTACGCATAGGAGACACTGATGCTGAGTCCGCATGAACTAGCGACCCTGATGCTGGTGAAGAATGCTATCGATCTAGTCGAACTCGATGCCGCCGATTTCAATGCCTTGCTCGAACGGGAACTCGCAACGCGCGAGCGAGTCTCACCGGTAGAAATTCGCGCTCCAATTACAATAAATGGCCATGTTTTTATCAAGGCTATGCAGCGGGACGGGCGTGGTGGTCATTAGCGCGAGCTTGCTGCCAGCAGAGCTCTTTGCCTTCAAAGGCGTCTTCGCGGCTGAAAACTGTCCCCATATTGGGTTCGGCTTGTTGTCTTGAATCTCCCCTGCGCTCTAGCTAGCCGTTCTTTCCAGTATTATCTTGCGGACAAAATCCGCTATCATTTGGTTTCATGCGAGCAATTCAGTCAGTACCTAAGGAAGTATTCCGGCGCTCCAGTCGGGGCACAAACTCGGAGCCGTTGGAGGCAGAACGTTTATTTGTGTCTGGCAGCAGAGAGTCTGCGGACAAGCAAGCGGCAATACTGTGGGTCCGAATGCAGATGGTCCGAAACAGCATTTCCTTCGACGACCTTGTGCGCGCTGGATGCTTTGAGGATGCCACCAAACCGCAGGCAGTGCGTTACCGGAGTGCGGATGGTCGTGTTTGGGACGGTCAGGGCGAACTGCCAGATTGGCTACAGAGGGCGGTGAATGCAGGGCAGACTGTCGAGCATTTCCGAGTGAAATAGGGTCCTCGGTATCAAGGTATTTGCGAACCGCATAATGTATCCAAAAAGTACCAAGGGTGAATTTCTCCGGTCGTATGTAGAGTATTTGTAACAAATTGTTATTGGCTGACGAAAACTCAACGGCTATAGGCCGAAAAATATAAAAGGATTTAGCTCCTCTGCTAAAAGAGTTCAAGTTTCGCTTCGCTTCACCCAACCCCTAGATTAGCTTTCGCCTTACGGAGATCCATTATTTTGGGGAGTGCGCCGCGCTACGCGCGGCGCCGCTGACGATGCGCGTAGCGCACCGTGTATTGCCACGCGGCTTCGCCGGTCGAAAGAGTTTCGCCAAGCAAAGGCGCGGACAAGGACACCGTCATCGCCGTCACCCGCGCGCTGCATATCCTCGAGGCGTTCTGCGCCGACGACTCGCCGCTGTCGCTGGCCGAACTCAGCCGCCGGGGTATGGGGAAGTCGACCGTGCTGCGCACTGCGCGCACGCACGCTCGCTCAATCCGAGTACTTCGTGTGGCGCGAAGACGGCGGTGAATGGCGGCTGGGCGCACGCTATCAATCCGCCTTCCGGGTCAGCGACACGGTCGAACCCATCCTTGAGGCGGGCCTCATTCGAGACCCGGGAGAGTGCCGCGTTCTATGTTCGGGAGGGGGATGCGCGCGCCTGCCTGGTGCGGACCGAGGGGCTAGGCGCGGTCAGGCATCACGTCCGCGTTGGTGAGCGGCTGCCGCTTACCGGGGCGCCCGGTCGTGTGCTTCTGACATTTGCCGGCGAGCCAGGCGAGCCCTATGAGTCGATCCGCAAGGACGGCTACTTCATTTCCATGGGAGAACGCGAGCCGGAGGTGTCGAGCGTCGCAGTGCCACTCTTCGGGATCAACTGGGTCCTCGCCGGCGCGCTTTGCACTTCCGGTCCCATCAGCCGACTGACGCGCGAAAGACTGGGCGAGCATGTCGAGCCGATGTGGAATGCGGGACGCGAGCTTTCGTACGCGATTTCCGGAATGCGCGCGCAGCCGCCCAGGCCGTCTACCTGGTACCCTCAACCATGTGGCTGGCAGGGCGGCTGCCCCCTCTGTTCTTGCGAGCCTTCCGGTTAAGCAGCTACGTATCGATAGAGCTTGTTAGTCCTTAGGTTGCAGCCGCAGCTTAAATCGCTCATGGGTGTAAATGTGCCAGTCAGGGCTCTCCATTCGCCCTATCAGGCGCAGATTGGCGGTATCGATGTAGTAGCGCTCGGCGTTCGGCAAGACTTCTATTACGATCGCTGGCGTCCAGGTTATGCCGCCATATGTGGATACTGGTAATCCAGTGGCGGCACGAAGGTCTCCTTGACGGTGCGGGGCGACACCCAGCGCAGCAGGTTAAGCGCTGAGCCTGCCTTGTCGTTGGTGCCGCTGCGGCGGGCGCCGCCGAAAGGCTGCTGCCCGACCACGGCGCCGGTCGGCTTGTCATTGATGTAGAAGTTGCCCGCCGCGAAGCGCAGCGCCCCAGAGGCCTGGACGATAGCGGCCCGTTCGCTTGCGAACACGGCGCCAGTCAGTGCATATGGACTGGTGCTGTCGATCAACTCGAGCACCTCGGTCCACTTGTGGTCGGGATAGACATAGACCGACAGCACCGGGCCGAAGAGCTCGGTTTCCATCAGTGTGTGGCGCGGGTCGGACACTTCGAGGATGGTTGGCTGGACAAAGTAACCGACGCTGTCGTCGGCCTTGCCGCCGGCGATCACCTTCACCGATGCATCGACGGCGGCGCGTTGCAGGTGCGTGTTGATGCGATCGAAGGCGCGGCGGTCGATTACCGCGCCCATGAAGTTGGAGAAGTCCGCGACATCGCCCATACGGATGGTATCGACCAAAGCCAACAGCCGGGCCTTGAGCGCCGGCCATAGGGATGCAGGAACATAGGCGCGCGACGCCGCGCTGCACTTCTGGCCCTGGTATTCGAAGGCGCCGCGCAGCAGCGCCACCGCCAGCGTTTCGACATCAGCGGAGCGGTGGGCCAGCACGAAGTCCTTGCCGCCGGTCTCGCCGACCAGGCGTGGATAGCTGCGATAGCGCGAAGTATTGCTGCCCACTTCCGCCCATAGCTTGTCGAACACGGCGGTGGAACCGGTGAAGGCGCTCTTGAAGAAGATCCTTTGACTGATCCAACCGCTTGGAGCCCGCACCTCATCGCAGACAAGCATGATAGGAAGCTCAATGGCCTGTCTGGCAACCTCGAGCCCGGCAAGCCGGGTACGGAAAGAGGTTGAGCAATGACATGCTCAATACCACGCACCACATTTGATACCCCACCGTGCACCACGACGGCGCCAGTGTTTGCAGACGCTGGTGCATGATCGTGCCTGTTTAGGTAATAACCCTTATTTAATCTCTATGCAATCGAATAGATTGCGATTCGCACATTGACGAATTATTCTCTGACTACCGACCCGCCTGTCGCGGGTGGATAGTCAACCGGGATGTTTATGATGAAATTGTTGCTGGATACCTTGTCCAATATCGTCGGAGCGACAGGGCTGCTTACCGGGAGCGACGATCTTGCAGGCTATGTCAGCGACTGGCGCGGCCGCTACACCGGTAAGGCGCTTTGTGTGGCGCTCCCGCGCAACGCCGAACAGGTTTCCGAACTCGTCAAGGCCTGTGTTGCCGCCGGCGTGGCGGTCCTGCCTCAAGGTGGCAATACCAGCCTGAGCGGTGGCGCAGTGCCGTATGGAGAAGGCGACTGTGTCATCGTCAATCTCTCGCGTATGCGCCGCATTGTGCGCATCGATCCAGCGGACAACTCGATGGAGGTGGAGGCCGGCTGCGTGCTCGCGGACATCCAGGCCGCCGCCATCGAGGCGGGCCGCTTCTTCCCGATCAGCCTGGGCGCGGAAGGTTCCTGTCAGATCGGCGGCAACATCGCCACCAATGCCGGCGGCACTGGCGTCCTGCGCTATGGCAACACCCGCGAGAACATACTCGGCTTGGAAGTCGTATTGCCGGACGGACGTGTCTGGCGCGGCCTGCGTACTCTGCGCAAGGACAATACTGGGTTTGACCTCAAGCAGATGTTCATTGGCGCCGAAGGCACGCTGGGTATCGTCACGGCGGCCACGCTGAAGCTGCACCCGTTGCCGAGCGCGCACGCAATGTCCTGGGTTGCGCCGGTCGACGTGGATGCGGCCCTGAACCTGCTGGGCATGTTCCAGGCCGCTTGCGGTGCACAGCTCTCGGCCTTCGAACTGATGAACGCCAACCAGTTGGACATCGTGCTGGAGCATGTGCCAGGGCAGCAGGCACCGCTCGCAGGCGCGCACCCCTGGCACCTGCTCGTGGAGCTCAGCGATACCTGCGATGACAAACGGTTGCAGGACACGCTCGAGGCCACCCTGGAAAAGGGCATGGAGCTCGGCCTGATCGCCGATGCGGCAGTCGCCGCCAACTCCGCGCAGCGTGAGGCGATGTGGAAGCTGCGGCATAGCGTGTCGGAGGGCAACAAGAAGGCCGGCATCGGCCTGACCCTGGATACCGCCGTGCCGGTGTCGATGGTGCCTGCTTTCATTGACCAGGCCACCCGCGCGATCGAAGACGGCTTCGATGCCCGTGTTGTGGTGGTAGGCCATCTCGGCGATGGCAATACTCATTTCATCCCGCTCTTCTGCTTTGACACCTGGCAGGCGCTGCCTGACCAGGCGAAAACCGCCGCCGCGGTGCGCCGCGCCGGGCACGACGTCGCGGCCGGATTGAACGGTACCTTCAGCGCGGAGCACGGCGTGGGCCGGACCTTGCTGGACGAAATGAGCCACTACAAGAGCGACATCGAACTCGACATGATGCGCGCGATCAAGCGCACCTTCGATCCGCAAGGCCTGTTCAACCCGGGCAAGCTGATTCCCTGAGTTCCCCCGGCGCAGAACGGTTTCCCTATTTTTTTCCTTTACGACCCCCGCCCCAGTAGGAGTACTGCCATGAGCAACGCCGACAAGCCGAGCAATCCTTCGCGCCGTGATGCCTTTAAGTTGCTGAGCGCCGGCACCGCCGCACTCGCCATGCCGGCGATCTGGGCATCCGCCAAGGCGGCCTCCCAGCGCATCGTGGTTCGCGACTCAGGCGGCGTGTTTGCCAAGGCGTACGGAGAGGTGTTCTACAAACCGTTCACCAAGGCAACCGGCATCCAGGTCGTCGGCGTTCCCTCCAACGCGGAGCCCACCGCCCAGATCCGAACCATGGTGGACGCCAAAAACTACAGCTGGGACATGGCATCCATCAGCCAGCCTGCGATCGAGGTCCTGACCAGCGATGGCAAGGAGTACCTGGAGAAACACGGGCTGGGCGCCGATCCGGTGGTGGCTGGCATCCCTGCGCAGTACATGTCGCCGTACGGTGTTGGCACCAACGTGTACACCACCGTTCTGGCCTACCGTACCGAGGCGTTCAAGGGTCGCAAGGCGCCTACGCAGTGGAAGGACATGTGGAACGTGCAGGACTTCCCCGGCCGCCGCTCGCTGCGCAAGCATCCCTTCGACACGATCGAGGAAGCACTGATGGCGGACGGTGTGGCGAATGCGTCGGTATATCCCTGCGACGTGGATCGCGCGCTGCGCAGCCTTGACAAGGTGAAGTCCAGCGTCGCAGTGTGGTGGAGCGGTGGCGCGCAGGTCGAGCAGATGCTCAAGTCCGGCGAAGTGGATATGGTCGCTACCTGGATCTCGCGCGCCCAGGCCGCGATGGATGCTGGCGCACCCGTCGGGATCTGCTGGGACCAGCACCTGTGGGGCGTCGACAGCTGGACCATCCTGAAGGGATCGCCCAACGCGGCCGCCTGCCGCGAGTTCATCAAATTCGCTTCGGACCCGAAGCGCCAGGCGCAGCTTACGCAATACCTGGCTGCTGGCGTCACCCATCCGGATGCATTCAAGTACATCGATGCCAAGCATGCCGTGACGCTGCCTACGTATCCCGACAACATTAGGCGTGGCGTGAAGATCGATGCCAAGTACTGGGTCAAGAACCAGGAACCCGTGCTCGAAAGATTCAATGCCTGGATCCTGAAGTGAAGCGCACGCATTGACCTCGGCAATATCAAGAAAAGGTGGGCGCGATGCCACAAGTGATACAGACAAAGACACAGAAACTGCAAACCAAGCAGCTATCCAAACGCTACGGCGATTTCATCGCGCTCGCGCCCACGGACCTCTCGGTCCCGGAAGGTGAATTCCTGACCCTGCTGGGCCCGTCGGGCTCCGGCAAGACCACGCTGCTGAGCCTGATTGCCGGCTTGTCGCAGCCGGATGGCGGCAGCATCCGCATCAACGGTGCCGACGTGACCTTTGGCGCGCCCTATGAGCGGGACATCGGCATGGTGTTCCAGAACTACGCGCTGTTCCCGCACATGACGATCGCGGAGAACATCGGATTTCCGCTGAAGATGCGCAAGATGCCGGCACGGCAGGCGGAGCAGGAGGTCAGCCGCGTGCTCGATCTCGTGCACCTGCCGCACGTGGCGCATCGCCTGCCCAAGGAACTCTCGGGCGGCCAGCAACAGCGGATCGCGCTGGCGCGCTGCATGGTCTACCGTCCTTCGATCATCCTGATGGACGAGCCGTTGGGCGCGCTCGACAAGAAGCTGCGGGACCAGATGCAGCTTGAGATCAAGCGCATCCACCGCGAGCTCGGCACCACCATCGTGTACGTGACGCACGACCAGGAAGAGGCAATGACGATGTCTGATCGCATCTGCCTGATGAATGGCGGCAAGATCGAGCAACTCGGCAGCCCGGCAGATCTTTACTTTCGTCCCCACACCACCTTCGTGGCGGATTTCCTTGGCGAGTCCAACCTGCTGCCGGCTACCGTCGATGCGGTGAACGGCAGCCTGCTGGACGTCAGCTTCGAGGGGCTGCCCTCACGCGGCAAGGTGCTGGCCAATGGCGCAGCCTTCCGCCCGGGAGAACGGGCCAAGGTGATGATCCGTCCGCAGAACCTGCATGTCGGCGGCACGCAGGGCGAGGCCAATACGTTGTCGGCGCGCCTGACGGATATCGTCGTGACGGGCGGCGTGACCAAGTCCTACCTGGTCTTGCCGGGAGAGCAGCCACTGGTGGTGGCTGAGCTGACCCGCGGCGGCCTTGGCCGCCACCTTCCCGGCGACACGCTCACCCTGAGCTGGCAGGCCGAAGATGCCGTTGCGATCCCGGAGTAAGCCATGGTCACTCAAGTCATGAGCGCGGCCGCGACGCCGGCTGCCAAGCGCCGGCCTACCTGGCACCGCGATTTCCTGCTCGGCGCGCCCACTATCCTGTTCCTGCTGGTCATGCTGGTGTTTCCGGTCGGGCAACTGATCTGGATGAGCGTGTCGGTGGACGGCCGTCTTTCCCTCGAGCTGTACGCGCGGCTGTTCCATTCGTCCGTCTATCTGGACGTGCTGTGGATCACCCTGAAGATTGCCGGCTGGACCACCTTGCTGGCAATCGTCGGCGCCTATCCGGTGGCTTACCTGACGTCGGCCGCGGGCGCCCGGGCGAAGAGCTCGCTGCTGTTCTGGATCCTGTTGCCGTTCTGGACCAGCTTCCTGGTCCGCATGTTCTCCTGGATCGTCCTGCTGGGCCGCAACGGCGTGCTCAACCAACTGCTGAAAGCCGCCGGCGTGACGGACGCGCCTGCCGACCTGCTCTACAACTTCGGGGCCGTGATGGTCGGGATGGTGCACGCCATGATGCCGCTGGCCATCCTGACGATGATCTCCGTGATGGAGAACATCGACCGGCGCCTGCCGCGCGCCGCGCTGACCCTGGGTGCGCGCCCTGGCACGGCGTTCTGGCTGATCTACTTTCCGCTGTCCATGCCCGGCGTGGCGGCAGCGGGCATCATGGTCTTCGTGACGTCGCTTGGCTTCTTCATCACGCCCGCCCTGCTGGGCGGCCGCCGCGAAACCATGATCACGCAGCTCATCATCGACCAGGTCCAGCAAACCATGAACTGGGGCTTTGCCGGTGCCATCTCGATGCTGCTGCTGGTCGCCGCGCTGATCGTGTTCTTCGTCTATGACAAGCTGGTTGGCTTGTCGACCCTGGCCGGCAGCGGCTCCGCGCCGGCGGGCCGCAGTTCTGGCACCCGCGGCCCGTTGCGGCGCGCCGGTTACCAGTTGCTGGGCGTGCTGGCCACGCTGTCGGACGGGCTGGGGCGTTTGCTGCCGCGCCGTGCCCGCACGGCGGCAAGTGTGGATGAGGGCGGCGGCAAGCTGCTGTGGGTGGTCGTGATCCTGATTCTCGCCTTCCTGACCTTGCCGGCGCTGCTGATGATCCCGATTTCGTTCACGGGCGGCAGCGGCCTTGACTGGCCGCCCCGCGGGTTCTCGCTGCAGTGGTACAGCGAGGTGTGGGAATCTCCCACCTGGATGCAAGCCACGGTGCGCTCGCTGATCGTCGGGGTGGGCACGGGATTCCTCGCCATGCTGATCGGCACGCCCACCGCGTTCCTGCTGGTGCGCTCGAACATCCGGTGGAAGGCTGCGCTGCTGGCCTTCATCCTGCTGCCCATCATCGTGCCCCGGATGATCACGGCGGTCGGCATCTTCTACTTCTTCTCCAAGCTCAACCTCGTTGGCTCCGCTGCTGGCCTGATCCTCGGCCATACCGTCGTGGCAATCCCCTATGTGGTGATGACCATGATGGCCGTGCTGAAGAACTACGACACCCGCCTGGACCAGGCTGCGCAGAGCCTCGGCGCGCGCCCCTGGCAGACGATGCGCTACGTCACGTTCCCGATCCTCGGGGCGGGCCTGCTGTCTTCGTTCCTGTTTGCCTTCGTGACGTCGTTCGATGAACTGACCATCGCGCTGTTCGTGACCGGCGGCCTGGATTCGACCTTGCCCAAGCAGTTCTGGGACGAAGTGATCCTGAGCGTGTCGCCCACGATCGCCGCGGTGTCGAGCCTGCTGTTCGTCTTCATTGCCGTGGTGATCATGGCAGCGGACTGGCTGCGCCGGCGCAGCGCGGACCGCTGAAGCCTCCATCCTTATTAAATCTTACTGAATAACCAGCCGCCAGTGCGGCACCTCTCCGACAAGACGATGATTGATTCCAAGCAAGTGCAAGGCATTTTTGCCGCCATTCCCACGCCTGTCCAGCACGACGGGTCCATCGATGAGGGCGCCACCCGGGCCCTGCTCGACTACCTGATCCGGCAAGGCGCGAACGGCGTGGTACCGCTAGGTGGAACGGGTGAATTCGGTTCGCTGTCGCAATTTGAGCGGGTACGGATGGCGGAAGTGACGGCCACCCATATTGCCGGCAGAATGCCGGTGATCGCGGGCGTGCTGACCCCGGGCCTGCGCGATGGGCTGGACGCTACCCGCGACTTCGCCGCCGCTGGCGTGGATGCGGTCATGGTCGTGACGCCGTACTACACGAATCCCACGCAGCAAGGCATCCGCGATTACTACATGCGGTTCGCCGACGAGTCGCCGCTGCCGGTCATGCTCTATGAGATTCCCTACCGTACCCGGATCGCCATCGATCCCACGGTCATCCACGAACTGTCGCGGCATGAACGGATCATCGGCATGAAGGACTGCAACCCGGACCTCTATCACTTTCTGAAGACGGTGGCGGGGATCGACGAGAGCTTCTCTCTGCTGAGCGGCGAAGACACCCTGTTCCCGTTGCACGTGTCCGCTGGTGCTCGCGGCGGGGTGCTGAGCACGGCTACCATGCTGCCGAAGACCTGGCGCCGCATCATGGATCTCGTGCGTGGCGGGAACCTGCAGGAAGCCCTGTTGATGCACCGCCAGTTGATGCCGTTTATCGATCTGGTGTTTGCTGAAACCAATCCGGGTCCGATGAAATCCGTGCTGCAAGCGATCGGGGTCGATGCGCCCGAGTTGCTGGAGCCGCTGTTGCCGGCCGCGGCGCAGACCAGCACGCGCTTGCGCGAACAGTTCGAGCGCCTGCTGAAGGCATACGAGTACGCTTAAAGCAGCGCGAAGGCGGCGGCCCAGCCGAGTGGCTCGGGCGCGTCGCCGCGCATAGAACGGATTACCGCCCGTATTCCGTGAATTTGGATTTGGAAACCGAGGTGGCGGCCACCTGCACGTACTTGGCAAGTTCGGCCTCGACCTTGTCGGGTGTCCAGCGGGAGGTCGGCACTGAGATATTGATAGCGGCAACGGGACGGCCGCGGTGATCGAGGATGGGCGCCGCCACGGAAATATCGCCCATCACCGTCTCGTTGGAGATGATCGCATAGCCCTTCTCCGCCGCATGCTGGATGCGTCGGCGCAGTTTCCCGAGATGAACCTCCGTGTACGGCGTAATGGCGACGCGCTCGACAGCGGTGAGGATCGCTTCGCACTCGTCCTCAGGCAGGCGCGACAGAATCGCGGTACCGGACGAGGTGCAGAACGCGGGCAAACGGCTGCCGACGGCAATATCCATATTGACCAGATGCCGGCTCAGGAAGCGTGCGACGAACACGATCTCGTGGCCGTCAAGCTCCTGCAGATTGGTGGTCTCGCCCACGGTGCGGTTGATGTCCTGCAGGTAAGGCAATGCCTTGTCTATCAGCTCGTTAGCGCGTACGTAATTGAAGGAGAACTGCAGCAGCTTCGGTGTGAGGCCATAGGTCTTGGTTTCCGCGATCCGGCGCAGGTAGCCTAGCGTTTCGAGCGTGTAGACGATGCGCTGCGTCGCGCTGCGGTCGAGTTGCGCGGCCTTTGCGATGTCAGCCAGCGTCATATGACGGATCGGACCATCGAACGCGTGCAGGACGCGGAAGGTCTTGGCCGTCGAGCCAACAAACAGCGCGGACTCGGTTGGATCCGGCTGTTTGGCTTCTTCCGCAAGCGGGTTTCCATTCCTCGTGGCGGCTTGCTTGCGGGCGCGATTTGATTTTGGTTCCACTGTCGATCCTGTCGTGTTACGTGCTCACGCGCGCGGCAGGGCAAATGCCATGGCACACGCAGTGGGGATTGTTATTCGCTTGCGTGATGCAAACGTGATTGGAGATGAAATGCTGAACAAGCTCAAGATAGTTTTCGTCGGTGGCGGTAATATGGCCAGTGCCATCATCGCCGGGGTGCTCGCCAACGGCGCTGACGCAAGGAATATCACTGTCGTCGATCCTGCCGACGGCATTCGGGAGCGCCTGGCCAGGGAGTACGGTCTCCATGCGCTGCCCGCCGCGGATCGGACGCTGAAAGATGCCGACGTCGTGGTCCTTGCCGTCAAGCCACAGGTCTTGCGCGATGTCTGTGAATCCTTACGCGAATGCCTTGGCGATTCGCTGGTGTTCAGCGTGGCAGCCGGTATCAGGCTGGAGGTGCTGGCAAGCTGGCTTGGCGGCTGCCCGCGCCTGGTGCGCGCGATGCCCAACACCCCGGCGCTCATCGGCCAGGGGATCACCGGGATGGCATCGGCCGAGACGCTGTCGTCAGCTGACCGGAAGATCGCGGATACCATTGCCGGTGCTGTCGGAGAGGTGACATGGGTGGAGCGTGAAGAACAGTTGGACGCCATCACCGCACTGTCCGGCAGTGGTCCGGCCTATGTCTTCTACTTTATCGAGGCCATGGAGCAGGCTGCGGAGAAACTGGGGCTGCCCGCCTGGCAGGGCGCCCAGCTCGCGCGCCAGACCTTTCTCGGCGCCTCGGCGCTGGCGCGGGGCAGCAGCGAGGCCGTCACTACGCTGCGCCAGAGGGTGACCTCGCCCGGCGGCACCACGGCCGCGGGAATTGACGCCATGGATAACAACAACCTGAAGGCGGCGTTCGTCGAAGCGATCCAGGCCGCAGCGCGCCGCAGCGTTGAACTGGGGGAGCTTGCCAACTAGCCCGGCGCCATCCCCCGGTCCATGCTGGCCAGTAGCACTGGATCCGGCTTGCGCGGTGCCATGGCTGCCAAGCGCCGATTCGCGGGACCGTCCTGCAAGGGGCGGCAGTGGATGGATGCCCATAAGTTACGCAGCCTGGATGCCAGTTGGAGCAGATGTCTCGAACTTCAGCAATTGAGCCGCCTTAGCTACACAGCGCCGCAACAAATAATTTTCAATTATTATAATTATATAGCAATTAATTGAAACCCAAGGAACCCATCTTTGGTACATGGAGTCCATCGAGCCGTCGCGGTAGCCGAGTTCCAGACATCTGAGGCAAACTTGCGTCGCCTCAGATACTTGGGATGCGTCATCCGACGGGGCGGTCTGGCCATCCAAACGTGCCGACGCGAAGGCCGAGCATGGGGGTTCCGACCTACCGCCGAGATGAAGGATCTACGCTGATTGCAAACGAGATGGCCGAGACTCTGTGCGAACTGCGGGAGAGTTCGCGGTTGGTGTAGAGGGAGGCCATGAAAAAAAACCTAGGATGTTCTTTGCCATGGTCACGACACGTCGCCGCTATCCTATCCATGGAAACTGCCGCCGAGCGAGATCGCCGAGTTCGTGGTTTAAGAGTGCAACGCGCACTTGCGCGACGCTGTATGCTCCCACGCGACTCCAGCGCATGTGTTGGATCGTGCACATTCGACGGCCGACGATCCGATTGATCGACGATTCGACGAAGCCGGTTGAGATTCGCTGGCCCACGCGCTGCCATGTGCGGTAGTTGATCAGCGACTCAAGATTATTTTCGACGTAAGTGAGGACATTCATGAGCCTGTAGCGCGCATACTTGGCTTAATGGCTCGAGCTTGGATCACGCTTCTCGCGCAGCTCAAGCAGCCGATACAGCCGGTCACCGAGCTTCTGCCAGTGCGCCGTTTCTCCGGTCCAGACGAGGCTGCGGAAGCGGACGAACAGATCCCAAAGCTCAAAAGGAGTTCTGTTGGCCGTGAGCCGCCCATATGCAAGAGGCGCGATCGCTTGATCGACGTACCGCAACATTCGCCCGATGTGCGCCCAGTCGAGCACCCGTTCGCTGTCGAATGGAAGGTCAGCCGCAACGCCGACGAGATCCAGTGCTCCATCGGTCAGCACGCAGACTTCGTTCGGATCGCCGTAGCCGCTGTCCTTCAAGAATCTCGTCATCTCTACCTGCAGTCGCTTGGTTCGCGGCATGGCCGAAGCCCACGCCAGGACAGCGGCTCCGACGATCCGAATGCCCCGGATCTCACATTGCTATGGAAACGTCAAAGGTGCGACGCTCGCAAGCGGAAGCGTATTCAGGAGGGCAGGATTGAGCAGAAGCTTTGTCTTTCGTACCCCAGCCCCCATGACAACGTACGGCCGCTCCATTACTGCCGCATCGATCAGGATAGCCATGTCGGTTGGCAAGCCGAACGCAGTAATTCCTCCAAACTCCATCCCCGTCATCTCCACCGCTACTTCTTGTTTCGCAAAGGATAGCCGCTTCGCGCCAAGATAATTCTTGACGGCACCATTGACGTCTAAGCGTCTTGATCCAAGTGTTACGATCGCAGCGTGGCATTCGGAGCCATCTTTTTTATAACGCAATACAATTGTATTCGCACAATCCTCAAGGCTGAACCCATAACGGGTGCTGAATTGAATAGTGTCGGAATCGTCGTCGGATACACCGAATACGACAATGTCCAGATCTTGTACCTGTGAGGTAATACGGGAAGGCAAGTGATCGCTGTAGTGACCCTTTGGAATAACGTTAAATTGGAAAAGGTGTGCAAAATCAGATGGGAGCATGGGAAGTAACCTGTTCGCTTAGGGAAGGTTTGTTGCCGAGGAGGCCCTTGGAAGGGTGCTTCGGCAAGGCCACGTCTTTGTCCGTGGCATGTGGCCAGGTCCATTGCTTCGCCAACCGCCGACTTGCATGGCTGGCCGGCGATTCCAGACATGGGCAGGCAAACCAGGACCCCATGCGATGAGGTCCCGGTGAGTTAGGGATAGGTCTAGTCCAGCAAGACCCTGCGAAGCACGTCCAGATAGATGGCCACTATGCGGTCGTCTATGTTGCCGCGCCTGTCTATCGCCTTCTGCAGGCGCAAGCCATAGAAAGTACGCTGGGCCATCAGCATGAGGGCAATGGCTTCAATCTCAGTCTCGTCCAACTTTCGAAGCTCCCCACTCTCCGCGGCTTTGGCCAAGACCTTGCGGTAGCCCCGTGTGATCGCTTGGAAGTACGCCTCGAACGCAGCGGGGCAGAAGATCTCGGCTTCGTTCAGCACTTTGAGAAAGAACGGGTGGCGACGAAGAAACCGGAACCACGCACGGAACGCCGCCTCTTCGCGTGCGAAGAAATCTGCATCCGCCGGTAGCGAGGCGCGGACCGAGTCACGAAGCTGTTGTCCGTACCCGACAACCAACTCGGTGAACAAGGCATCCGTGCTCTCAAAGTAGTTATAGAACGTGCCGAGTGCGATGCCCGCGTGTTCAGTGATGCGGGTGAGGGTAGCGGCTGAAAAGCCACTTTCGGCAATGATGACGGCAGCCGCCTCCATCAAGGCGTCGCGTGTCCGTTCACGGTTCTGCTCGCGCTTGGATGGTGTGGGGGCGCCATTGGGAGCGGCTTTCGGTTCTGGCTTGGGCATCGCCGGAGTGTATGCCGTCTCGGTGCGCAGAGGCAAGCGTTCACAAAAAAATGAAAATACTTTCATTTTTTGTTGACATCCCGATGGCTGCGAGCGAGTATCTGGGCGACGGGGATGTCCGTTGCTTTCGTCGAGTTCGTCGATGACAGCGGATGGACCAATGCCCGGAGGTTGGCCGCATAACAACTACGGAGACAAAACCATGAGAAAAATGGTGCTATTCGGCTTGGCACTCACCACTGCGCTTTGCGTGCTGACGTCCTCTGCTCGCGCCCAGGGAGAGCCAGGAATCACTGACAAGACGATCAAGATCGGCATGTTTTCGCCGATGTCCGGCCCTGCCATGACCTACGGCTTCGACGTCATCAATGCCGCACGGATGTGGTACGACAAGATAAACAAGGAGGGCGGAATCCATGGGCGCAAGATCCAGGTCGTCCTGGAGGATGACCGTTGCAACGCCAACGACCTGGTAGCCGCGGTCAAGAAGCTCACTGAGCAAGACGATGTGTTCATGCTCAACGGCGGCTCATGCTCCGTCGCCGTCATGGGGGCGCGAGAATACATCGAACGCGCGAAGATCCCGCTCCTTATGCTCAATGCATCGGGCGACGGCGCGCTGTACCCGCCGTCCCCATATATCTACGGGGCGTTCTCGATCTCGCAACATGCCGTGGGCGGCTCCATGGTTCAGTTTGCGTTCGAGCACCTGAAGGCGAGGAAGATCGGTTACATCAGCAACGACGACGCGTACGGCGAGTGGAACGTGGAAGCTGCCAGGGCGCAAGCAAAGACCCTCCCCGGAGTCAATTTGGAGTTCCAGTCGGTCAGCCCCAATATCACCGACGTGACGGCCCCACTGCTCAAAGTAAAGGCTGCGAATCCCGATGTCCTGCTGCTCACCGCCTATGCGCGGCCGGTCGGGCTGATCGTTAAGCGCGCCTTCGAGCTGGGCTTCAACAAGCCGATCGTGCTAGCGATCAACTCGACGGCGGACCTCAACCAGCTCGTGGAGAACGTAGGCAACAAAGACGCCTTCAGGAATGTGTACATCCAGGAAGTGCTGGCCGACGTGCCGGGTGGGCCAAAGCTTCAATGGGTGTACCAGATGTACAAGGCCGCCTATCCGGAACTCGCCTCCAAGCCTGGCCATCCGCAGCCGTATATGCCCCAGGGGCTGGCGTCGGCGATGACCTTGGTCAATGCACTGAAGGCGGCGGGCCCGCAGCCCACGCGGAAAAAGGTGCTCGACGCGCTCTCCACACTCAAGTTCGATTCAGGTGTCATGGCGGGGCCAATCGAATTCAGTGCGCTGGACCATGCGGCGCAGGAGTCTGCCATCTATATCAAGTTCGATGGTTCCACCATGACGCGCGTCCCTGGCAGCTTCAAGAGCACCTGGACGTACCGACCCTGACAAGAAACGCCGGCAGCGCCTTCCCG
This sequence comes from Cupriavidus sp. GW823-FHT07A04, assembly GCF_058794615.1. Classification (NCBI taxonomy): domain Bacteria; kingdom Pseudomonadati; phylum Pseudomonadota; class Betaproteobacteria; order Burkholderiales; family Burkholderiaceae; genus Cupriavidus; species Cupriavidus sp. GW823-FHT07A04. Next base: position 70,238 of record NZ_JBXAHA010000023.1, read on the forward strand.
CGGCGCGCCGGGATGGAGGATTCTTCATGAGCCTTTCCGATATCTGGCTGTTCGTCCAGCAAGGCGTGCTCTCCGGCATCATCACCGGCAGCGTCTACGCGTTGCTAGCCGTGGCGATCGTGATCGTATTCAAGACTACCGACGTGCCCAACTTCGCCCAGGGCGAGATCTTCATGGCCGGCGCCTACCTTGCGCTGCTGATGCTGGGGATGTGGCAATTGCCCTATTGGCTGGCCGCACTGCTGGCGATTGGGCTGACGGCGCTCGTTGCCGCATCGTTCCAGTGCGTGGTGATGCAGCGGGTAGCCACCGCCCGCGGTGCCAGCGTACAGATGCTGATCGCCACGCTGGGTTTCGCCTATCTGCTCAAGGGCCTCGTGCGCAAGACGGGATTGGGCGATACGCCGCGTACCCTGCCGTCGCCGGTGCCGCAGGATCCGGTCATGATCGGTCAGGCCTCGATCACAACGTTGGACCTGGCGATCCTCATCACCGCGTTGGCCGTGATGCTGCTGTTGTGGTTCATGCTTACCCGTACACGCAACGGTCAGGCCATGCGCGCCGTGGGTATGAACGCACTGGGCGCTCAGATCGTGGGGATACATTTGTCGAACATCCGCATGAGGGTGTGGGCACTGACGGGCGCCATCTCAGCCGTCTCCGCGCTGCTGATCGCGCCCAAGATCCTGGTCACGCCTGATATCGGGCACATCGCAATCCTGGCCTACGCGGCTGCGATAGTTGGCGGTATCACTAGTTTGCCTGGCGCGGTGATAGGCGGCTTTCTTGTCGGTATTGTCGAGAACCTGGTGGGCCTCTTCATCTCCACCAATGCCATCGTGGTCGCGCCATTCGTGACCATTATGATCGTACTCCTCGCCCGGCCCCAAGGCTTGTTCGGCGGAAGGCTTCGGGTGAAGAAAGTATGAACCACGCCGCTTCCTCCAAGCTCGACCGTGCGCTGCTTGCACTGATGGCGATGGTGCTGGCCGCGCTGCCGTTCGTGGCCACCGGCTATGTGGTCTACCTTGCCAATCTGTTGATGGTGTTCGTGGTACTGGCCCTGGGCATGCACCTCCTGATCGGCGAGTCAGGACAGTTTGCACTAGCGCATGCGGCATTCTTCGGCACGGGCATCTACACGGCGGGAATCGTCAACGCGCACTACAGCCCCCCGTTCGTGCTGTCGATCGTGGCGGGGGCAGCCGTCGCGGCGGCGCTCGGTTGGGTGATTGGCTTGCTGGCATTGCGCATGCGCGACATTTACCTGGCGCTTGCTACCTTCGCATTCGGTGAGGCGATGCAGTGGATCTTGCTGAACTGGGAATCCGTGACCCACGGAGCCAACGGCCTGCGCTTGCGCCCGGCCGTGATCGGCGGCATGCAACTGACATCGGACGTACAGGCTTATCCGTTCGTCAGCGCAATCGCTGCGCTGATGCTCTGGCTAACGGTTGCCATAGGGCGGTCGCGTCTTGGCTTTGGCTTGCGCGCGGTCCGGGAGAGTGAAATGGCCGCTATTGCGATGGGGGTGGACGCGCGCTCGGTAAAAGTCACGGCCTTCGTCTTGTCGGCAGCCTTCGCCGGCGTTGCGGGCGGCATGTACACATTGTTCACCTCGTTCATCCATCCGGAGAGCCTGGGCTTCCAGTCCACGATCCTCGTGCTCACCATGGTGGTGGTGGGCGGGATTGGCTCGGTGCGCGGTGCGGTGGTGGGCGCCATCATATTTGCGCTCGTGTCCGAGCTCTTGCGCCAGACGCCGTCGTACCAGGAGATCGTCTACGGATGCATCCTGATGATGTTCATGATGTTCCTGCCAAAGGGCCTCGCCTCCGTGCTTTCCGTGCAGCAATCTGGAGCGAAATCATGATTCAAAGCCAAATGCCTTTTCTCGCCGTGGATGAAATCTCGGTGGAATTCGGTGGATTGAAAGCCGTCAACAAGATGTCGTTCGAGGTGGAAAAAGGGTGCATCCATGCGCTGATCGGACCGAATGGGGCGGGGAAGTCGACGACCTTCAATTGCATCTCCCGCTTCTACTCGCCCTCCAGTGGAAGCGTGAGGTTTCAGGGACGCGAGCTGAAGGACGTCGCGCCGCACCGAATGGCATCCCTCGGGATAGCACGTACTTTCCAGAATCTGGAGTTGTTCGGCGGCCTGTCTGTACTGGACAACGTGCTGATGGGCACCCACGCTTGTGCTACCGCGTCGTGGGGGCGAATGCTTCGTCGCGTGGATCCCGCGAGCATCGAGTACGCCGAACACCTGCTTGAGCGGGTTGGCTTGACCAGCGAGCGGCATCATCTCGCACGCGACCTGGACTTCGGTCATCAGAAACTCCTGGAGCTTGCCCGCGCACTGGCGATCCGGCCGACGCTGCTTCTGTTGGACGAGCCGGCAGCAGGGCTGCGCAACCGCGAGATCGAAAGCCTGGACCGCTTGCTCAAAGAGCTTTCCACGCGAGATGGCATCACGGTGCTACTCGTGGAGCACGTGATGCAATTGGTGATGTCGATCTCGGACCGGATTACCGTGATGGCATTCGGCGAGAAGATCGCGGAGGGCACGCCGGAGGAGGTGAGTAGCGACCCGTGCGTGATCGAGGCCTACCTTGGCCAGGAGGTGGCTTATGCCTGAGGTTGTGCTCGAGTTGGAGGCCATCAGCGCCGCCTATGGAGCGATCCAGGCGCTTTCCGGTTTGTCGATGCAAGTAGGCGCCGGGCAGATCGTTGCGCTGCTGGGTAGCAACGGGGCTGGAAAGACCACAACGCTGAATGTCGTGTCGGCCATTGTGCCTCGCTCCGAGGGGCAAGTGCGGATGGCCGGCGAGCGCATAGACCGGCTTCGTTCCGACGAACTCGTGCGCCTTGGCATCGTTCAGGTTCCAGAAGGCCGCCAGGTCTTTCGCGAGATGAGCGTGCGCGGGAACCTGGAGCTGGGCGCTTACCTGCGGCGGGACCGCGCAGGCATCCGTAGCGACCTGGATGCCGTCTATGCCATGTTCCCACGCCTTGCGGAGCGCCAGCAGCAGGCGGCGGCGACGCTATCGGGCGGCGAGCAGCAGATGCTGGCCATCGGCCGCGCCGTGATGGCCCGGCCGACGCTGATGCTGTTCGACGAGCCATCCATGGGCTTGTCGCCCCTGATGGTGCAGCAGATGTTCCAGATCATCGAGCGGTTAAATCGGGAACGGGGCATCACCATCTTGCTCGTCGAGCAAAACGTGAAATTGGCGCTAAGTATTTCCAGCTACGGTTACATCATCGAGAACGGCGAGATATCCCTACACGGCCCCGCGGCAAAGCTAGCTGCCGACGAGGCCGTGCGCCGAGCGTATCTGGGAATCTAGGAATCTAGGAATCTAAGAATCTAAGACGTTCTTCGTTTCCCGGTCGGACCATTATCGCCGTCGGCTGCTGGCAGCGCGTCACGCTGCCGATCCGACGCGGTTCCGCTCGACCTGAACATAGAAAAATCAGCGAGGAGACTTAAATGCATACGATATGCAGATCAGACTGCGGCGCGTTCTTCAACTTCAGCAGTGGCCTTGCAGTTGGGGAGAGCCGTCGAGGTGAGCGCCAATGATGCCGGAAGCTGAAGATCGCATTCCCGGGCCGGATGCGTGTGTTCTTCCCTATATTCTGGCCCGGGCCGCTGAAGAGCGGCCACATGAAATGCTGGCGGTGTTCGAAGGAGGAGAGGGCTGGACCTGCTCGGAGGCGGCTGCACGCGCCAGAAGCGTAGGGGCGGGATTGCGCGCTGCCGGGGTGCGCCGGGGGGAAAGCGTCCTCGTATGGATGCCAAATGGTGCGCTCGCTCTCGCCGCATGGTTTGGGATCAACATGCTGGGGGCGGTCTTCGTGGGAATCAACACGGCATATCGGGGATCCCTTTTGCGCCATGTCATCGAGAACGCTGAGGCCAGGGTGATTCTATGCCATCCGGAGCTGGCCCCGCTGCTGCTCGATTGTGGGCCGATCCCCCAACTGACAATGGTAATTACCGATGTCGAGCAGCTCGCGAACGGACAGCTATTCGGGGAGCGGGGCGTGGCGCTACGCTCGCTTCAGGAACTTGAATGTGAACCGGCCCCTGACCTGCCCGTGGAAGGGCTTCAACCCTGGGACATCCAGTCCATCTGCTATACCTCGGGGACAACAGGCCCGTCCAAGGGCGTGCTCTCCAGCTATCTGCATCTATTCACCATGGGCGTGGAATGCACCGACGGGACGGATCGTGGGGACCGATGGTTGATCAACCTACCGCTGTTCCACGTTGGCGGAACCCTCTTTGTCACGGGGGCGCTCGCTCGTAGTGGCTCGCTCGCGATGCTTCGCCAGTTCCGTACCGACAGCTTCTTCGCGTCATGCCTGTCCCTGGGGGCAACCGCCGGCTGCCTGTTGGGCTCGATGGCGACCTTCCTGTTGCGTCAGCCGCATTCGCCGAACGATCGCCGTCACGGGTTGCGCCGGGTCCTGGTTCTGCCACTTAGCGAGGATGCCAGGCTGCTCCGTGATCGCTTCGGGTTCACTGTCTACACCGTGTTCAACATGAGCGAAATATCCTGCCCGATTCGTTCGGACGACAACCCGGAGCGGCGCGGCTCTTGCGGACGGTTGCGGCAGGGCGTCCAGGCTCGGCTTGTCGACGAAAACGACCGCGAGGTACCTGATGGTGAAGTCGGCCAGTTAATGCTGAGGGCGGATCAACCCTGGACGATGTCGCACGGTTATCACAGGATGCCGGAGGCTACCGCGCAGGCATGGCGCAACGGCTGGTTTCACACCGGAGACGCGTTTCGGCGCGATGCGGAAGGCAACTACTTCTTCGTCGACCGGGTCAAGGACGCGATTCGCCGGCGTGGCGAGAACATTTCCTCCTTCGAGGTCGAAGCCGAGTTGCTTGCCTTCCCGGACATGCTCGAGGCCGCAGTGGTGGGTGTTCCAAGCGAACACGGAGAGGAGGAGGTGCTTGCCATCCTGGTCCCGAAGCCCGGCGTGCAGATCTCCAACGAAGCATTACTTTCCTTCCTCCATGGACGATTGCCGCACTTCATGGTTCCCCGCTACTTCCGTCACGTCGACAGTCTGCCCAAGACGCCAACCGGCAAGATCGAAAAGCATGTACTCCGTGCGGCAGCAATTACCAGCGACACCTGGGATCGCGAGATGCAGGGCGTTCGCATTACCCGACCCAGGCTCTCATGAAACTACACAACATGCACGCAGCGCGAATGAATAACGCACGCTTTCAAAAGATTCTCATCGCCAACCGAGGCGAAGTCGCGATCCGTATTGCACGTGCTGCGAGCGAGATGGAGATCGCCTCCGTGGCCGTCTATCCTGCAGACGACGCGGACGCATTGCATGTAGTGCGTTCGGACAGTGCTTTCCAGATACCGGGGTTTGGTGCGACGGCTTACCTGGACGTGGAGGAAATTGTCCGTGCCGCCCTCGCTACGCAGTGCGATGCGCTGCACCCGGGATATGGTTTCCTTTCCGAAAGCGCCGCACTGGCAAGGGCCTGCCGGGCTGCCGGCATTACGTTCATCGGGCCCAATCCGGAAGCGCTGGACCTGTTCGGCGACAAGGGTGCAGCGCGACGCCTGGCTCGTCAGGAGGGCATCGCGCTCGCCCGAGGCACCGAGCAGGCAACCACCCTTGAGGAAGCAAGGGAGTTCCTGGACTCCCTGGGACGTGGCGGTTCGCTCATGGTCAAGGCTGTCGCCGGCGGTGGCGGCCGAGGCATGCGTGTTGTACGGAATGATGCCGAGCTGGACGAGACGTTCACGCGAGCAAGCTCCGAGGCGAAAGCGGCCTTCGGCTCCGACGCCGTCTATGTCGAGGAGTTTATTGCCTCGGCCCGTCACATCGAGATTCAGGTGGTCGCGGATATGGCTGGCAACGTCAGTCATCTTTTTGAGCGCGAGTGCAGTCTCCAACGCCGCTACCAGAAGGTCGTGGAGATCGCACCCGCGCCCTGTCTGGACAGCGCAACTCGCGATAGGGTGGCGGCCGCCGCGATTGCCTTGGCCCGGGCGGCCGGCCTCCACACGTTGTGCACCTTTGAGTTTCTACTGGACGGCCGCGCCGGCATGGAAGACCGCTTCGTCTTCATGGAGGCGAATCCGCGCCTTCAGGTGGAGCATACGGTCACGGAGGAGATGACTGGCATCGACCTCGTCAAGACACAGATCGGGCTTGCCGCCGGGGCTAGCCTGGCGGAGCTGGGTCTGCTGCAGACCGAGATCCGGCTCGGTGAGGGCTTTGCCGTTCAGCTGCGCATCAATACGGAGCGTGTGAGCCGCGACGGTGGCGCGGTGCCGACAGGCGGGCGCCTGAGTGCGTTCGAGGTGCCTAGCGGCCGGGGCGTACGGATCGAAACCCTCGGCTACACCGGGTATCAGACGAGCGCCCTCTATGATTCGCTGTTGGCAAAGCTGATCGTCCACACGCCTTCCGGGGGCTTCGAGCGCGCATTGGCCCGCACCTATCGTGCCGCTTGCGAGTTTCGCATCGAGGGCGTGGAAACTAATCTGCCTTTCCTTCAAACGCTGATTTGCGATGAACGGATACGCTGTGCCGCGTTCGACACCGGCTTCATCGAGCACAATGCCCGGGAGCTTCTGGAGCGCAACGTCTCGCACCCGAAGCTGTTCACGCGCGCGGGAGAGGCCGTTTCCGCTGGCGCTATTCCTGAGGCGCATGAACACCCCCCCGGTACGCACGTGGTCGGCTCCCCGTTGACCGGAAGACTAATCGCCTACATGGTCGATGAAGGCGATCTGGTTCGCGCAGATTCCGCGGTGGCCGTCGTGGAGGCAATGAAGATGGAACACTTGGTGCAAGCCGGTATCGGCGGCAGAGTGTCGCAGTTGAATGCCAACGTTGGCGACACGGTGCAGCTCGATATGTCATTGCTCTACATCGAACCTGGAGAGCATCTGGTGCACGATGCAGCGCAAGGAGAGGCGTTGGATCCAACGGCGGTTCGTCCCGATCTTCGCGAGGTGCTTGAGCGTCACGAGCAGCTCGGCAACGAACGCCGACCTGATGCCGTGTCCGCACGCCGCCGTACGGGCCAGCGGACGGCGCGTGAAAACATCGACGACCTGTGCGATGCGGGAAGCTTCATCGAGTACGGCGCGCTGGCGCTTGCCGCTCAGCGGCGGCGCCGCTCGGAGCAGGAACTTCGGGACATCAGTCCGGCGGACGGATTGATTGCCGGAATCGGTACCATCAACGCTCCTGACTCTGACGAGGAGGGAACACGCTGCGCGGTTCTTGCCTACGACTATACGGTCTTTGCTGGAACACAAGGCTTCATGGGCCACAAGAAAACGGATCGGTTACTCCATCTGTGCGACCAGTGGAACCTGCCGCTCGTGATCTTCGCTGAAGGGGGCGGCGGCCGTCCTGGCGAGACGGACTACATGGGAGTGGCCGGCCTGGACATGCCGTCGTTCAAGCTGCTGGCCAGCCTGAGCGGCAAAGCGCCATCGGTGGCCATCGTATCTGGCCGCTGCTTCGCGGGAAACGCGGCTTTCGCCGGCTGCTGCGACCTCATCATCGGTACCAGGAACGCCAGTATCGGCATGGGCGGGCCAGCGATGATCGAGGGCGGTGGTCTTGGCCGCTTCACGCCGGAAGAAGTGGGGCCGGCGCAGGTCCAGACTGCGAACGGGGTCATCGATATCCTGGTCGAGGACGAGGCCGAAGCTGTCGCAACGGCGAAACGCTATTTGTCGTTCTTCCGGGAGCCGGCGGGGGCGTGGTCTTGCAGCGACCAGCGATTACTGAGGGCAGTGGTGCCGGAGAACCGGGCGCGTGCCTACGATGTGCGTCAGGCGATCGAAATCCTCTGCGACGAGGATTCGGTTCTCGAATTGCGGCCGGGCTACGGCAAGGGCATTGTCACAGCCCTGGTCCGTATTGAAGGGCGAGCATTCGGACTGTTTGCCAATAATCCTAAGCATCTTGGCGGTGCGATCGATGCCGAGGCGGCTGACAAGGCGGCGCGCTTTATCGAGCTTTGCGAGGCCTACGCGCTACCCCTCATTTCTCTGTGTGATACACCAGGCTTCATGGTTGGCCCGGAGGCGGAAAAGACGGCGCTGGTACGCCGCGTCTCCAGGATGTTCGTTGGGGCGGCGAATATCACAGTGCCGCTACTGACGTTAGTCTTGCGCAAGGGCTACGGATTGGGTGCGCAGGCGATGGCCGGGGGGAGTACCCAGGCGCCATTTTTCACCATTGCATGGCCTACCGGCGAGTTCGGTGGGATGGGAATCGAGGGCGCCGTCAACCTCGCTTACCGCAAGGAACTGGCTGCGATCGAAGACGACGGCGACAGGCGAGCGACATTCGAACGTCACGTCGCCGAACTCTATGAGAAGGGCAAGGCTACGAATATGGCTTCCTTCCTGGAGATAGATGGCGTAATCGATCCGGCAGAGTCACGTCACTGGATCGTCCAAGCGCTGAAGGGCCTCCCGCTTCCCCGCAAGGACGCTGAAAAGCGGCGTCCCTTTGTCACACCTCGCTGAGAAAAACACTTGCAATGGACAATCACCAGAAAGACACGATGTCGATGCAGTACGACACGCTCTCGCTCTCAAGGGACGAGCAGGGCATTCTTATCGTGCGATTGAATCGCCCGGAGCGGATGAATGCCTTTACCGTCACGATGGCCAATGAGCTGATCGACCTGTTTGGACGGGTCAATCACGACGATGTCACCCGCGCCGTCATCGTGACAGGCAACGGTACGGCATTCTGCGCTGGCATGGATCTCACTCGAGAAGGCAATGTCTTTGGCTTGGACGAGACATTGCAGCCATCGCTGGAAGACATGCGCGATCGGCTCGACGATGCGGCAATTCGGGATGGGGTACGCGACACTGGGGGAAGAGTGTCGCTGGCAATCTACGCTTGCCGCAAGCCAGTCATCGCCGCGATCAACGGCGCAGCGGTAGGCGTCGGCGCGACGATGACCCTCGCGATGGACTTCCGCGTGGCGGCGCAGTCGGCGCGGATTGGCTTTGTCTTCAGCCGGCTCGGCATCGTGCCCGAGGCATGCTCAAGCTGGTTCCTGCCAAGGCTCGTAGGGCTCCAGACGGCGCTTGAGTGGACGTATAGCGGCGATATCCTGAGTGCTCAGGAGGCGAAGGAGGCCGGCCTGGTACGTTCGTTGCACGCCGACGAGGATTTGCTGAATGCTGCAATCGCCCTTGCCCGGCGCCTCACCGAGCGCAAGTCCCCCGTGTCAGTCGCGTTCATCCGCCAACTGATGCTGCGCAATATGGCAGCGGCTCACCCTATCGAGGCGCACAGTCTCGACTCGCTGGCGATGTTCTACACCAGCATCGGTGATGGCAAGGAGGGCGTGAGAGCTTTCCTGGAAAAGGAGGCGCCTCGATTTAGCGCCGGGGCGTCCGTAATGCCCGATTTTTATGAGGAGTGGGTCTTGGAGCGTGGAAATGGTTCAAGCATGACTGATGCGAGCAGAGCGGAGCAAGCTCAGCAGCATGCTTTCCGCGATCAAACGGCGTGAGGTAGCCGAGGTTTGTAGACGGCAACCCATGCGAGCTGGCCCGGGGTTGCCGACCGTCGATTAGTAGGCTCATCAACGGAAAATGAGTGTAGTTGTGACAGGAGAGATCCTTATGAAAACGCGTATTACCGAGTTGTTCGCCATCAAGCATCCCATTATTCAGGGTGGCATGCACTATGTAGGACTAGCGGAGTTGGCGAGCGCTGTCTCCAATGCAGGAGGCCTGGGAATTCTCACGGCCCTCACGCAACGCTCGCCGGAACTGCTCGCCAGAGAAATTGCCCGCTGCCGAGAGATGACTGACAAGCCATTCGGCGTCAATCTCACCTTCCTGCCGATGTTCAATGCGCCTCCCTACCCCGAGTACATCGCGGCAATCGTGGAAGGAGGCGTCAAGGTCGTCGAGACGGCTGGCCGCAGTCCGGAGCCGTATATGCCGCAGTTGAAAGCAGCCGGCGTCAAGATTATCCACAAGTGCACGTCGGTGCGTCATGCTCTGAAGGCGGAACAGATTGGCTGCGATGCTGTCAGCGTGGATGGATTCGAATGTGGAGGGCATCCTGGCGAGGACGACTTGCCGAATATGATTCTGCTCCCGCGCGCGGCCGAGGAGTTGAAGATCCCGTTCGTGGCGTCGGGCGGCATGGCGGATGCCCGCAGCTTGGTTGCGGCGTTGGCGCTGGGGGCCGAGGGTATGAATATGGGCACCCGCTTTGTCGCTACCCAGGAGGCGCCGGTTCATGAGAACGTCAAGCGGGCTATCGTTGGGGCCTCTGAGCTTGATACGCGGCTCGTGATGCGCCCCTTGCGCAATACCGAGAGGGTATTGAACAACGCTGGCGTGGCGCGGCTACTCGAAATTGAGCGAGAGAAAGGCCGGGATCTTCAGATATCCGACATCCATGAGCAAGTGGCGGGCGTTTACCCTCGCGTCATGGTTGACGGAGAGATGGACGCTGGAGCTTGGAGCTGCGGAATGGTTGCCGGTCTGATCAACGATATTCCGACTGTCAAGGACATGATTGAGCGGATTATGGCGGAGGCCGAAACGCTGATCCTGCATCGGTTGTCTGGCTATTTGGGAGTCGCTGGCACAGCCATGAGTTAGGCAGCAATCAGATATCAGCACGCTTGATCGCCCCTTTTCGGGAGTAGGCGGAGATGGGATTCTGCTCTACAGAGCAGAATCTCGAATCGAGCATCCCTCGTCTACTATCAACGCTTTGTCTGCCTGGTTCGCTGGCGGCGAAAGCAATTCCTTATAGCCGGAAGAACAGCGCAAGCTCGTTGAAATTGAAGGGACACGAAGGTATCTGGTCAGGGCTTACACCTCCAGCGGCCCACTGGCGGGCTAGGTCGGCTACCAACCCTCGCGTCATGCCGACGTTCCCGTCTCGCCGCAACGCCCTGCGTGCGGGAAGCCTTTGTGCTCTGTTGCCTCCATCGAGAGATACCGTTCTCAAGAGCGAAGGGTGGCGCCAGGAGGCAATATGATTCCGTGCCTTCTCAGGATCCCCGGGAATGCAGCAGACCTGAACGACACAGGCTCCCCGAGAAACATGCAGTCATGCTGGATCCCCAGCACAAAGCTGTAGATCTCAAACTCGAGCTGCCTTGTATCCACACTCCCAGCGATTTCCCCAAGTGCTGCAGCATCGCGCAGTTGCTCGTGGAGACAGCGCCTCCAAGCATCCACAGCGAACCTCATTGTGTCCCGGATGAGCTCGTTAGTGCGACTGCAGCATTCGGTGGCGCCACGTAGCAATAGACAGCCTCCCTCTTGTAACACGTACTCGCTTAGCCACATATCGAGAATGCGAACCAGCCGCCGGACCCCCTTCGGCGTGGCGCGTGAGGCTGCATTCGCATCGCGTAGCAAGGTAGAGTAGTACTCCACCAAAACCTCAGAGACGAGCTCCGCCCGTGACTGAAAACGGTCGTACACCATGCTCTTGGATATGCCGAGCTGCGCGGAGACATCGCTGATGGAAAAGTTATCAAGCCCGTGTAATCGCGCTAGCCGCGTCGTAACTCGCAGCACATTTTCTCTTGCCGACCGGGGAGGCACGATCGTCCTCCTGCGCCGTGTATAGCCAGAATTGGAATTCAGCGTTGTCATATTTACCCGATGCTGCGCTTGGTTGCAGAGCCCAACTTCTTCGGCGCTTGGCAGACAGCGTTACGGCTCGGCGCCGAGCTACTGGGCGCGCAGCTTACTCTGTATCTTCTGGCGGCAGCGCATTCTGCCGCGGCTGCCGCCAAACTGGCCATAGCGAAAGTGGAGGTGGCGTTAGCCGAAGTCAAGCTCCATGACCGGCGCGGAGCCGGCGGAGATGGCCGCTGCCAGAGAATGTATTTCGGGTAGCAGCTTCTTGAAATAGAAACGTGCTGTCGCGACTTTTGATGCATAGATGGGATCGGCAGCGGCGGTGTTGGCCAGCCCGATCGCGGCCATACGTGCCCACATCCATGCCAGGCCGACATGGCCGGCAAGCCGAAGGTATGACGCAGCAACGCTTCCCACGGCGTGAGGATCCGCCTTGGCTTGCATCAATACCTCCTGCGTTGCGTTCCGCAACACACCGATCGCGCTGGAAAGCGAGGTCGTAAATTCCTGCATGACCGAATCATCGGCATGAGCATCGATGAATTCAGTGATGATTGCAAGGAACACCTCCAGCCTTGCGCCTTGGTCGATGAGGACTTTGCGTCCGAGGAAATCCATAGCCTGAATGCCGTTCGCGCCTTCGTAGAGCGGGATAATACGTGCGTCACGAAGGTGCTGCTCGACCTGGTTGTCCACAATATAGCCATGCCCACCAAAGACTTGTATTGCCAGGCTGGTACATTCGATGGCGAGGTCGCTGCTGAATGCTTTAACGATTGGTGTGACAAGGGCGGCTAATTCTGCCGCCTGATGCCGAATCTCGGAGTCATCGCTGAAGTGTTGGATGTCAGCCAGTTGGCATGCCCACAGCGCGAATGCTCGTGTTCCTTCAACATATGTTCTCTGGGTCAGCAGCATACGGCGGACATCGGCATGCTCGATAATCGGATCCGCGGGGCTGTTACGGGCCGTTGCTTTTGGGGACCTTCCTTGTGCACGATCCTTCGCATAGGCCAGTGCCTTCTGGTACGCCGCCTCCATCAGCCCGATTGCATTGACCCCGACAAGAAGCCGCGCGTGGTTCATCATGACGAACATCGCCGCTAGCCCCTTGTTTGGCTCGCCCACGAGATAGCCTGTTGCGCCATCGAAGTTCATCGTGCAGGTGGCGTTCGCATGGATGCCCATCTTGTGCTCCAAGGAGCCACAAGTTACTGCGTTGCGTTCGATCAGATCTCCTTGAGGCGACACCAGGAACTTTGGAACAAGGAGGAGGGAGATGCCCTTGACACCGGGGGGCGAGTCCGGTAGGCGGGCGAGTACCAAATGGAGGATGTTGTCCGTGAAGTCGTGTTCGCCCCCCGAAATGAAGATCTTCGTACCGGTAATGGCGAAGGTCCCATCAGCATTCGGCATTGCGCGGGTACGTAAAAGTCCAAGGTCGGTGCCGCAGTGTGGCTCGGTCAAGCACATGGTTCCCGCCCATTCGCCGGAAGCCAGCTTCGGCAGGTAGAGCGCCTTCTGCGCGTCCGAGCCATTTGCCGCCAGGCATGTGTAAGCCGCCTGTGACATACCCGGATAAGACGCCCAGGCCATGTTTGCACCAGCGAAGATCTCCAGGACAGCGGCATTTACCGTATTTGGCAGTCCCTGGCCACCGTGTTCCGGTTGACATGCCAGTGCGGTCCAGCCGGCTTCAATAAAACGCTTGTAAGCGTTCTTGAACCCAGCAGGAGTGGTCACCACCGCTGCTGAGGGCATGGTGCAACCTTGGAGGTCTCCAATGCCGTTCAAGGGCGCCAGAATCTCGGTAGCGAATTGTCCTGCCGCTTCGATTACCTGGTTGATCGTGTCGGGAGTCAGGTCGGCAGCTTCGGAGATTGCAGAGTCGGTCGACACGTCGAGCAGTTCATGTAACACGAACTGAAGATCGCGAAGCGGAGCGTAATAGGGGGTCATATGGTTCGGGTGTGCGGGCTGCCGATTGGCCGGCCAGAGTGAAATCGAAAAGGGCTGAAGGGGGCGCTATGCACTGTTTTGATCGGCGGCCAAGAGCGAACGCAAGTCTCTACGCAGGATCTTGCCCACGGTTGATTTGGGCAAGGAATCGACAAGCGTAATGTGTCGTGGCACTTTATAGGCTGCAAGATGGGCGCGACAGTGCACCTCCACTTGTTCTGTTGTGAGCGTGGTATTGCGTGGCACGATGAAGAGGTGCGGTGCCTCGCCAGAACGGTCGTCAGGCACTCCGACACAGGCGGCCTCCAGGATATCGGGCATCATTGCGACGACGGCCTCGATCTCATTCGGATAGACGTTGAAGCCCGAGACGAGAATCATGTCCTTCTTGCGGTCGACCATTGTCATGAATCCCAATTCGTCCATGGTCACAATGTCGCCCGTCCTGAACCAGCCACCCTCAAGGAACGCTCTGCGTGTTTCCTCTTCCCGATTCCAATAGCCGGTGAAGAGTTGTGGTCCCTTGATAAGAAGTTCGCCCGCAACCCCGAGTGGGACGTCGTGCTCACTTTCATCTACCAGGCGAACGTCGGTCGAAGGCGCAGGAATACCGATCGACCCGCTTCGCCCAGGAGGATTGAAGGTGGCACTCGGTGAGGTCTCCGTAAGACCATAGGCTTCGGTAACGGCAGGAGCACCCGCGGCGAGCCATCGCTTTGCAACGGCTTCCTGGATTGACGCCCCGGCGCCAATCACCAAGCGGGTAGCGCTGAAGTCTACGGAAGCAAGTTCCGACGCGTTCACCAAACTGTTGAACAAGGTGTTGACACCGACAAACATCTGAAATGGCCGCCTCTTCAGTTCAGCAAGCACAGAGCCCGCATCACGCGGATTGGGAATCAAGCGATTCTCACAACCAAGCGATAGCGCCAGCAGTGCAGTAGCAAGCGGGAAGATGTGATACAGAGGCAGCGGTGTCACCATGGATGCCTCCGATCCCGCTAATGGTGGCCCCGCCCAAGTCGAAACTTGCGCCAGACTCGCGCAAACTGACTTGTGCGTGAGGACCGCCCCCTTGGACACACCCGTCGTGCCCCCCGTGTATTGCAGAATGGCGATGTCCTGAGCGGTCTGCGCGACCTGGGAGAGACTACCCCTGCTTCCATGGAGAATTGCGTGGGCCAACGATTGGCACTTGCCATTGCCGGTCGTGTCGGCTTGTTGAACAACGTCAGCGTCTGTTGCGACTGCCGCGAGTTCGCCGACAATAGGTTTAATTCCAACAACCGGTGCTGTCAGTACCTGAACAATGCTGGTTTCATCCAGTACTTGCTGCAGTGACTGCTGCAGTTGGTCAGCGACGATAATGCAGGCGGCGCCAGAATCCTGTAGCTGATGCTTCAATTCGCGCGGTGTATATAGGGGGTTGACTGGAACCGCCACCATCCCCGCTCGGAATACCGCTGCCAAGCCTATCAGGAAAGCGGGACAGCTTGGCAGCATCAACGCTACTCGGTCCCCCTTTTTTAATCCCGACTGCTGCAGAAAGGTCGCAAGCGCCTCGGTTAGAATGCCGAGTTCTGCGTAACTAAGTGATTCCTCCAGGCAGGTTACCGCAGGACGCGCCGCAAACGAAGCGACCGCACGTGCAATCATCGATCCCAGTGTCGCTGTCTCGTCCACATCAATCTCGAACGGCATCCCGGGGGGATAGGATCCATGCCAGCGTCTGGCTTCCATATTGACGTCTCCTCAGTTGTTATACCCCCGGTTGAATCCGGGGCTGTTTCGCTCCGTTGCCATCTACCCCACGGCTTCCCGAGTGAAATTGACTCCGTGCGGTGAGAAGCAGCATCGTGACGGACGCGCATCTTGCTGGCGCGCCAACTGACCTAATGCCCGTGCGGGGATTGGCGCCAATATATTCCGCGCAACATTTAGTAAACGACCGTTTGGTAAACGATGCTAGGTTACACACTGAGCGATGTCAACAAGTATTCACGGTTGGGGCGATATGATCCGTGCATGCCGTCGCGGCGCACGTCAGCACAGGAGTGGAACGTGACATAGGCGCCTCCGAGCTCCGAGGACGGCACTGATTCGGGCAGCGCGATGAGACCCGCACTTAGGCGGGCTTGTGTAGGACGGCGACGGCGGCCCCGGGTGCCTGCCGGGGAGATCGGGCGAGCGTAGGCCAGCTTATTGCGAATCGGCGGCCTTGTGCGCCGCAGCATCTGGCTTGGGTAGAGCTTTCCTGAACGATCGTCATGCTACAATTCCTGCCATGTCCTACGTTCGAGGTGAGCCGAAATGCGCTACTCAAGCACGCACAAGCAGGAGACGCGGGAGAAACTCCTTAACAGTAGTCGAGCGATTGCCAAGAAGGGTGGATTCGATTCAACGGGAGTCGATGCCTTGATGGGGGCGATCGGGCTCACTGGCGGCGCCTTCTATAGTCATTTTGGCTCCAAAGCGGAACTGTTCGCTGAGGTCATCGAGCGGGAGTTGGCCAACAGCGGTGAAATGCTCGCAGGCGAAGATGAGACGGCTGAAGATCACTTCGTGAAATGCATCAGAAGCTATCTGAGCAGCTCTCATGCTCTGCATCCTGAATCAGGTTGCGTGCTGCCGACCTTGGGGCCTGAAATCGCGAGGTCCGAGCCAGCGGTCCGCGCCTCGGTGGAGCGAAGTGCGAAGAAGTTGCAGAACAGTTGGAAGGAACGTTTGGACGATCCGGATGCGGCTTGGGCGTTGATAGCGCAGTGCGTGGGTGCTATTTTGCTGGCCCGGGTGGTTGAAACCGACCGGACCAGGCAGCAAATTCTCGCTTCCAGCCGCCGCTTTCTCGGGCGCTCTATTGAACGGCTCGAACCCCTCAGCAGGACCTGAGCGATGCCAGGGTAGCACCGGCCTTCCTCCGGGCGCGGCTCCGCCCTGTTCTGGCCTCTTCTCGATGCGCGCAGATATGAGCGCGCAAGCCGGGGGTACCGCGCTTTCGTTGCGACGTCTTCGATTGTCGAACCCGGCCGCACCGCGCGCGCTGTCGATGCCACCGGTTCAAGCCCGGGCGCGCGAAGCCATACGCCCGACCGCCGACGCGGCTTTTCTTCTTTCATCCTTACCAGTCTCGCTGTTGCTCGCATTGCGCAGAGCGTTCTCCTGAGCTTTCTCGTTGGCGCGGCATTAGGGTATGTTGCCCTTGACTCCTGCGTGGGGATGAAATACTGTCTCTTTACTAAACGATAGTTTATCAAAAGGAGGCGATGATGGATGTCAAAGAGCAGAGGGTGGCGCTCGTGATCGGAGCGGGGGACTCGACGGGTGGTGCAATCGCCAAGCGTTTCGCCGCGGAAGGCATGGTCGCTTGTGTGACGCGTCGTTCAGCGGACAAACTCCAACCGCTGGTTGACTCGATTCGCGATGCCGGAGGAATTGCCTACGCGTTCGGCACGGATGCGCGCAAGGAAGAGGAGGTAGTCGCGCTCATCGACAAGATTGAGTCCGAGATCGGTCCAATTGAAGTTCTCGTATTTAACATTGGCGCCAATGTGCCTTCTTCCATTCTGGAGGAAACAGCGCGAAAGTACTTCAAGATCTGGGAGATGGCCTGTTTTTCCGGATTTCTGAACGCCAGGGAAGTTGCCAAGCGCATGGTCCAGCGTCAACGAGGCACGATCCTCTTTACCGGCGCGACTGCGGGTCTGCGAGGCAAGGAAAACTATGCCGCGTTTTCGGGCGCCAAGCATGCGCTTCGCGCGCTCGCGCAAAGCATGGCCCGCGAACTCGGGCCGAAGAACATCCATGTGGCACATATTGTGGTGGACGGCGCGATCGACACGGAGTTTATCCGCACGAACTTTCCGGATCGTTATGCATTGAAAGACCGGGATGGCATCCTGAATCCAGAGCATATCGCGGAGAACTACTGGTATCTCCATTCGCAACAGCGAGACGCCTGGACCTTTGAACTTGACCTGCGTCCCTGGACTGAGAACTGGTAATCAAAGCGCCTGACCACGCGGGATAGACGATCGATGCCGCATGATCGCGATGTCTTGCCATCCGAAGAGATTTCCCATTCGAACTGTTGGTGGCACAGCCTAGCGATGCGTCAGAGAGAGATGCGGTCATAGCCGGACGTCTACCCCGCCATACACATCATCAAGAGGGCAATATGCGGGAAGCAGTCATTGTATCTACGGCACGGACCGGGATCGGTCGTGCCTATAAGGGTTCCCTGAACAACACAAAATCACCGACCCTCGTGGGGCACGTCGTGTCGCATGCGGTTCAGCGTGCGGGAATCGCCGCGGAGGAGATCGAGGATGTCGTGATCGGTACCTCGATGCCGGGAGGTACGGCTGGCATGAACATCGGCCGTCTTGGCGCGTTAGCCGGCGGACTTCCGGTCAGCGTCGCGGGTCAATCCATTGACCGGCAATGCGCCTCTGGCTTGATGGCGGTGGCCACGGCAGCAAAGCAGATCATTGTAGACGGCATGGATGTGGTGGTGGCAGGGGGGCAAGAGAGCATCTCATTGGTTCAGGACCGTTTTGCCGAATGGACGACGAGTGCGGCCGACTTGGCATTGATCGAGCGGGTTCCACACGCCTATATGCCGATGCTGCAGACCGCTGAACTCGTCGCCAGGAGGTATGGCATTTCCCGAGAGGCGCAGGATGTTTACGCAGCCGAATCGCAGCGTCGCACCGCGCTGGCCCAGGAGAAGGGCCGCTTTGCGGCCGAAATTGTGCCGTTCCAAACGTCCATGGCCATCCAGGATAGGGAGACGGGGGAGATCAGCTTCCGTGACGTGGTACTGGACCGCGACGAAGGGAACCGCCCCGACACAACGGTGGAGGGGTTGGCAAAGGTCAGGACAGTCATCGACGGCGGTGTCATTACGGGGGGGAACGCAAGTCAGCTTTCAGATGGTGCTTCAGCCTCCGTCCTGATGGATCGCCGCCTGGCCGAGCGTCGCGGATTGCAGCCTCTGGGCATCTATCGCGGCATCGCGGTCGCGGGCTGTGCGCCCGAGGAAATGGGTATCGGCCCCGTCTTTGCGATCCCGAAACTCCTGGAGCGGCATGGGTTGAAGGTTAGCGATATCGGTCTGTGGGAACTGAATGAAGCGTTCGCGTGCCAGGTCATTTACTGTCGCGATCGCCTTGGTATCGATCCGGACCGATTGAATGTGAACGGTGGCGGCATTTCCATCGGCCACCCGTATGGCATGACGGGGGCAAGGCTTGTCGGTCACGCCCTGATCGAGGGAAAACGCCGCGGGGAAAAATATGTTGTCGTCACGATGTGCGTCGGTGGTGGAATGGGGGCAGCGGGGCTGTTCGAGGTAGCGTAAAGCGCCATTGGAAGACGGTTATTGGTCGCTTCAGATCGATAACCGGCATCGCGGCGATTGCGATGGCAGCATCCAGAGGATCCATCCGGGGATAGCCATGAAAGACACGGCGTTTGGAAATGATCACGTTTCACAGAAGGCAGCACAAATATTTGCCCTCTTTGTATTGAACACTGAAGTCGAACTGGCAGGGATCATTACGGTCGCTGCGGAATCGGCAGACGATGCGCGGGCGAAGTTCGAAGTTACCCGATCCGCTAACCAACACTTGCTATCGGTGAGGTCCGTATCTTCGCAGACCGTATGACCGCGCTAGGAGAACCATGAGCCGGTCGACGCACGGTGGCGGCAAAACCAATGAGAAGGCGGCCGGTGCCCCGGAAGCGAATATGCCTGGCCGCTGATGGGCTGCACGTGATAGACCTGCGCTGGCGGCGCCATGGCCATGTGCCGGATCCGACTGCGCATTACGAACCCGTAACCTTGGATCGCGTCGGGAATGGCGCGGAAGTAAAGCACGACGACGCATTTCAGCGCCAGGGGGAGATCAGGGAAGGGGAGATCGTAGTGGATGCAGTCCTCGGCCTGAGCCTCGGACCGGGTCGCACCATCGTCAACATCATATTTATCCAAGGAAGCGTCTGCAAGCTGATCGCGATTGCGACAGGGTACCTTCCACACAAACTTCACATGTCATATAACAGAGGACATCATGAGCGGCGTAAGAGTTCAATTCCAGTTTGATTTCGGCAGCCCGAATTCCTACCTTAGCCACAAGGTCATCCCAAGTATTGAGGCACGCCAGGGCGTTAAGTTTGAATATGTTCCAGTGCTTCTTGGGGGGCTGTTCAGGCTGGCTGGGAATCGTTCTCCCGCAGAGGCCTTTGCGGGTATCAAGAACAAGCCGGAGTTTGGGCGTTTGGAGATCCAGCGCTTCATCGCCAAGCACGGACTGACCGCCTATCGGGACAATCCGTTCTGGCCCGTCAATACATTGCAGATCATGCGCGGGGCCGTGGCTGCCCAGAAGAACGGCACCTTCATGCCCTACGTAAATGCCGTGTTTGCGAACATGTGGGAACAAGGTTTGAAGATGGATGACCCTGCCGTCATCGCGGCGGCCCTGGATGCCGCTGGCTTGGATGGGGAAGGCTTCCAGGGCCGCATTGCGGATCCCGAGGTCAAACAGATCCTGCTGGCGAATACGCAGAATGCGTTCGAACGAGGCGCATTTGGCTCGCCGACATTCTTTGTCGGCGACGAGATGTTCTTTGGGAAGGATCAGTTGCGGGATGTAGAGGAGGAGATTCAGAACGCGAAAGCACGACCAAGGTAAGTGAACCGTTGCCCTTGTCGCCCGAAAAAGTTGAGCGGCGTGCACGGTGCGCGACAAAACTATAGCCCTCATGACAGCCGAAGATGGCCAGAAGAGGGCAACAAAACCCAGAATGGAAGGAGACAACGCATGGACAGACGAACATTTGGGGCGGCTGCGGGCGCAGCATGCCTGGGGGGCTGACAAACGGCGTTCCGCAAGCCCTCGGACAAGATGCAAGGAAGTACCCGGGCAAACTGATCCGAGTGGTCGTACTGTTTCCTCCGGGAGGGGCGACGGACAATCTGACTCGCGTCTAGGGCCAGGAGCTCTCGAAGGCCAAGGGTCGGGTTGTGATTGTTGACAACAGGCCCGGCGGATCGTATCCCGACAGTCAAGGAGTTGATTGGCCGCATCATGGGAGACGCTGAAGAGCTGATTTTCAGCCGGCTAGCTGGCTACATGGGAGTGGTTAGCTCCGCCGCCCGCCAGGTAAGCGTCAGAACGGGTGATCGCCGCCTCTTGGGCCGAGGAGCAATGGGGGGTGTTCCGCTACCGAGCACACCGATGGCGGTGCGGCAATCGCTAGTCGAACCGGAGAATTGGCACGCGACAACTCCTGCATGATTTGGCCATGCCACAAGAATGCGGACGCAGTGCAGTAGGCAATCAAGGTGGAACAACGATGGGAAAGCCGCGGGGATTCGAGAAGGGGTTATCCGACGCTGAGAATCTCTTTTTCATTGCAATCGAACTGGTTAAGCCGGCCATGTATCAGCTCGATCGAGGGTCAAAGCATTCTGTCCCCCACTATCACGCAGCGATCGAGACTTTGATCAAAGCCTCTCGCGCGCGATCATTGTGTAGATCGTTGTTGAGTACCGCTAGTTCCCTGGTCGCTCTCTGCCTTGGATTCGGGTCGCACGTTTGCAATCCAGACGCGGCAGCCAGTCGCTGATTCTTGATCTCCTAAAGGGGCGCAGCATCGCTTTGATGGAGGACGGCCGGCAACCAGCCTGGTCGGCGCGCGCGGCGCTATCAGCGCGCGAAAAGTTCCTGCCACGGCACCAAGGTCCAACTCGTCGAGAAGCACACGCTTACCGTGCGCCCAGTCAGGGCCAGTTAGCTTCATCCCATCATTGTCACTGGCAAGCTCATTCATGGGCCTCCGGGGTCGCGCAAGTTTGAATCACCCATTTACCATTTTTAGTTGCGAAATGATGCACGATAGACACTTGGTGTCGCGCTGAGATATTTCTGAAAGATACGCGTCATATGGCTTTGGTCCGAGAAGCCACTCTTGGATGCGATGTCCTTGATTGGCAAAGCGGTCCTTGAAAGTAGATTCTGTGCGCACACAAGACGGCGCTGAATAACATAGCAGTGAGGCGCGTTCCCAAAGCGCAGCTTGAATTGCCGAAGGAAATGCGACGAACTTACATGTGCCACCTCCGCGAGTTCAGCGAGCGATAGCGGCTGGTCGATATTGGCTTCGATGTATTCCGCAACCTTTTTCGCTTGCAAGGGTGACAATCCGGTCGTCGACTGATATTCGCGGAATACGACGGTCGCGTACTTGCGTAATATCTGTATGCACATCTGCGTCGTAACCGCATCTACGAACAGGCGTCCGCCGAGGCTGTCTGTCCGTACTTCGCCCGCGAGTGCTTCTATACCGCTGAGCAGAATAGGGTCGTCAGTCTTTAAAATATCCTGTAGGTGAACATCGACAATGTCTCGATCGAATACGTCGGCAGAGACCTTCGCCAAGACGTCCCGGGTGATATAGAGATGGATCACCTCGATGTCGCTGGTCCAATGCCAATAAGATTCTTCCGCGCGAGTGAGCAGGGAGACGTTCCCCGGCACCAGTAATTCGTGCGACCATGGACCGTCGACTCTCCGATCCATGGAAGTGGGCCCCTGACGATATGCAACGAGCATGAAATCCCGCATTGCGGGGACAAATACATCCGACGGTGAATATCTGTAGGCCCTGAGGAGCACGTTGCGCCAGTCCAGCGGATCGCTAGCGAGCAAGACCTCGCCGGGAACCCAGCGAGGGACGTCCTCGGGGCGCAGTAGCTCTGCCATATTCTCCTCCTGCCTCGCGAGTCTTCTTAGCGACTCTATATATGCACTAATTGTGGGCGCAAGAACGGCTACATCACTTTTTGCGTTCCATAAAACATCCAATCACCGGTACGGCCGCTCACTTGCCAACAGGGTGTGGTGCCAGAATCATAGGATCTTGAACGATACGAGGTATCGAAATTAGTATAGTAGGTCAAGCTATGATCGGGGCCGAGCATCATTCAGTATGGACACCAACCCGGTGTTTTGGGCACGGGAATTCGCCTCGGCGGAATGCCCGGCAGGTCGTCCAGACCGATGGGCGTCGGCCGGGCAGACATCGCCATGCCGACGCCGTGGCATTCAGCGTTGCGCTACTGTGAGCCAAGCCTCGTATCGGCAAGCTGCTGTCAGAAGAAACGGGCTAGCAGCTACTTCGAGCCTCTCCCAGACTAGCATGCATCGCCACAATGCTTGCCGCCTGATCAACGGGTCGCGTAGACGTCGTAGATTACTTCGGAGCGCTCGAAGTCCACTTCGCCGATTCCGACACAGAGAACCCGGTGCATCCATGCGTAATCCGGGTGAGAGGTTCTGAAACGCGGGCTCGTGTGCAACTTCATGTGCTTGGGTAGTTCGCCCCGGCGAACCTTATCGTAGCCGTCGATACCCAGATCGCCGAGGCCGGGATAAGCGACATCGATCAATACGCCGTCGTGCGTCAGAATTGAAATCCTCACATCGAGCGCCGCCATGCCATCCCGTCTAATCGTCAACCAATCGGCGCCGACCGGAAGGAGCTTGCCTTTCAGCTTTGGCCCTTCAACCTCCCCCCCAGTTACCCAGTAGTTCACACGAAAACCCTCAGGCACTTCCCCAAGGACCTCCGGCGGCTTCAAGGTTGCGGAGTACGTAAATAAGTGGTCCAGTTGATATGCGAGCATGGTGGTCTCCTTCCTTCTTGATTTGTTGATTTGAAAGTTGCTACGCCACTTCCGAGCCTTATGAGCATCTGATGGAATTCGCGACGGGCCGGGAACCGGAACATCCAGGATTACAGCCGGAATCCGGGCTCGTGGACTGATATCCCATGTCTCTACGGCAGGTTGTTACCCTAGACCGCCTGGGACTCCCAGGTGTGGTAGCCGAGAGTCGCCAGTGCGCTCATGAGGCTGCGCGCCCCGAATGCCTTTGCGGGCGAGGAGAAGCCCGTGTTGAGCAACTGATTTGCCAGGATGCGCCGGCAGGATTCCGCGGCGATCGCGGCGGTCTGCAGATAGGGCGAGTTTCCTCTGAGCACTACGGAAACCCCTCCGGTATTGCTTCGCCCGAAACAAGTAATCACGCCGCGACATTTCGCCGGATCTTCGCGTTCCGGTTCTTGCTGGGTAAGCACGCCCCCGATTTCGTTGGTAACACGCTCCTGCTCCGAAGCAGGAAGGTGGCGATATTTTTTCTCGAAGTCCAGCAGGGTATCGATGATGGCGCCAAACATCGCCTGGTTGCGAAAGGCGACCAAGGTGGAGCAGTTCCGCACGCGCGAGTCGGTCTCATACCAGAGAGGTTCGCCGCCGCCCGACCACGGCAAGGACTTATAGACGCGTGAAGAGTCCGCCACGCGGACGTCATAGGGTGTAGCAAACGGCCATTGAACCAGCTTCCCTTGCTCAAGGAAGTACTGCGGCTTTGTACACATACGCAGAAAGGACTTGGTCGATGCAACGCTGGTTGATGTGTCCGCCAGGTACAGAATCTCCAATGTGTCCACGCCTGGCGATTCCAGCGCGATCTCAGCGGCGATGTTACCAGCCGTCCACATATAAGACGAAGCTGGCGCGACGAGAAGGTCGGCATCGGTGAACTTTTGGCCATACTCGTTGCGGACCTTGAGCATCCAGTCGGTTTCACCGGTCGTATCGAGGTAATGGCAGCCGGCTTTGAGTGCTGCCTGTAGGACAGGCTCCGCGAGTTGCATGAAAGGCCCGGCGACGTTGTAGACGATTTTGCGGCCATCGAACAGCCGGGCAAGGTCGTCTACGTTATTGTCGACCGCATGGCATTCGAAGTCGCCTTTTCGGAGCTCCGGAATGCTTGCCATTTGTGCCTCGAGCCGTGTCTTGTCGCGGCCTGCCGCGATGAACGGAATCCCTGCTCTCGCCAAATGCCAGGCAATCAGCTTGCCGGTATAGCCGCTGGCACCGTATACAACTACGGGTTTCTTGTCGGTCATGCTTTGTCTCCTCTTTGGGTGGGGTTTTGCGGTCGTGACGATCGATGGCAATACAGCTATTTGCTCACCGCGCCGCGTGAATGCTCTGCGGATATTTTTGAAATGCCTCTACAAGGAAGCGGTCCTGAGGCTTCTCGGAGGCGGTTTTGGGGATTTCCTGCAGAATCTGGATAAAAGCGGGAACGTGGCCGGGTTGCAGTTTCTCGCGGCAGGCATGGATGACGGATGAAGAGTCGAAGGGTATGCTCGCCTTGGGGACCACCGCCGCGACGACATCCTTTTCACCTGGAGCGCATCCCTGCGTGGCGATGCCGTAGACGTAGACGTCGTCCACCAGTCCGGACTCGGCAATGGTTTTCTCGATCAGGGCGGGATCGATAAATTCGCCATTGCGCCGGATGGCGCTGCCCAAACGGTGATCAAAGAAGAGCCAACCTTCTGCGTCCTCGTGGACGCTATCCCCCATGTGTAGCCAGCCACCCTCGCACTTCTTCGATGAGGCCTCGGGCATGCCGTGGTACTCGACCTTGAAGGGAGTACCATCGGTTGCACGCAACAGTAGTTCTCCGGATATACCAGTCGGTACATCGGCGCCGCCTTCGTCGACGATCCGATGGACGAAACTAGGCGCTGGTTTCCCTATACTCCCGATGGGGCCTTCTCCCAATGGCCTTACAACGAGGCCGCCTTCGGCCGCCCCGTAGAACTCGAGCACCCCGACGCCGAATCGTGACTCGAACGGTTCCCATATGGCAGCGGGCATTCCGGCCGATACAACGAATCGCACGGGATTGTCAGCATCGTCGGCCTTCGGTGGCTCCGCGTAGATTGCCGTGGTCATGCCGCCGAGCAAGGTGAATGTCGTGCATCCATATTTGCGCGCAATGTCCCAAAGTCGCTTCTTTGTGAAGCGGCGTGACATCATGCAGCGCAGGCCACCGGCGAGCGCGGCGCCGAGCGATATGATCTGGGCGTTGGCGTGCGTAAGGGAGAGCCCAGTATAGAGACGGTCCCCTGCCTCGTAGCCAAAGAGCTTGAGCGCTGCTGCCGACGTGTCGCAATATCGTCGGTGTGTCATGACGATACCCTTTGGGTCCCCTGTTGTACCAGAGGTGTAGATCAGTTCCATTGCTGCGGACGGATCACTGACGGCAATGGGTAGATTGCCGTCTTCCGAGCAAACGGCTGGGAAAGGAATGACTTGTCCATACTCTGCGATCTTTCCAGGCGCTTCATCGGTCTCGAGTCCGATGGTCCACCGTAACTCGGGCAACTGGCCCCGAATTTCTTCAAGATTCGGGAGCGCGTAGTCGGCGGCAACGACACCCGTACATCCGGAGCTTTTCAGCACATACGCCAGTCGACTTCCTTTGGTCCGTGGGTCGATCGGAACGAGGACGACCCCAACGATGCCCGACGTTATCATCAGTTCCACGAATTCGGCATGGTTCGCCATTAGCACGCCAATGAACTCACCTGGGCGCGTTCCAAGTCGTTTGAAGCCAAGAGCCAGGCGTTGCGCGTTGCGCCAAAGATCGCCATAGGTTCGAATCTCGTCAGGGCGCAGCCCGGCGCCCTCGACAATCAGCGCTTCGCTTCCTGGCGCACGGAGGGCGTGATTGGCGACAATTCCCGCAAGAGTGGAATTCGGGTACGTTTGCATAGATCAGGCCGCCTGCAAGATTGAAACGACGACGACTGCCGGATCGTCACCTATCCACCCACCACCGTTTTCTGCAAGGGCAGTCCGCGCCCGGGGCACTTGTCGGCCCCCGCACCGTCCGCGGAGCTGGTCAGCCAGTTCGACTAGCTGGGCGCAACCGGATGCCCCGATGGGGTGGCCCTTGCGCAGCAAACCGCCCGAGGTATTGACGGGAATACGTCCGCCCAACTGTGTCGCGCCACTTTCAATCAATGCCAGGCCCTCTCCACGTTTTGCCAGGCCTAGATACTCGTAGTAAATGATCTCGGCGGGCGCTGCCGCATCGTGCAACTCGATGACGTCTAGATCAGACGGCCCGACCTCGGCTGCCTCATACGCTTGTCTAGCTGCATACTCGGCCACGTGGACCGGCTCATCGTCTGCATAGTCCCAACCGGTGGCGAGCACCGACGAGCGCACGCGTACCAGGTCTTTTGGCCCCATCTGGCGGGCCATCTTCTCGGAGATCAGGACCATCGCCGCCGCGCCGTCCCCGATCGGCGAGCACATTGGAAGGGTGAGGGGGTCGACGATGCGCTGAGCGGACAGGACTTGCTCGACCGTCAACACATCTTGATACTGCGCTTTCGGATTCAGGCTGCCATGGAAGGAATTTTTTGCCGAAACCATCGCGAAATGCCTTGCCGTCGCGCCGCTGCTGGCCATGTAGTCGCGGGCCATTGCGGCATAGACATCCATAAACAAGGAGCGCCGGGAGCCGGCGCCATCGGCATCGGCCATTGTGCTGCTGTTGTCCATGTCCTTTGTGATGCGACGCATGACATCATCAATCGACTCCAGGTCGACGGCGCCGCGAAAAACGGAGAAGGTGCGATGCTTATCGGTGCTGTAGAGCTTCTCAAAGCCGACGACCAGGACGACGTCGTAGAGCCCGGCGCTGATCAGGGTCGCTGCTTGCTGGAAGGCGGTCGCGGAGGTGGCGCAGGCGTTCTCGACGTTGACGACTGGGATCTTGCCAATCCCGACGCCACGAAGGACCACTTCACCGGGAATTAACACCTGACCGGTGATGA
This sequence comes from Cupriavidus sp. GW823-FHT07A04, assembly GCF_058794615.1. Lineage (NCBI taxonomy): Bacteria > Pseudomonadati > Pseudomonadota > Betaproteobacteria > Burkholderiales > Burkholderiaceae > Cupriavidus > Cupriavidus sp. GW823-FHT07A04. The sequence continues at coordinate 97,572 of NZ_JBXAHA010000023.1, forward strand.
CGCCGGCCGCCGCGTTGCCGGTGTAGGCCGCCTGGATTTGCGATTTGTCCAACCCCGCGTCGGCAAGTGCTTCATTGATTGCCTCCGCGGCCAGCGACTTTAAGCCACGATCCAGGAACTTTCCAAACCTCGTCATTCCAGTGCCTGCTATGTAGACGCTTTGCTTCATAAATAGATTTCTCCAAAGATCAATAGGCCAAGACAATCGGAATGCGAAACCCTAATCCCGTGCGTATTGGCCGAATGCCATGGCCGGTCAGCGGCAAACTGGGTTGCTGCTTCCCGCCGAATCGGTACAGGCAGTCTTCCATGCATACTTATGTGACCGTAGGAGACAGTACGACCGCTGTTAGAGTCCCCAACCGGCTTACGTCGGAGCCTTATAGAAGTCCCGGATGTGTGCAGAGCTTATGCGGATGCGATGCCCCGGTATTGAATAAAATCTCCGGGTGCATTGAAAAAATTGACCAAAGAACTTCCGCTCAAAGCGGGGTGGTTCCGCGACACGCGGGCGAACGTGCTCCTGACGGATCAGGCGTGTTGCTGTGTGGCAGGGGATAAACCTGCACCCAAAAGTTGCGTGGTTCGCGCTTCCACGTATTCGATGATGAGGGCCAGGTGGGGCGACAGTTTTCTGACTGAACTGCTTCAGGGCAGATTGGGGCGGCTTGCAACAGGGTCCAGCGCTATCTGGCAAGACGCTATTGGCTTGGGGGGGCTCTTCGGCTGGTCGTGGCTTCCAAAAATGCTAATATGTGCGTATGCGCTTATTCTTTCCTGAATGGGTGCCATGCAAGCGGATACGACCATGCCGAATGATATGTCCTCAGAGATCACCCTATGCAACTGCACGGCAATCCGGAAGGCCGCGCGGCATATGACACGCTTCTACGATGCGTGCCTTGCTGAAGTCGGCTTACGGGGAACGCAGTACATCATCCTGCGTTCCCTCGCAACGCGCGGACCGATGACCATCAACGAACTGGCGGACGCCATGGTGATGGACCGGACAACCGTGACGCACAACGTCAAGCCGTTGCAGCGCGACGGCCTGGTTGCGATCGAAGTGGATCCTGGAGATCGCCGCTCCCGTATCGTCGGGCTCACAAAAGCCGGGTTGTCGCGCGTAAGGGACGGTGAGTCGGCTTGGGCCAAAGCGCAGGCCGAGTTTGAGACGCAGTTTGGCAAGAATAAGGCGCGCGAGATGCGTAAGGTGATGTCGGAGGTCATCAGTACGGAGCTCTTGATCGACTGAGTTGACGCGGGCCGAAGTGCGAGGCGCATCGGGAGGCGTCTCGCACAATGGATCAACTCCGCGGCGCGCGACCAGACCGCCATTCTGCCGGTGCTGACACGCCTAGCACGCCATAGTCCGTGTAGCCACGCGGCCCCTTGCTATAGAAAGTTAGGCGATCATAGGCATTGAGTGCCGCACCCGTGCGGATGCGGGCGGGCAGGTCGGGGTTCGCGATAAACGCTCGACCAAAGCCAATTGCATCCGCCTGCCCCGCCGCAATTGCCTCGGCGGCAGACTGCGCGTCGAATCCGCCGGCAGTAATCAGCACGCCGGGCCAGAGTGGACGGAACAGTGCTGCGGCGGAGGGCTGATCCTGGTGGTCCACCTCTGCTGCGCCCACGCCGCTAGATCGAGGCTCGATCAGATGAAGGTAGGCAAGGCCAAGCGGTGCGAGCGCCTTGATCGCGTGAGTGTACAGAGGGAGTGGATCATCCTCGCCGCTATCCCCCGCTTTCCCATAGGGCGACAGCCGCACCCCGACTCGATCGGCGCCGGCGGCGTCAGAGGCTGCCTTGGTGACTTCAATCAGGAAGCGCGAACGATTCTCTATGGAGCCGCCATAGGCATCGGTTCGAAGATTCGTCCGGCTTTGCAGGAATTGTTCGATCAGGTAGCCGTTAGCGCCATGAATCTCGACGCCGTCGAAGCCGGCGGCCATTGCGTGATGGGCTCCCTGGTGGAATGCGTCGACGATCTCGGTGATGCCCTCGGCGTCCAACTCCGCAGGCGTCTCATATGGCACCTTCTCACCAGTTGCCGTATAGGCTTCTCCGCGTGCACGGACGGGCGAGGGTCCCACGGGCAGCTGGGCGCCTGGGAGTAACGACGAGTGCCCAATGCGGCCACCGTGCCAGAGTTGCAAGAAGATGACCCCTCCCTTCGCATGGACGGCATCCGTGACTTTCCGCCAACCGTCGATCTGCCGGCTTGAGTGGATGCCGGGTGTCGCCGGATAGGGCTTGCCGGAAGCTGTGACAGACGTCGCTTCGGCGATTATCAGCCCGCCTTGCGATGTGCGCTGAGCATAGTACTCGGCATTAAGCTCGTCCGGCGCGTTGTCCGGTTCCGGCGCGCGCATGCGCGTGAGTGGCGGCATGACGACTCGATGCAGAAGGCGGAAGGGACCAAGCTGCAGTGGCTCAAATAGTTTTGTGACGTGCATGGGAAAGTCAAGAGAGTGATTGCAGAGCGGCTCAGCGGCCCTCGAACGCGAGCACCGGGCGCTTGATGCCCTTGGCCAGTGCCTCCATCGCGGATTGCAAGCCGCGCTTGGTGTCCTCTGTCTCGAACAGCGGCATTTGGATGTCGAAGATCACCTCGTCTGCTGCCTGCACGCCACCTTGCGCCCAAAGGCGCAGGACCGCCTTGTGCGCCGCGTGGGCACGGGTCGGTCCGCTAGCGAGACGCTGGATTAGTGCGACGGCTTCCTGGTCGAGCGCATCGTCGGCGACCACGTGGTTGACGACGCCGCGCTGGTGCAATCTTTCCGCGCTGACCGGATCGGAGGTGAAGGCGAGTTCGGCGGCGAAGGCGCGTCCTGCCCGTTCTGCCACGCGATAGACGCCGCCGACAAGCGTGGTGATTCCCAGCGACTGCTCGGGATGGGCGAAGGTTGCGGACTTGGTGGCGATAATGATGTCGCAGCGAAGTGCCAGCTCGAAGCCTCCGCCGAAGCAGATACCTTGCACGGCGGCGACGGTCGGGATCGGCAGGCGTTCAATCCGGTTGAAGGCGGACATATAGCGCTCGAAGAGCGCACGCAGATTCTCTGTCTTCATACCAGACCACGGAGTGATATCGCCGCCATAGCAGAAATCCGGACCGTTGCCGCGGATCAGCAGGGCGCGCACGCCGCCGTTGGTGATGGCCTCTACCGCCGCCTCGAGTTCGCCGAGCATTTGGATGCTCAAGCGATTCTGCGGCGGATTGGTCAAGGTGAGGGTGGCGACAGTGCCGTCAATGTGCAGGTCGAGATGGCTCATGGTCCTGTCCTACGTATTTGGGGTTAGAGGAGATGCTCGCGAAACCATTCAGTCGCGGAGTGGCTCGCCAGTTCGAACTGGCCAAGGTAGGGATCGAAATGCCCACCGGGAATCATTACGAGCTTCTTGGGCTCGAGCGCGCGTTCATAGGCGGCAAGCTCGAGATCGGTGAGTGTGACCCGGTCGTCCTTGGCGACGACCATGAGTAACGGAGTTGGCGACACCCGGGCGATCCAGGCACCGGGCTCATACATGCGCGCCGCCCGCGTCGAGCGCACGGTGACTTCGTTCTCCCAGGTACCTTCTGGAATGAACTGTAGATAGAAGTCGATCGACTCCTGCGAGCGGTAGGCGGCGGCAACTGCGGGATCGGCGCTGACGATGGCTTGCCGGCGGGGCGGTTCGCCGCGTAACTGTGCTCGTTCATCCTCGGCAAATGCCTCTTCCAAGGCAGCCAGAGCATCCGGGGATATGCGCCGCAGGCCTTGCTCATAACCGCTGATCGTTGGCACCTGCGCAACGACGCAACGCAGCCGTCGATCCGTCGCGCCGAGCACGATGGCATGGCCACCGGCATAGCTGGTGCCCCACAAGCCAATTCGAGACGGGTCCACTTCCGGTCGTGATTCCAGATACGAAATCGCTTTGCGCCAGTCGGCAATCTGGCGCCAGGGATCGATGTCGCCGCGCGGCTCGCCGCCACTTGCGCCGAAGTTTCGATGGTCGTGCAGGAGAACCACGAATCCTGCTTCGGCGAAGGCCTTGGCGAAGCACTCGATGCCATGATGCTTGGTCCCGGCGTAGCCGTGCGCCATTGTAATGGCTGGCTTTGGGCCGGGACCGTCCGGCAGGAAGAGCCACGCCCCGATGGTGATGCCGCCATCGGTCGGGAAGGTGACATCCGTTCTTCTAATCATGCGATCAACTCCGTGTTGACAAATAGGTGAATGTACACCTATTGTGTCACCCGTCGATAGGAAACGCAATCTCGCATGTCTATGCTAAGAGAGAAAGGGAGACTATGGCTATGACACCACATGCTGCCGGAAGCACAGCGCCCGCAGGCGCGAAAACGTTTGCTGCGCTGCGGCGTACCGACTATCCCATTGTCTTCGTCCATGGCTTCTTGGATGAAGGGAGCCTCTGGCAGCCAGTGATGGATGCACTTGCGGTAGAGGGAGTAGCTTGCGTGGCGCCAGATCTGCCGGGCATGGGAGCCCGTGCGGCCGATGCCGGGCCGTTTACGCTGGACTGCCTCGCTGAGGATGTGGCCAGCGTGGTTGCGGAGTTTGACAGCCCAATTGTGCTGGTGGGACACAGCATGGGTGCGCAGATTGCCGAACTCATTGCCGCTGCGCACCCTGATCGGGTTGCCGCGCTGATGCTGCTGACGCCAGTACCGCTAGGCGGCTTGCCAGTCCCTGAGGAGACTGCGGCTGCGATGCGTGCACTCGGCGGGAATGCCGACGGCCAGCGCGATCTCCGCCGACAGTTTGCAGGGCCGCACGCGGGGGATGTACTCGACGATCTTGTGGGCGTCGGCATGAAAGTGCGGGAGGCTGTAGTCCGGGCGCTCTTCGAAGCATGGAGCAGCGGCGATCCAGGCGGACAATCTGCGAGCCAGTATCACGGCCCCGTTCTGATCGCGGCAGGGTCGGACGACGGATTCATTACACCGGAGCTGGTGGGCTCGCTGGTCACGCCCCGATTTCCTCAGGCATCGACCGTACTGATCCCGGGCGCCGGTCACTGGCCTCACGTGGAGCGGCCGCTTGCCGTGTCCACAATTCTCTCTGACTTCCGGGCCAGCAACACTCGAGCTCAAGGCAAATAACTATCCAGATTTTTTTAAAGGAGACTCAAGATGGCAACAAAGATTCACGGCGCGGTACAGGAACAGCCCTGGACGGATGCGTTCACTCAAAACTCGGCAAACGCATTTGCGACCGCTCTTGCTGCTGACGTCCGATTTATCGCAAGTGCGGTTGCCAAGCCGATCGTCGGTCGCGACCTGGTAAAAATCGTGATGGCAGGAGCCAGCGCAGGTTACGAGCACCTTGTGTTCACTGACCAGGCGAAAAGCGGCAAGAGGACGTGGCTGGAATGGGAGGCTCGTACGTACAGTGGCCTGGAATTGTCAGGAGTCACGGTGCTGACGATGAATGCGAATGAAGAGATTGTCGAGATCAGCATCCATCATCGTCCGCTGCCTATGCTGCTGAAGTTTTCCGCAGAGCTGGGCGATCGCTTGAAGGGCCAGATTGATCGTAGCTATTTTTATCAACCGGACGATACCGCTGACCCTGCGTGACGGTCCCACAGTAGCAATCGAGCAGGCTGGTGAAGCGCAGAATCCTGGAATGAACTGCACTAGCTGGGCTTAATCTGACAGGCAGTCTTGGCAATTGAATCACGAGGCTCCGATTCAATGGGGGACAAGTTTCTCCCCGGCGCGGTCAAGCGAATCGAGGAAGGAGCGCATGCGCGCAATGCGGTTGTGCTCCCGGCACGCTCGCCTGGCGGAACGAGAGCGAAAGCCTGCGCCGCCCGCATAGTCGTAGTCTTCAACGCGGGCGACGACTGGGCGATCGGTTTCCGGGAAGTGGAAGCCTCATTGTTTGAAGACTTCTGGCGGGTCGGTTGCTTCGCAGGATTCCTCGTTGAGCGCGAAGCTGCCAGAAGAATGGTTCCGCTTGGCCTGGGCACGGTGAGCTTCACGTGGGCTTCGGGAGGTCTACGAATGCAAGGCGCGGTACGCTCAGTTCGCCGCGGCCAAGGCCGCGCTCCGCATGATCGCGCAGAGCGCGGCGCGTGAAATCGGCCCGCTAGCTTGCATGTCGCACACGCTAGCATCGACAGAGGCATCGATGGGGATCGGCTACGCGTGGCGCTGTTCCAAGCCATGGAGGTTCAGGGGGAAGATGGCATTCTTGCCATCGAGCCACTGGTGCAACAGCTTCAGACGGTGGTCTTGGCGAGCAGGTCGACCAGTTCGTCGGCGGCTGCTGCTCGCTGTTGAGCGTGCGGAACGCGACCTGGCATTAAGGACACGAAGCCGTTGGTCTATCGCATGACCTTCGGCGAGGCGAGGCTGCGAAGCCCGCGTTTTCCCTCGTACTGCAGCGCATGCTGTTTCTGCTCGAGCGACAAGGGCACGCTTTCGCCGCTGGCACAGGCGTTGCCGCAACGCGTACATCCCTAGTGGAGCTGGCTCCACTGTCAGTACGCCAGCTTGATGTCATATCGCTTGGCGCAGATCTTTTTGCCTGATGCGTTTCCTGGCGGACGGCAACTTCCGACCTCAAGCGTCAAGGTGAGTGTGACGAGGGCAAGTGGCGCTCAGCAGTGTGTTGCTCTCTCTGGACTTCGCGGATTCGTCAACATCTCAACTTTCTTTTGTAATCAAGATTTCCATCTCAACTTTCTTTGTAAAGATGACGGTCATTCCTGGCTTTCCGGGTGAGTGGTTGCTCACGCTGGGCGGGCGGTCCCTGAGCGTGGTCCTTGGGGCCATCGTATGGCTCGTGGAGGATTTGTCACGGTGAATCCTGGAAATTTAGGAAAATCAATAAGTTAGGCTTGTGACGCCTCGGCAAGAAAGTTGAGGTAAGGGCTGCCAGCTCAACTTTGTTTGTCCAAACGGCCCACCTCAACTTTGTTTGTCGCAGCTCAGATCTCTTTTGTCACCACACAATCTCTATCACCGGGCCGCTAACCCTGTCCTATAATGCTTGACTACACAATCATTGATGGAACAATAAAATGATTTCGCAGCCTCACGAGGCGCATAGCAGCGGGCAGGTGCTGCCATTCCGCGAGTCCTTGCTGGCCATGCTGGGTATCGCGTTCGTGGTGATGTTGGTGGCACTTGACCAGACGGTGGTCGGCACCGCGCTGCCGACCGTGGTGGCGGAGCTGCAGGGGTTTGAGTACTACGCTTGGGTGGCGACGGCCTATCTGCTGATGTCGGTGATCACGGTGCCGATCTTCGGGCGGCTGGGCGATTACTACGGGCGAAAGCCCTTCGTGATGGTGTCCATCGTCGTGTTCACGCTGGCTTCCGCGCTGTGCGGCATGGCAACGAGCATGCCGTTCCTGGTGCTTGCGCGCGGCCTGCAGGGCATTGGCGGTGGCATGTTGGTGGGCACTGCGTTTGCTTGTATCCCTGACCTGTTCCCCGATTCGCATGTGCGCTTGCGCTGGCAGGTGATGATGAGCGCGGCGTTCGGCATTGCCAACGCGGTGGGGCCGTCGCTTGGCGGCGTGCTGACCGAGGCCTATGGCTGGCGCTCGGTGTTCTATGTGAACTTGCCGGTGGGCTTGCTGGGGTTGTGGTTTGCCTGGCGCTACCTGCCGCACTTGCGCCAGCAGACCAATACCGGCGCGATCAAGGTGGATTGGCTCGGCGCGGCGCTGATCGGCGTGGGGCTGGGCGGCTTGCAGTTGTGCGTGGAGCTGATGCCCGAGCGTGGGTTCGGGCTGGTCACCGGCGGCTTGCTGGTGATGTCGGTGTGTGCCTTGGTTGGGTTATGGCAATGGGAGCGCCGCACGCCGAACCCGATCCTGCCGCTGGAGATGTTCCGCAATCCCGGGCTGGCGCCATTGTTCCTGCTGGCCGTGTTCGTCGGCTTCGCGATGTTCTCGTTGCTGCTGTACGCGCCGCTGCTGTTCCAGGGGGGCTTTGGCTATTCGCCGAAGGAGGCGGGCGTGCTGGTGACCCCGCTGGTGGTGTGCATCACGGTGGGCAGCATCATCAATGGGCGCATCATCACCCGCATCCGCCAGCCTAACAATATGCTGTATGCGGGATTCGGCATGCTGGCGCTGGCTTGTCTCGGGCTGTCCCAGGCGACGCGCGGGATGTCGCACCATTTGTTGCTGGGCATGATGCTGCTATGTGGCTTCGGGCTCGGCTTCATCATGCCCAACCTGACGGTGTTCGCGCAGCAGACCGCGGGCCGCGAGCATCTGGGCATTGCCACGGCGATGCTGCAGTCGCTGCGCATGGTCGGCGGCATGATCGGTACCGCCGTGGTGGGCACATTGGTCACGCGCAGTTACCTCAGTGGCGTGCACGACGCGCTGCAGAGCGCTGGTGCCGGGCAGTGGCAGGCGCGCATGGCGGATCCGCAGATCCTGATCGACCGTGCGGCGCAGGCAAGCCTGCTGTCGCAGCTGGAGGCGGCCGGGCACAATGGCGCCCTGTTGCTGGAGCAGGCCCGGCTGTCGCTGGTTGGCGCCATCCATATGGGGCTGGCGCTGGCCGCGGTGATTGCGGTGCTGGGCCTGTGGCGTTCGCGGCGGGTGCCGCCGATCAAGCTGGAGCGTGCCGTCAAGCCGGTCATGGCAACGGAGTAGGGCGCGGGGCTAGCCGATAATGTAGGGAGGTTGCCCGTCGCGTGACGGTGCCCCAAGCAGGAGATTGGAGTGGAATTGGAGCGTCAAAGCCTGGCTGTGCTACAGCAGTTCGGGCGAACTTACCGGGCCTATGCCGCGGCTTTCGAGCAGCGCATCGGCCATCCCTTGCCGCGTTGGCGCATTCTGTCCGCGCTGTACGCCCATGCTGGGCCCATTGCGCAAAAGCCCCTTGCCGACCGCGTCGGCATGGACCCGGGCGCGCTCACGCGCCAACTCAAGGCGCTGCAGGAGCTCGGCTGGGTAGAGCGCAACACCAGCGAGCGCGACAACCGCGTGACCAATGTCACGCTGTCGGCGCTCGGCCATGGCGTTGTGGAGCAGGCATTGCCGCTGCGCTCGGCATTTCTGCAGGACGTGCTGGAAAACGTCTCCGAGACCACCATGCGCGATCTGTCCAAGGGCCTGGAAGAGCTTGAGGGTGGCATTGCCGAAGCGGTGCTGCGCACACAGCAGGACAAGGCGGACGCCGTGTGAGCGCGGCATCCACGACGACCTTGGTCCAACCGTCCTGACTACCCCAACCGATGCTACGGCCGAGCCGGTTGCAGCCTCAACGGCGCCGTCCATACCTCGGCCAGCAGCACGCCCAACACCGTGAGCACCCCACCGACCGCGTGATATGGCGCGAGCGATTCGCCAAGCAAGCCCGCCGCAATCAGCGCGGTGAGCAGGGGGATCAGGTTGAAGAACATGCTCGCACGGTTCGGCCCGATGCGGGCGACGGCGTGCATCCACACCAGCGGTGCAACCATCGACGCCATGAGCCCGGCGAATCCGACCAGAGGGAGATTGGCGGCCGAGAGACCCATCTTTGGCGTGAGCAGGTATAGCGGCAGCAACGCGATGACGGCGGCGACGATCTGAAGGTAAAGCAGTTGCAACGCCGGCACGTCCTTCATCTTCCAGCGCTTGAGCAAAATCACATAGACCGCGTAGGCCAGCATGGCCAGCAGCATCAGTGCGTCCCCGAGGTTGGCGCCGCTGGTCAGCAGGCTGTCCAGGTCTCCGGACGATACGACCACCAGCACGCCGGCGATCGACAGCACGGACCCCGCCACGGCGCCGGCGGTCAGGCCCTGCCCCAATAGCAGGATCGATAATGCCAGCACCATCATCGGCGTGAGCGAGCCGATGATGCCCATGTGGGTCGCCGTGGTCAGGTAGGCGGCATAGTAGGCCAGGCACTGATAGGCCACCATGCCGAGCAGGCCCAGCACGGCGATCCGCCCCAATCGGGGCCGGATCGCGGCCCAGTTGCGCAGCACGGGACGCAGTGCCAGCGGCGTGAAGAGCACGGCTGCCAGCAACCAGCGGTAGAAGCTGATCTCGGCCGGCGCGATGGTGCCGGCGGCCATTTTGCTGACGACGGTGTTGCCCGACCAGATCACGACGGCCAGGAGCGGAAAGGCGTATTGCCACATGAGCGCTTTCTCTGATGTGTATGGAACGCTATCATGAGCGCGTCTGTGTTGATTTATATAGCTCAATTTGGACATATCGACCGGAATTCCGGACTAATTCCGGACTCTGTGTAGCAACGGACCTAACAAGCATGGCTATGGCCGACAAGTGGCGTTTCCTGCCGATCCTGGATGTCGAAGGGATGGAGGGCCCCTTCTACCTGCGCTATGACGAGTTCGGCGCCGATACCCTGGCGGAGGCGCACAGCCATAGCTGGGGTCACCTCAACTACGCCGCGCACGGCTCGATGCAGATGGAAACCGTGGGCATGCGGCTGCTTTCCCCGCCGCAGTACGCGATATGGATTCCGCCAAAGGTGGTGCACAGCTGCACGTTGCGCCACGCGATCGTTTACCGCTCGATCTACATCGAGCCCGGCCTATGCGCGCAACTGCCGGCCGAGCCCTGCACGGTGCGCATCAGCCCGATCATCAAGAGCGTGCTGGCGGACTTTGCCGCGCGCGACCTGCATGTGCCACGCACGCCGGCCGATCTTCGGCTGGCGCATGTGGTGGTTGACCAGCTTGCCGTGGCGCCGGTGCAGCGCTGCTACCTCCCGGCGGCAACCACGCCTGCCCTGGCCGCCGTGCTGGAGGCGCTGCAGGCCGATCCTGGCGACCATCGCACGCTGGCCGAATGGGCCGCCAGCGTGCACATGACCGAACGCACCCTTGCGCGCCGTTGCCAGCACGAGCTGGCCATGTCCTTCGGCGACTGGCGCCAGCGCCTGCGTTTCCTGCGTGCTATCGATGCCCTGGAGGCGGGCCGCAGCGTGCAGGAGATCGCGTTCGAACTCGGCTACAGCACGGCATCCGCGTTTATCGCGATGTTCCAGCGCGAGGCTGGCGCCACGCCGGAGCAGTACCGGCGCGAGTTTTGTGGCATTGCATGATGTTTGCGCTTACCGCGCGCCGCTGAACAGCGCCGCGATGGCCAACGGGTCGGACGGGAAATACAGATGCGTGTAGGACGCCATCAGGGCACCCTGCCGGAACACCGCCTCGCCCCGCGACCCGTCGCGCGGCACGGTGGCGTGGCAGTAGGGCGCCAGCGGGGTTTGCGCGCTGGAGTAATGGAAGGTGTGGCCGCGCAAGGTGCCTTCGGGCAGCGCCAGTCGTTGATGGCCGAGCGCGGCAAGGCGGCGTTGCATTGTCACCGTGCCAGGCAGCAGGCCCGCTACGGCGTGGCTATCCCCGGCCTTGTCGACCAGCGTCTCGAACAACGCCATCATGCCGCCGCATTCGGCGAGGATCGGCAGGCCGTTGGCATGGGCTTGGCGCAGGGCGGCCAGCATGCCTGTGTTGGCCGACAGGCGCGCGGCGTGCAGCTCGGGGTAGCCGCCGGGCAGCCAGAGCGCATCGCAGGCGGGCAAGGCAGCGTCGTCGAGCGGGGAGAAGAAGACCAGCCGGGCGCCGAGCGCCTGGAGCGTATCCAGGTTGGCAGGGTAGATAAAGCGGAACGCGGCGTCGCGGGCGATGGCGATGGTCTTGCCGGCCAGCAGCGGCGGCGGCACGGGCAGCGGCGGCGCCGCGGCGATCTCCACGGCCGCGGGCAGGGCGCCGATGGGTTGCCCGGCGAGGGCATCCGCGAGGCGGTCCAGCCGCGTGTTGAGGTCGGGCAGTTCATCGGCCGCCAGCAGGCCCAGGTGCCGCTCGGGCAGTGATGCCGCGTTGTCGCGCGCCAGCGCGCCGGCCCAGGCGATATGCGCCGGCAGGCTCTCTTGCAGCATGTCGGCATGCCGCGGGGAGGCCACCCCATTGGCAAGCACTTGCATGGAGGCCAGCGGCTGGCCGTAGCCAGCCAGGCCCAAGGCCAGCGCGCCGAACGTCTGCGCCATCGCGCCGGCCTGGATCACGCTAAGCACCGGCAGGCCGAAATGGCGTGCCAGGTCGGCGCTGCTGGGGGTGCCGTCGTGCAGGCCCATGACGCCCTCCACCAGGATCAGGTCGGCCTCGGCCGCTGCCTGGGCAAGGCGTGCCGCGGCGTCTTCGGCGCCGGTCATCCACAAGTCGAGCGAGTGGACCGGCGCGCCGCTGGCAGCCGCGAGAATGGAGGGATCGAGGTAGTCGGGGCCGCTTTTGAAGACGCGGACGGTGCGGCCGGCCCGGCGGTGCAGCCATGCCAGCGCGGCCGTCACGGTGGTCTTGCCCTGGCCCGAGGCCGGCGCCGCCACCAGCATGGCGGGCACGCGCAGGGGCCTTGCCGCATCGGATTGGGTGCCTGGAACGGCGGGCGCAGTGGTTGCGGCAAGGTTGGACATGGCGATGATGTTGGCTGACTAAGTAGCTAAGTGGCGGGGCTGGCGGAAAACAGCTGCCTGCGCGGCGCTGCGATTATAGCCAGTCGGACTGGCTGGCCGGCTGGCTCTCCTGAGGACGATCCGGGGTCGGCAGCACCAGACCCTGTTGCGCCGCGAAGTCGAACAGCTCGCGCTCATTGCTGGCCCCAAGCTTGCGCATGGCGCTGTTTTTCTGGCGGCTGATGGTCTTGACGCTGCGGCTCAGCTGCCCGGCAATCCCGGTGATCGAGTTGCCACTGAGGTAGAGCCGCATGACTTCAGATTCGCGTACCGACAGGCACAGGGCGCCGGCGCTGCCGGGTGCGTAGTGGGCGCCGGACTGATCCAGCACGCGCGCGGCGGAGTCGCCGATAAAGCGCAGCCCGCGTTCGACGCGGATGATGGCGGTGACCAGTTCGTCCAGCTGCGAGTCCTTGAGCAGGAGGCCATGGGCGCCTGTGTTCAGGATGGCGCGCAGAACCAGCGGGTTGGTGATCATGGTGAGCACCACCACGCCTAGCGCCGGAAAGTGCCGCCGCAGGCTGGCTAGCAGGCGGATGCCATCGCTCGCGTTGCTGCAGGGCATGTGGTAATCGGTGACGACGATATCGGGCCGGAATGCGCGCACGGCCTGCAGCAGCTCGGCGCAGCTGTGGACATCGGCGCAGACCTCCCAGCCGGTTTGGCTCCGCAACTGGCTCCTGACTGCGAGCGTAATGGCGGGATGGTCATCGGCAATCAAGATTTTCAAAGGCATGGCAATGCTCCTGAGCAAGCGCAGGCATGCACGGTGTCCGGGCCGCACATGCCTGGCGCGAGCTGGAAGGGCTTACGGCACGGATGCCGCGAACATGAAAAGCGAGTGCTTCGATTCGCGCTGGGCGGCGCTTGCCGCAAGTGGATCGCGCCCTTGAAAAAACGCGCCGCACGGCTTTTCGCCGGCGGCGCGAACAGCACAGGAACAAAGCACCTCCAGGCGCATGCTTTGCTCGGACGAACAAGAAGCAGGAGGTGCCCATGAAGCATAAGCGTTGGCTTCGACGTCAGGACTGAGACTATTCTCAATTTTGAGAGGAGGGCGCGGAAACCCTCACGGGCCGGCGGGCGTGGCTAGCCGCGAGGCGACACGCCGCGGCGCGGCGTGCTTCAGTGGCAGCAGGGTCAGGCTGCGTAGGCAGCGGTGCGCGTCTCGAGTGACTGGTGACGGCGCTCGATCGCGCTGACGGGATCTCGCAGCACGGTGCTGCCGATCTCCATGATGCCGCGCAGCGCATTGCCGGCGCGGACCGGCGCCCAGAAATGCAGGGCTGCCCATTCCGGGAAACTGCTGGGGGGCGCCAACAGGCGTGTTTTGTGTTTGCGTGTCACTAGCGGCACGTTGAAGTCCAGCAGCGGACAGATGCCGCCCGCGGCAAGCAGCAGCGCAACTTGCGTGTGCCAGGATGGCACTACGGTTTCCCGGTAGGCGGGATCGTGCGCGAGCCGGTTCAGGAAACCCTGCAGCGGGCTGCCGGGCTCGGTGTCTTCCTGCAGCAATATCCACTCGTGCCGTCCATCCGCATCCTCAACGCCGCCTGGCCGCACCACGCTGACCAGGCGGCGCGGCGTGGCCATGATGTTGTGCAGCGCTATGTCCTCTGGCACAAAGTGGCTATCGACCACGAAGGCGCAGTCCAGTTCGCCGCTGCCAAGCTGGGTGGCCAGCGCGGCGTCGGCAAAGACTGGCCGCGTCATGAAGCGGTCATCGGGGAACTGCTCGCACATGGCCGTGAGGATCTCGGTGATGACCGGATCGCCGATCGACGGCGAAAACCCGATCGAGATACGGCGGTGCGGGCTTGCCTCCTCGGCGACGGGGGCGAGCGGGCGTACCAGGTGCGCCCATTTTGACAAGATCTGGCGGGCGGTCTGCTCCAGCCGCAAGGCATGCGCGGTAGGTTCCAGCGTGCCATTGCGCTTGATGAAAAGGGGGTCGCCGGTGATTTCGCGCAGGCGCGCGAGGCTGTAGGCAATGGTCGGAACCCGGCCTTGCGTGCAGGCGGCGACGGCGCTCAGGTCACGATATTCCATCAACAAAACAAAAACGTGCAAGAGCTTGGTGCTGACATGCCGCATGGTGACTTCTCCCGATTCGAAACTTGTTTTTGTTTTCTTCTCTGTCTCTCCGCAGGTGCGCCAAGGCCCCAAGGCCATGCCGCACCTGCCGTGCCGGGTAGTTGGCGTATCTGGTCCATTGCCGTGCCAGGCCGTCAACGCAGGGCCTCTCGCAGTGCCATTGCATCCGCAAGACATGACGGTTTTCAAAATCTCCCGGCTTACTTGGGAAATGACGACGCAGTGCTGCTTGCATGTGGCCCGGCATCTAGAAGCAACGCCGAAAAAACGACCAGCCGACCGGCTACGCGTTGCGCTTATCGTCGCCAGTCTGCGCCGGGGCGCGAGGCCCGGTTGCTGGAGATCGAAATTTAGTTAATGCCAGACAAGATTAATACAGAACTTTGAAACTTGCCAGTAGTCTTCTGGAAGTCATTTCATAAAACCAAGTCAAAAAGTGCTGTTTGTCATGACATAAAGACATTAAAAATATTTATGCCATTCGATTCATAACTTTGTGTGATTTGGTGCTTTGTGCGGCGCAAAGTCGGCTTTTTTTTTCGCGTATCAGGATTTCTTTGCGGTTGTGTGACAGTAAAAAGAGAATCAGAGAATCGGGAAGTGGACTATCAAATTTTGGCAATTCGATCTAGTTTTTTATGATTTTTTCCAGGTTGGCATGTGATGGCGCTAGATTTCAACATTGTTTTTATCGATAAATTAAAATGTTGAGTTGTTTTTTTGGTCATGGATGATATGCTCGCGGGTTTGCTTGCGTTGCCGTAGGTTGCCGGTCAGACGGGGGCCGCCTCGCGGCGGGTTGCCTCTCCAATTTGCTTAACTCGCGGCTTGAACACACTGAATTGCCTTTTGCGGTGCGGGTGGTAACTTTGCGGCAGGGGTAGAAATGGTCAAGCTCGGGCATTGGCACGAGCGGCCTTTGCTAGCGGAGGCAGTCAGTGAACAGACGTTTCTCGGAGGAACAGATCCGCGGCTACCTGGCGGAAGCCGGTACCGGCGTGCCGGTGCGCGAGCTATGCGCGCGCTATGGTTTTAGCGATGCTTCATTCTATGGATGGCGCATCAAGTACGGCCAGGGCGCTGGCAGCGAAGCGCGCGACAGCCGCAAGTTGCGAGACCTGCAGGAGGAAAACACCCGCCTCAAGAGTATGCTTGCTGATGCGCTGCTCAAGCTTGAGCAACTGCGCAATCGCACGGGTCGGGCTGGCAACGGCAAGGAACGAAGCTAAGTCTGGTTCGTGCCTGCATTGCCGGCGGCTGCCGCCACCTGAGGAGGGACATCGGAAACAGCGGTTTTTCGGTATCAGCCGGCAGGGCGACCCCTGGAACATCGTCATGGGAGGCGCAATGCGTCCCCGCTGTGGAGAACTGAACATGAAACGGGCTTCGATCATCATGGCTGCCGCTCTGGGCTTGGGGCTGCTTGCGGGCCAGGCTGCCACTGCCGCCGAGCTGGAAGTGCCCGCGCCGATGGTCGCGCCGCCGCCGCCGCGGCTCTTGCTGGATACCGCCACCGACAATGTCGGGCCGGCGGCGGACGGCACCCTCACGCCATCCCAGCGCACCCGTTGCCAGGGCTTGCTCGACAAGATCAATGCACTGCCCGCGGGAGCGCAATGGACCACCGGCAAAGCCACGGTGACCAGCGCGGATGGCAGCACCCATCCCAATATCGAGCGGCAAGCGGAGCGCAAGAAGCTCGATGAGGCGTATCGCCAGGAATGCGCGCAAGAAAGAAAATAGTCTCTATTTCGGGCCGCAACGGTCTGGCGTAATCGTGACTTCTCCCAGCGGCCGGTTGCCGATTCCCGCGTAACGATAGTTCAGCGTGACGCCCAACTGGCCCAGCACCGGCACGTCCGGGTTGCGGCAGATACCGCGCTCGAGCACGGGGCGGGCGCTCGCCATGAATGCCACAGTACCCTCTCGGGTCGCATCCACGCCAACCAGGCTGAGGCGGAACTGCACGCGCTTGCCGGGCGAGACGCTGCATCCCTCCAGCCGCGTGGCTGCGTCCAGCGTGAATGGCCCGGCGCGAGTCAGTTCCTGGCAAGCCCTGTTGAGTTCCGCGTCTGAACTGGCCACACCGCCGGTAAGGCGTGTCACGCCACTCATGCCGGTGCTCCTGCCATCTACCGTGCCCAGCAGCAGTCTCGCCAGCGTCGATAGCGAAGCCGGCGCGGCGGCCGCCGGCGCCAGTCCGGTCATCACCAGGAAGCCAAGCGGCGCCAGGCCCGCGCGCACGGCGAAAGGAAAGTCCCGCATAGAGATACAGGTACCGGAAGCGATGTCGGGCGCCAGCGGCATGGCCGCAGGGGGATTTCCCTGGGGGCTACCCCGCACACGGCGGCATAGTCTGAACATAGCCGCGTTTGCACGGCCTTGCTGTCAGCTTCCGTCCTACGCTACCGAGGTGCCCGCGGCGTGGATGCCTTTGGCCGAGTCTAGCCGGGCCTGGCCCGGAGCGGAGATGGACGGGCTATCCGTTGCAGGTCGGGGCGGGCGCAGCGGTACCCGCTCGGGGTCTTCGTAGACGGAGCACAGCCCCGCCGGATCGACGATGCGCAGTTGCCGCTGCCGCACGGTGATCAGCCCGACCGTGGCAAAACGCGCCAGCAGGCGGGATACGGTTTCGAGCGTCAGTCCCAGGTAGCTGGCAATATCGTTGCGCGACATCGGCAGGGTCAGCGCCGCTCCAGCATTGCCCCGGCGGCGTTGCTCGCCAGCGAGGTCGAGCAGCAGCATAGCCAGCCGCTGGGCGGCTTTCATCGATCCGATCGCGACCAGCAGCGTTCGCTCGCGCTCGGCATTGCGGCGCAACGTGCTGAGCATTGTCTCGCGGTACTCGGCGCTGAGCAGGTGTGCGCGTGCCGTCTCCACCGGCACCACGCAACAGTGCGTGTCCTGCATGGCCACCGCGCTGGTGCAATGGGCCTGGCCATCGAGATCCTCCAGCCCGAGCACTTCGCCGGAATGCGCGAAGGCGGTCACCTGGCGCCAGCCAAGCGGGGACTCGAACACGGATTTGGCGCTGCCGTTGCGCACGGGAAACATGGCCAGTACGGGCCGGCCCTGGCGGTGCACCGTTTCTCCGGCGCGCCAGAGCATGCTGGCCGGGGCCAGGCTGCGCTGCTGATCGTTTGCAGCTGACGCTTCCGCGTTGCGGCAGATTGGCTGGAACAAGCACAGCGAGCAGCTTGGAAACGCTGCGTCGGGCGTGGTCATGACATTCTCCGTTTGCCTGCGATGCACGCAAACGCAGTATAACCGCGTGCCTTTTGCCGCTATCTCTTAGTGATCTGCATTCTTTCGTCGGCTGAATTCAGCGTTTTGGTAATTCTGGGCACGCACGGAAGTGCATCTGCTGGCACATGCCGGATTAGATGAAAGAATCTAATGTCTTGCTTTCATAACATGTGATGGAAAAGCGACAGCAAGCGCTGGGTTGTCGTGTGCTATGCTGCATCGCAACAATATCGATAGCAGGAGTCTTCATGACCAAAAGCCTTTCGGCGGACTGGCATGCGCAGCTCCGGCAGATCAGCCGGGCGCAACCCCAGTCCGCGCACCATCTCAAAACGTGGTTCAACCGTATCGCTACCCTTAATCCCGCAGCGCCCCGTCTTCGGGCGCGTTCGCCGGCGCCGCTGCCTTTGCCGCCGCGCCACCCCTTGCCCGGAGAATGGGCTCCCCACCACCACCGCCTCGCGCCGCTGCCTGGCGAGCTGGTGCCTCGCTTGCCCTATTGGCTATACGTGCCTTCCGGCGCGCCCAAGCGGCCTATGCCGCTGGTGGTGATGCTGCATGGTTGCCGGCAGACGCCGGAAGATCTGGCGGCGGGCACGCGGATGAACGCGCTTGCCGAGCGCGAAGGCTTCATGGTGGCCTATCCCCAGCAGCCCCTGCGGCGCCAGATGCAGCGCTGCTGGCAGTGGTTCGACCTGGGTGCCACCGAAGGCGGCCGCGAGGCGCAGGCGCTGGCAGTATTGATCGATGCGTTGGCGGCCAGGCGGGACGTCCGTGCCGACCAGGTGTATCTGGCGGGCTTGTCCGCGGGCGCCAGCATGGCGGCGGTAGTGGCCTTGCGCTATCCCGAGAAGATTGCCGCCGTGGGCCTGCATTCCGGGGTCGTGATCGGTGCGGGCCATACGGCCAGCGACGGCTTGCGTGCCATGCAGCACGGCACACAAGCCGACCCGGCGATGTTGCTGGATGCCGCCGGCGTGACGCCGGGCGGACCGAAGATGCCGGCCATCGTGCTGCACGGCATGGACGACGGGGCGGTGCATCCCATCAACGCCCGCTTGCTTGCGCGCCAGTTCCTTGCGTACAACGGCATGAACGACCGGGTCGAGGAGCGGATGAACGGTGCCGCGGTGCGGCACCTCGCCGGCGCGGAGCAGGAAGCCGCCGCGGCGGCCGATGCAGATGCCGGTGTGGCGCAGGCTGACGGCGCAAACGGCCAGCCGGCCAGTGCCCTGCTGCCGGCCGGGGACTACCTGGAAGCCAGCTTTGGCACCTGGAACCGCGAACTGGTCGAGCTATGCGAGGTTGCCGGCCTCGATCACGCCTGGAGCGGCGGCGATGGCGACTACCCTTACCATGCGCCGATTGGCCCCGATGCCAGCGCGTTGATGTGGGAGTTTTTCAAGCAGCATCGCCGCTAGCGCTGGCCAGCGCATGTGCGTAAAAAAAGGAGGGCGCGGATGCGGCCCTCCTTTTTTCATGGCCGGCGTGTGGCTTGACGCAGGCGCAGCAGTTGCCATCAAGTTCAGGCGAGCGAGCGGTCCTTGACGAACAGCGCCGTCACCATGCCCAGCAGGCACAGCGCCACCACGTAGTAGGCGGGGGCCAGCGGATCGTTCTTGAGCATCAGCGTTACGATCATCGGGGTCAGCCCGCCGAAAATCGCGTACGACAGGTTGTACGAGAACGACAGCCCGGAAAACCGTACCTGGGCCGGGAACGCCTTGACCAGCACATACGGCACCGCGCCGATGGTGCCCACGAAGAAGCCGGCTACCGCGTACAGCGGGACCAGCAGGTCCGGGCGTGTGTGCAGGGTGCTGTAGAACACGTACGAGCTGATCGCCAGCAGCAGGCCGCCAACGAACAGGGTGACCCGCGGGCCTACCTTGTCGGCCATCAGGCCGGCCACCACGCAGCCGACCGTCAGGCACAGCGTGGCTACGCTATTGGCTACCAGCGCGGTGCGCGCATCGAAGCCATAGATCTTCTGCAGGAAGGTGGGCGTCATCAGGATCACCACCACGATGCCCGCGGACAGCATCCACGTCAGCAGCATCGATACCGCCACCGCGCCGCGGTGATCACGCACCACCGTCTTGAGCGGCATCTCCGCGGCCAGCGCCTTGCGCTTTTGCAGCTCGGCGAAGACCGGGGTTTCATGCAGCCAGCGGCGCAGGTACATGGAGCCGATGCCGAACACACCGCCCAGCAGGAAAGGCATGCGCCAGCCCCAGTCGACAAGCTCGGCCGGGGTGAAGATGGTATTGACGCCGGTGGCCACCAGGGAACCCAGCAGGATGCCAGCCGTCAGGCCTGCGGTCAGCGTGCCGCAGGCATAGCCGGTGCGGCGCGCGGGCACGTGCTCGGAGACGAACACCCAGGCGCCGGGCACTTCACCGCCAACCGCCGCGCCCTGCAGCACGCGCAGCAGCAGCAGCGCCACGGGCGCCAGCAGGCCGATCGCATGGTAGGTCGGCAGCAGGCCCATCAGCAGCGTCGGCACCGACATCAGCAGGATGGAAAGCGTGAACATCTTCTTGCGGCCAAGCAGGTCGCCGAAGTGGGCCATGATGATGCCGCCCAGCGGGCGAGCCAGGTAGCCGGCGGCAAAGATGCCGAAGGTCTGCAGCTGGCGCAGCCAGTCTGGCACCGACGGCGGGAAGAACAGTTGCCCGATGACGGTGGCGAAGAAGACAAAGATGATGAAGTCGTAGAACTCGAGCGCCCCCCCGAGGGCGGCAAGGGCAAGCGTCTTGTAATCCTGTCCGGTCAGCGGGCGCGCTTGCTGGCTGTGCGCGCTATCTGCTCCGGCAGTACTGCTGATGGTAGACATGAGGAGACTCGCATGGAAATGGTTCGCATGCGAAGCGCGCAACACGGTTGACGTGGAGGGTTCTGGCCGGAGGGTACAGCGCGGGAGAAGCAGGCACTAAGTGGCGGATAAGCCGCTGGCATGCGACAAGACGCTTCGCAAAAGCGTGACGATACCAGATCGGCGTTGAACCGGCTCCAGCCGGCGCGCTTGAATTCCTTTTGGGATCGTCCTGAAATCCCTTTTTAAATCCCTTTGAATGCCTTTGCTTTGCCTCCAAGCGTTGCGATAATGTCGTTAAAAAGTGAAATCCGGGCCACAAAGTGGCCGATCCGTCTGGCGACACCGTGTGGAATGCTTGCTCCATCATGCTCTCCAACGGGTTAGCGGACGCGGGTAGTTGGGGTCGAATCTTCTGGGATCACATGGCAATCAAGTTCTCCATGCAGGCAGCAACTGCAACGCCACGTCGCAGGGCCGGACTGCGGGTAGCCGGCGGCATTGTGGCCGCGCTGGCGGTGTTTGGCCTGGCCGGGTATTTTGGCGGGCCACCGCTGATCAAATCGTTCGCAGCCAAACAGGCCAGCGAAGCGCTGGGGCGCAAGGTCACGTTCGGGGGCGCCGAGGTGCATCCGTTCTCGCTGGCCGTCGACGTTTCCGACATGACTATCTACGAGCCCGATGGCACCACGCCCATGCTGACCGTGGGCGAAGCCAAGATCGATGGCGCCATCGCGTCACTGTGGCACTTCGCCCCGGTGGTGGATGCGGTGCATATCGACCGGCCCGCGCTGCATCTTGCGCGCGACGCCAACGGCCGCATGAACTACGCCGACATCGTGGAGCGCTTCGCGGCCAAGCCGCCCGCGCCAAAATCCGAGCCGGCGCGCTTCTCGGTCAACAATATCGCGCTGACCGGCGGCAGCCTGGTGTTCGACGACAAGCTGCTCAAGCAGACGCAGCGCGTGGACAACCTGACCATCACGCTGCCGTTCCTGTCCAACCTGCCGCATGACGTGGAGATCGTCACCCGGCCCACGCTGAGCGCGAACATCAACGGATCCGCGCTGGCGCTGGACGGCACCATGCTGCCGTTCGCGGCATCGCGTGAGACCCACCTCAATATCAACCTCGACGCCCTGGAGCTGGCGCGCTACATGCCGTTCGCGCCGAAGCTCAAGGATGCGGATATCAAGGGCGGGCTGCTGGATTCACGGCTGACGCTGGGCTTTATCCAGGACAAGGACAAGCAGGACGTCTTCCTGGCAGGCACCGCGGCGCTGCGCGACGCCGATATCCGCAAGCATGATGGATCGCCCCTGGTGAAGGCCGGGCGGGTAGCAGTGGACATCGCGCGCATTGAACCGCTGGGGCGGATGGCCCACCTGCGCAGCCTCTCCGTGGAGGGCCTGGCCGTGCAGGCAGTGCGGCACGCTGATGGCTCGCTTGACCTGGCCGACGCGTTCCTGCCGGAAGCCGCCAAGGTGGAAAGGCCGGCCCACGCGCCGGCTGCCGCAGCATCGGCAGCGGCAGCGGCGGCGCCCGCATCCGCGCCGGCCGCGGCCAAGGCTGGCCCGGCATCGGCACCCGCTGCCGCCGGCATAGCGCCGGTGCCCGAAAAGCCCTGGCGCTATGCGATAGACCAGATCACCGTCAAAGAGGCCCGCCTGGGCCTGCGCGACGACTCGGCGCCTTCCGGGCCCGGCACGCTCGCGCTCGGGCCGCTTGACGCCGACGTGGCCGGTCTTTCCGGCGACAGCGACAAGCCGGCCAAGGTGCAGGCCAAGCTGGCGATCGGCGAAGGCCAGACGCTCAACCATGAGGGTGAGCTGTCCCTGCGTGGCGGCACCATGGACGGCACGCTGCAAGCCAGCGGCTTGAAGCCCCAAGGGTTTGCCGCGTGGTGGCCGGCGGAGCTCCAGACCCGGCTTGGCGACACTGCCATCAATGCCGAACTGCATTACAAGATGGCGTGGGGCGGCCCCGCTTTTGCCTTTTCGCTGGAAAAGTCCCGCGTCGAACTGGCGCCGCTCTACCTGACCACCCGGGAGCCGGTGACGGTGGCGCAAATAGCAGCCGCCACGACTGGCGCAAGCCAACCTGCCGCCGCCGATAGCGAGCGCCGGCGCGACGCGCGCCGCGCGCGTGCCCGCGACGACAGCGATACCGCCAACCTGCCGCTGATGCTCGCCGAGCGCGTGGCGCTGGAGGACATCGCGTTCGATCTTGGCGCGCATTCCTTCCAGGCCGGCCAGTTGGTGGTCGCCAAGCCGCAGATCGCCATCACGCGTGACTTGCGCGGCGAATTGCTCGAAAGCGCGCGCCTGTGGGCTGTGCAATCCAGGCAGAAGTCCGCCCAACGCAGCACCGCCGTCCAGGCCAAGGCTGTCCAGCCCGAGAGCGCGGCTGCCGCCAAGCCATTGCCCTGGAAGGCACAGCTCGGCAAGTTCACGCTCGATGGGGGCAGCCTGCGCGTGACCGACTATGCGCCCGCGGCCGCCAACCGCGACCGCCCCGTGATTCATCAATTCCGCAATATCAGCCTCGGCACGGGCGCGCTCAACTGGCCGATGGCGGCCGGGGCCATCCCGGTGAAGCTCAAGGCCGACGTGGGCCGGCGCGGCGCGATGGCACTCGACGGCACCGTGCTGCCTGCCGGACCCGCGGCGCAACTGCAGGTCGACTTCCGAGAGCTGGACCTCGCGCCGCTGCAGCCCTACCTGGCCGACCGCTTCAACGCCGCGTTGCGTGGCGGCACCGCTACCGTCAAGGGCCGCCTCGGCGTGGAGGCGCCCGCCGGCAAGCCAATCGCCGCGCGCTTCACCGGCAATGCGCTGCTCGGCAATGTGCGCAGCGTCGACCGGGTGACCGGTGACGACTTCCTGCGCTGGCGCTCGCTTGCAGTAAACGGCATCGATTTCGCCATGGATGAGGCCAAGGGGCCGATGAAGGTCGGCGTGGCCGGTGTCGCGCTGTCGGATTTCTACGCGCGGGTGATCCTGAATGCCAACGGCCGCCTGAACCTGCAGGATGTGATGGCCGGCGGCGCTGCCAAGGGCGAGGCCGCGCCCAGCACCAGCCTGACACAAGCCAATCCCGCATCGGCGAGCGCCGCCAGCGCACCGGCCCCGGTGCCCGCGCCTGTGGCTTCCGCCGCGGCCAAGCCGCAGATCCGGATTGGCGGCGTGACGGTGGAGAAAGGCAACATCAATTTCTCGGATTTCTTTGTCAAGCCGAATTACTCTGCCAACCTGACCGACATGAAGGGATCGGTCTCCAAGGTGTCCTCGACGGAGCCGGCGCCCGCCGATCTCACGCTGGCAGGCCGCATCGACGATGATGCGCCGGTCACGATCGACGGCAAGCTCAATCCGCTGGCCGACACGCTCTACCTCGATATCGCCGCCAAGGCCGCAGGCGTGGAGCTGACCCGGCTGACCCCGTACGCGGCCAAATACGCCGGCTACCCGATCACCAAGGGCAAGCTCACGGTCGATGTGGCGTACAAGATCGAGAACGGCAAGCTGGACGCGCGCAATCACCTCTACCTGGACCAGCTCACCTTTGGCGACAAGGTCGACAGCCCTAGCGCGACCAAGCTGCCGGTGCTGCTGGCGGTCTCGCTGCTGAAGGACCGCAATGGCGTGATCGACATCAACCTGCCGGTGTCGGGCTCCTTGTCGGACCCGGAGTTCAGCATCGGTGGCGTGATCGTGCGGGTGATCGTCAACCTGCTGGCCAAGGCCATTACCTCGCCGTTCTCGTTGATTGCCTCTGCCTTTGGCGGTGGCGACGAACTGGGCTACGTGGAATTTGCGCCCGGCACCTCCACGCTCACGCCGGCGGCCACGCAGAAGATCGCGACACTGGGCAAGGCCCTGGCCGACCGCCCGGCGCTGCGCCTGGAGATCAGCGGCCGCATCGATCCCGCCACCGATACCGCCGGCGCCAAGCGCGCCTGGCTGGACGCGCGCGTGGCCGAGCAAAAGTCGCGCGAGATGCGCGCCAGCGCGAAGGCGGGCGCCGTGGCCGAAGAGAACGAAGAGGGCGAGCAAGGCGCCAAGGTGACGGTGTCGCCGCAGGAGTACCCGAAGTACCTGGAAGCGGTCTACAAGCGCGCCTCCTTCAAGAAGCCGCGCAATGTGATCGGGCTGTCGAAATCCCTGCCCACCAAGGAGATGGAGACGCTGCTGCTGGAGAATGCGCCGGTGACCGATGTGGAACTCCGGCAATTGGCCGAGCAGCGGGCGCTGGCGGTCAAGCAGGCGCTGGAGCGCGATGCCAAGGTGCCGGAAAGCCGCCTGTTCCTGACCGCCTCGAAGCTCGACGCCGATGGCATCAAGGACAAGGGCGCACCCAACCGGGTCGACTTCACCATTCGGCAGTAAATCGCCGGCAAACCTAGCCTTGCCCGCGCAGGGGGTGGCGTTGCCGTCCCCTGCGCCCTGCCTCTTGGCCCAATCGGCGGGGTACGGGCAAAAAACGCTGTATCATTTCGCCCGGAATCGATACAGGAGTGCGTTTTGCAGCAGGAAGCCGTTGTTTACAAGACTTGGGTTTGCTTGATTTGCGGATGGGTCTACGACGAAGAGCAGGGCTGGCCGGACGATGGCATCGCCCCGGGCACGCGCTGGGACGACATTCCGGAAGACTGGCGTTGCCCTGAATGCGACGTGGGCAAGGGCGAATTCGCGATGATCGAGATCTGATCGGCCGGGCCGGCAAACGCAGCCAGGCAAACGATCAGCTACCGGGCGCTCCCGGCCCGGATTACGAATACATCACAGAAGGCGGCTTAGTGCCGCTGCATTTGCCGGCAGATGCCGGCGCGCTTGCGCTGCTCGGCGCAGCGCCGATAGCGCATGCGGTAGGGGTGGCTACAGCGCCAGATCGCCGTGGCCACGGTGACCAGCAGGAACGCCGCCATCAAGACAGCCAACAGGCTCAGTGTCATAGCGGCCCCCTTTTTCACAAGCAAGCCGGGAACGCTCGAAGCGTTCAGATAAGCAACGGAAGCGCCTCCAGCAAGGCCACCGCCAGCAGAGCCCCGAAGATCGCACCCGCCGCGCGGCAACTGATGCGCAAGGCCCGGGCTGTGAAGGGGATCCCGCCGAAGGCAATCATGCCAACCAGCGCCATCGGAATCAGGAACACAAGATCATGTGACGTGAAGTGCAGCATTGCCGTCTCCTGTCTCTCTGCTTGTGCTTCCAGTATAGAAAGTGTCGCAGGGAGGCCAAGGACGATGACATTGGGGTTGTCCCGTAAGCTGCATTTTGTCGGGACGCGTGCGCAAGCCGCCTCGCTACATCCTTTGCTGCACCCGCCACCCATGCCGTGTTGGCCGCTGGCGCGGACGCCAGGGCAACCACCGGCGCCGGCCTGCTGCAGCGCTGCATAAATTCCCCTTGTAGCGCGCGTAAAAACTTCCTAAAAATTGGTCAGGCCACTTTACCTCCTGGCCCAAATCATTTTCGGGATCGCGCGCCGACATGCCCCTGCAGCAGATCGAACCCCGCCGTCTTTACCGCCAGATTGCCGACCAGTTGCGCCGGTTGATCGAGAACGGGGAGTTTCCCGTGGGCGCGCGCCTGCCGCCGGAGCGAGACCTTGCGGTGCAACTGGGCGTGTCGCGGCCATCGGTGCGCGAAGCACTGATTGCGCTGGAGGTGGAGGGGCTGGTGGAGGTGCGGATGGGCTCGGGCATCTACGCCTGTCCGCCGGAACGTGCGCGCGCTGCCAGCGTGATGGCCGAGCCGCCGCTGGATGTGATCCGCGCGCGACAGACCATCGAGGGCGAGATGGCGGCCAACGCCGCGCGGCATGCCACGCCGGCATTGCTGGACGCGCTGGAAGAATCGATTGCCATCATGCAGGAGGAGGCCGGCGCCGGACAGATTCCGGTCAAAGGCGATCGCCTGTTCCATTTGCGGATTACCGAAGTCTCGGGCAATGCCGTGCTGCAGCGCCTGGTGGCCGAGCTGTTCGACGAGCGTCATAACCCGCTCTTTGCCCGCTTCGGCAGCCACTTCGAGAACGCGTCCAGCTGGCACGCGGCCATTGCCGAGCACCGCGCCGTGGTGGCCGCCATCGCCTCGGGCTCGGCGGATGCCGCGCGCGACGCCATGTGCCTGCACCTGGAAGCCTCGCACAGCCGCTTCTACGCGGCTTGGCCCGCAGGCGCGCCAATCGAGCCCACCGAGCCAACCGAGCCAACCCCAACGCGGCGCAAGCCGCGCAAGCTTGCCGAGGAGTCATGATGTCCCTGGTCTGCCACATCCATGCGAGCGAAGACCTGCGTTTCACGCAAGTGGAGCCTGCTGCTCCCGGCCCGTTTGAGGTCGAGGTGCGCCTTGGTGCGGCCGGTATCTGCGGCTCGGACCTGCACTACTACTTCCACGGCAAGGTCGGCGCCTTCGTGATCCGCGAGCCGCTGACGCCGGGCCACGAGGCGGCCGGCATCGTCTCCCGCGTTGGCAGCGCGGTCACGCGCGTCGCGCCGGGCAACAAGGTGGCGATCAATCCCTCGCATGCGTGCGGGCAATGCGACTACTGCCGGGCCGGGCGCGACAACCTTTGCCGGAACATGCGTTTTCTCGGCAGCGCCAGCATCTATCCGCACGTGCAAGGCATGTTCCGCGAGCACTTCCTGATGCACGAGCGCCAGCTGACGCCGGTGGACAGCGATATCTCGCTGGGTGAGCTGGCGTTTGCCGAGCCGCTCTCGGTGGCGCTGCATGGCGTGAACCGCGCCGGCGAGCTGCTGGGCAAGACCGTGCTGGTCACTGGCGGCGGCACCATCGGCAGCCTGGCGGTGATGGCCGCGCGCCTGGCCGGCGCCGCGCATATCATCGCCTGCGATATCGCGGACCGCCCGCTCGAAGTGGCGTTGCGGGTTGGCGCCGACCAGGTGATCCGCACCGACCGGGAGCCACCGCAGGCGCTGCAGGACCTCGCCGATGTCTGCCTGGAAGCTGCCGGCAGCGGCGCGGCGCTGGACACCTGCCTGCTGGCCGCGCGGCGTGGCGCCCGCATCGTTCAGATCGGCACGTTGCCGGCCGAGGGGCTGCACTTTCCGGCCAACAACATCATGGCGCGCGAGCTGGAGTATGTCGGCGCGTTCCGCTTCGGGCGCGAGTTCGACTGGGCCGTGCGCTACCTTACGCAAGGCCGCCTCGACGTGCGCCCGCTGCTGTCGGCGCAGCTGCCGCTGGCGCAGGCCGTGGAGGCATTCGCGCTGGCTGCCGACAAGACGCGCAGCACCAAGGTACAGCTCACCGCCGCATAGATCCATCCACGCAGCACCTGACTGCCGCAAGCGCATCCGCAAGACAGCGCAAGGCCCACCACACCGAAGGAGACGAAGCATGAAGCCATTTTCCCTGCGCCTGCCGTCAACGTTGCTGCCGGCCGCACTTGTGCTGGCAACCTGCGTGGCCAGCCTAGCCTGCGGCAGCGCGCTGGCCCAGACCAAGCTCAAGTGGGCGCACGTGTACGAGACCTCGGAACCGTTTCACAAGTGGTCGGTGTGGGCCGCCGATGAGATCAAGAAGCGCAGCAACGGCAGGTACCAGATCGATGTGTTTCCCGCCTCCCAGCTCGGCAAGGAGAACGACATCAACCAGGGCCTGGCGATGGGCTCGGTCGATATCATCATCTCGGGCTCCAGCTTTGCCGCAAAGTCGTTCCCGCGCATCGGCGTGACTTACTACCCTTACACCTTCCGCGACGCCAACCACCTGCTGGCCTATACCAAGAGCGATATCTACAAGGAACTCACGCGCGGCTACGAGGAGAAATCGGGCAACCATATCGTCGCCACGACTTACTACGGGACACGCCAGTCCACCTCCAACAAGCCCTTCTCGCACTGTGCCGAGATGAAGGGCCTGAAGATGCGCGTGCCCGATGTGCCAGCCTACCTTGCCATGCCGCGCGCCTGCGGCGTGAATACCTCGCCGATTGCCTTTGCCGAGGTGTACCTGGCACTGCAGAACGGCACCGTGGAGGCGCAGGAGAACCCGCTGCCCACCATCGAAGCCAAGAAATTCTACGAGGTGCAGAAGTACATCGTGCTCACGGGCCATATCGTCGACCACCTCAACACGGTGATCTCGGGAGGGCTGTGGAAGAAGCTCTCCGAGGCCGACCGCAAGATGTTCAGCGACGTGGCGCAGGAAGCTGCCATGCGCGCCACCGCCGACGTGGTGGCGCGGGAGAAGGAGCTGGTAGCGGTATTCAAGCAAAAGGGCCTGACGGTCACCGACATCAATGTGCCGGAGTACCGCGACGCGGTGCTGAAGAACGTGAGCTTTGAATCGCAGGGTTATCGCAAGGCCGACTGGGACAAGATCCAGGCCGTGCAGTGACCCCGGCGGCAGGCGCGGCCGGCTTGCAGGCGCCCGATGGCAGATCACAGACCACAGATCAGGCAGATCGCAGTCTTTGCGGAGCAACACCATGGAAATGCGTTCCCGACTTGCCGACGACCTGCCCGCGCAGGCCGTTGCCGGCGAGACCTCAGGCGGTGCGCCGCAACTGGCCACCGTCGCGGAGCTGGCGCACAGCTTCGAGGAGGCGGACAACAAGCAGGTGGACCTTGCCGGCTACGCCGCCGAGGACTGGTTCACGCTGGGGCTGTTCTGGCTCATGACCGTGCTGGTCTTCCTGCAGTTCTTCACCCGCTACGTGATGAACGACTCGCTGGCCTGGACCGAGGAGCTGGCCACCTACTGCCTGATCGGCGTGGTGTTCATCGGCGCGGCCATGTGCGTGCGCAAGAGCCGGCATATCCAGGTGGACCTGATCTACCGCTACCTGCCGCATGCGCCGGCACGCGCGCTGTCCACGCTGGTGGACATTGTGCGCACTGCCTTTCTTGGCTATGCCGGCTGGCTGGTCTGGCGCTACATCCTGGTGGTGGGCGACGAGCCGATGACCACCATCGAGTGGAACAAGAGCTGGATCTACTACCTGGTGCTGGCCGGATTCGTCCTGATGTGCCTGCGCTCCTGCCAGGTGAGCTGGCTGAACTGGACGCAGGGTTTTTCCATCCTGGAGCGCCCCGAAGCGTTCGAGGCCAGCGACGACTGACGACGACTGACAACGACAGACAACGACCGACGACCGACGACCAACCCGGAGCGCGCGCCGCCATGTGGATCCTGATTGTTTCCTTCCTGCTGCTGATGCTGGTGGGCCTGCCAGTCGCCATTGCGATGGCGGTGGCTTCGCTGCTGTATATCTGGACCTCCGGCACAGTGCCGGACGTGATCCTGGCGCAGCGCATGATTGCCGGCGTGGAGAGCTTTCCGCTCCTGGCCGTGCCCTTCTTCATCCTCGCCGGCAACCTGATGAACGTGGCCGGTATCACCGGGCGCATCTATAACTTCGCCGTGGCGCTGGTGGGCTGGATGCGCGGCGGGCTGGGCCACGTCAACATCATCGGCTCGGTGATCTTCTCCGGCATGTCGGGCACCGCCATTGCCGATGCGGCGGGCCTGGGCACCATCGAGATCAAGGCCATGCAGGACCACGGCTACGAGACCGAGTTCGCGGTTGGCGTGACGGCGGCCTCGGCCACGCTCGGGCCGATCATCCCGCCGTCGCTGCCGTTCGTGATCTACGGCATGATGGCCAATGTGTCGATCGGCTCGCTGTTCCTGGCCGGCATCGTGCCGGGACTGGTGCTGACCTTGTTCATGATGGGCACGGTGGCGTGGTTTGCCCACCGCAGCGGCTGGGGCAGCGATACGGCGTTCTCCTGGAAGCTGCCGGGCAACGCCAGCATCGAGATCGCGGTGGTGCTGGCCTTTCCGCTGGCGATCTGGCTGATGACGCGCTTTGGCGTGTCCACCAACGTGGCCGCGCTGATCGCGCTGGTGGTGCTGCTGGCGCTGGACTGGTACTTCGACTTTTCCGCGGTGATGGCGCTGATGGCGCCGGTGATCCTGATTGGCGGCATGACGCTGGGCTGGTTCACGCCCACCGAGGCCGCGGTGGCGGCGGTGATCTGGGCGCTGTTCCTCGGGCTGGTGCGCTACCGCTCCATGACGCTGCGCTCGCTGGCCAAGGCCACGCTCGACACCATCGAGACCACCGCATCGGTGCTGTTCATCGTCACCGCGGCATCGATCTTCGCGTGGCTGCTCACCACTAGCCAGGCCGCGCAGATGCTGTCCGACGCCATCCTTGGCTTCACCCACAACAAATGGGTGTTCCTGCTGCTGGCCAACGTGCTGATCCTGATCGTGGGCTGCTTTATCGACACCACGGCGGCGATCACCATCCTGGTCCCGATCCTGTTGCCCATCGTGCTCAAGCTCGGCATCGACCCGATCCACTTCGGGCTGGTGATGACGCTCAACCTGATGATCGGCCTGCTGCATCCGCCGCTGGGGATGGTGCTGTTCGTGCTGGCGCGGGTGGCCAAGCTGTCGGTGGAGCGCACTACCGTGGCCATCCTGCCGTGGCTGGTGCCGTTGTTCCTGACGCTGATCGCCATCACCTATTTCCCGGCGATCACGCTGTGGCTGCCGAACCTGGTGGGCAGCAAATGAGCGCCACCATCGTCCAGGTCGAACTGCTGCAGGTGGACCTGCCGCCGCGCGTGCCGCGCTCCGACGCCATCCAGTCCTTCGTCACGCAGGAAACGCCCATGGTGCGCATCCGCTGCGATGATGGCGCCGAGGGCACGGGCTACGCCTATACCATCGGCACCGGCGGCTCATCGGTGATGGCGCTGCTGCGCGATCACCTGGCGCCGCGCTTGATCGGGCGCGATCCCGCCCAGATCGAGGCGATCTGGCGCGAGCTGCTGTTTGCCACGCACGCCACCTCGGTCGGCGCCATCACCAGCCTGGCGCTCGCCGCCATCGATACCGCGCTGTGGGACTGGCGCTGCCGGCGCGACGGCCAGCCCCTGTGGCTTGCCGCCGGCGGGGCGCAACCGCGCGTGCCGGTCTACACCACCGAAGGCGGCTGGCTGCACCTGGATGCCGATACGCTGGTGAGCGAGGCCGTGGCGGCGCGCGAGGCGGGTTTTCGCGGCGCCAAGCTGAAGGTGGGCCGTGCGCGGGCGAGCGAGGATGTGGCGCGCCTCGCGGCGGTGCGTGCCGCGGTAGGTGACGGCTTCGAGCTGATGGTGGATGCCAACCAGTGCTTCACCGCCGCCGAGGCCATCCGGCGCGCGCCTCGCTACGCCGAGCTGGGCATCGCGTGGTTCGAGGAGCCGCTGCCGGCCGACGATATCGGCGGGCACGTGCGGCTGGCCGCATCCACCTCGGTGCCCATCGCGGTGGGCGAGTCGTTGTACTCGCCTGGCCAGTTTGCCGAGTACGTGCGCCAGGGCGCCTGCGGGATCGTGCAGGCCGATGTGGCGCGCATTGGCGGCATCACGCCCTGGCTTAAGGTGGCGCACCTGGCCGAGGCCCACAACCTGCCGATTTGCCCGCACTTCCTGATGGAGCTGCATGTGTCGCTATGCGCTGCGGTGCCCAACGCGGCCTGGGTGGAGTACATCCCGCAGCTCGACGAGATTGCCGCCAGCAGCGTGCGCATCGAGGCTGGCTACGCCATTGCCCCGGACGCGCCGGGCCTTGGCATCGAATGGGACTGGGCCGCGATCGGGCGCCGCACGGTGGCGCGCACGCTGGTTTCCTGATGATTTCACCGGCTACGCAAACGTGGCCGGGACCGCTCATGGAGAACGACTGATGACGCAACGACTCGCTGGCAAGCTGGCCCTCGTCACCGCGGCCGGGCAGGGCATTGGCCGCGCCACCGCCGAAGCCTATCTGCGTGAAGGCGCGCGCGTGATCGCCGCCGATATCAACGAGCGCCTGCTCGAGGCGCTGGCCGGCCAGCCCGGCTGCACCACGCTGCGGCTGGACGTGACGGACGGCGCCGCGGTGCAGGCCGCGGCGAAGCAGGCTGGCGCGCTCGATATCCTGTTCAACGGCGCGGGCTTCGTGCACCACGGCACCATCCTGGAATGCGACGAAGCGGCTTTCGATTTCTCGATGAACCTGAACGTGCGCGCCATGTACAGCATGATGCGCGCCTTCCTGCCCGCCATGGTGGCGCAGCGCCGCGGCTCGATCGTCAACATGGCGTCGGTGGCGGGCAGCATCAAGGGCGCGCCCAACCGCTTCGTCTACGGCGCCACCAAGGCGGCGGTGATCGGCATGACCAAGTCGGTGGCGGCGGACTACATCGGCCATGGCATCCGCTGCAATGCGATCTGCCCTGGCACGGTGGAGTCGCCCTCGCTGCGCCAGCGCATCGCGGACCAGGCGCGTGATGGCGGCAAGAGCCTGGCCGAGGTGGAAGCCGCCTTTGTCGCCCGCCAGCCAATGGGGCGCATCGGCAGCGCCGCGGAGATCGCCGCGCTGGCGGTGTATCTCGGCTCGGACGAATCGGCATTCACCACCGGCACGGCGCAGGTGATCGACGGTGGCTGGTCCAACTGAGGCGGCACATCCTGCTCGTCCCTCTCAGCCATCCGCCCGGAGCCAGCATGCCAGCCGATAACATCCTCAATGTCATCCGCATACACCCCGCCGACGACATCGTCATCGCCTGCCGCCAATTGGTGCCGGGCACCGTCATCGCCGCCGAGGGCGTGACCGTCGCCAGCCTGGTGCCGCCCGGACACAAGCTGGCGGTGCGCGCCATCGCCGCGGGCGCGCCGGTGCGGCGCTACAACCAGATCATCGGTTTTGCGCGCCAGCCGATCGCGCCGGGCCAGCACGTGCATACGCATAACCTGGCCATGGGCGAGTTCGCACGCGAATACGCTGCCGGCGCCGATGCGCGCGCCACCGAGTACGTTGATGCACCTGCCTGCTTCGACGGCATCAAACGGGCCGACGGCAGCGTGGCCACCCGCAACTACATTGGCATCCTCACCTCGGTGAACTGCTCCGCAACGGTGGCGCGCGCCATTGCCGATCATTTCCGGCGCGAGCTTCGCCCCGAGGCACTGGGCGCGTTTCCCAATGTGGACGGCGTGGTGGCGCTCACGCATGGCGCGGGCTGCGCCACCGATAGCGAGGGCGAGAACCTGCGCGTATTACGCCGCACGCTGGCGGGCTACGCGCGCCACCCGAACTTTGCCGCGGTGCTGGTGGTGGGGCTGGGCTGCGAGGCCAACCAGATCGATGGCCTACTGGCCGAGGCGCATCTCGCTGGCATGGCCGGCGGCCCGCGCCTGCATGCGTTCAACATCCAGGACAGCGGCGGCACGGCCGGCGCGGTGGCGCGCGGCGTGGCCATCGTGCAGGACCTGCTTGCCGATGCCAATCGCGTGCACCGGCAAGCCGTGCCAGCGAGCCACATCACGGTGGGCCTGCAATGCGGCGGCTCGGATGGCTACTCCGGGCTGACTGCCAACCCGGCGCTGGGCGCGGCCGTGGACCTGCTGGTGCGCCACGGCGGCGGCGCCATTTTGTCCGAGACGCCCGAGATCTACGGCGCCGAGCATCTGCTGACGCGCCGCGCGGCGTCGCCAGCGGTGGCCGCGCGCCTGCTGGCGCGGATCCGCTGGTGGGAGGACTACTGCGCGCGCAACCACGGCAGCATGGACAACAATCCCTCGGCTGGCAACAAGGCCGGCGGGCTCACCACCATCCTGGAGAAGTCGCTAGGCGCGGTGGCCAAGAGCGGCACCACCAACCTGGTGGAGGTCTACGAATTCGCGCAGCCGGTGCGCGCGCGCGGCCTGGTCTTCATGGACACGCCTGGCTACGACCCGGTCTCGGCCACCGGCCAGGTGGCGGGCGGCGCCAACCTGATCTGCTTCACCACGGGGCGCGGCTCGGCCTACGGCTGCGCGCCATCGCCCTCGCTCAAGCTGGCGACCAATAACGCGCTGTGGCAAAGGCAGGCCGACGATATCGACATCAACTGCGGCGACATCGTCGATGGCGGCGCCAGCATCGCGCAAAAGGGCGAGCAGATTTTCCGGCTGATGCTGGAGACCGCATCGGGGCGAAAGACCAAAAGCGAGCTGCACGGCTACGGGCAGAACGAGTTCGTGCCGTGGTCGCTGGGCGCGGTCATGTAAGCGCGAGCAGGCACCGGGAACCATCGAAAAAAACCACGCAGGAGAGAGCATGAAGATCACCGCCGCGCGCGTCATCGTGTGTTCCCCGGGACGCAACTTCGTGACGCTGAAGATCGAGACCGACGAGGGCCTGAGCGGCATTGGCGATGCCACGCTCAACGGCCGCGAGCTGGCCGTGGCGAGCTACCTGGCGGACCACGTGGCGCCCTGCCTGATCGGGCGCGACCCGCATCAGGTGGAGGACATCTGGCAGTACCTGTATCGCGGCGCGTACTGGCGGCGGGGGCCGGTGACCATGAGCGCGATCGCCGCGGTGGATACCGCGCTGTGGGACATCAAGGCCAAGGCAGCGGGCATGCCGCTCTACCAGTTGCTGGGCGGCAAGAGCCGCACCGGCGTGATGGTGTACGGCCACGCCAATGGCAGCGATATCGAGGCCACGGTGGACGAGGTGCTGCGCTACCAGGAAATGGGCTACCGCGCGGTGCGCGCGCAATCGGGTGTGCCGGGGCTTAACAAGGTGTATGGCGTGTCGTCGGACCGCCTGTTCTACGAGCCGGCCGATGCGTCGCTGCCGTCGGAGCACGACTGGAGCACGGAGCGCTACCTGGACCACACGCCGCGCCTGTTCGAGAAGGTACGTGACGCGGCTGGCTGGGACCTGCACCTGCTGCACGACGTGCACCACCGGCTCACGCCGATCGAGGCGGCGCGCCTGGGCAAGTCGCTGGAGCCGTTCCGCCTGTTCTGGATGGAAGACGCCACGCCCGCGGAGCACCAGGAGAGCTTCCGGCTGATCCGCCATCACACCACCACGCCGCTGGCGGTGGGCGAGGTCTTCAACACCATCTGGGATTGCAAGACGCTGATCCAGGAACAGTTGATCGACTACATCCGCGCCACCGTGGTCCATGCGGGTGGCATCACGCACCTGCGCCGCATCGCTGATTTCGCCGCCATGCACCAGGTCCGCACCGGCTCGCATGGCGCGACCGACCTCTCGCCGGTGTGCATGGGCGCCGCGCTGCATTTTGATCTGTGGGTGCCTAACTTCGGCATCCAGGAATACATGCGCCACAGCGAGGAGACCGATGCGGTGTTCCCGCACGCCTACACCTTTGCCAACGGCATGCTGTATCCGGGCGATGCGCCGGGACATGGCGTGGATATCGACGAGACGCTGGCGGCCAGGTATCCCTATCAACGCGCCTACCTGCCGGTGAATCGCCTTGCCCACGATGGCACGCTCTGGCACTGGTAGTTCTAATGCCAGGCAAACACAGGCACGCACGATGACGACGCCAAGACTGCATCCCGACACGCTCGCGCAACTTCCGCAGGACGTACTGCGCCCGCGCTATCCGCGCGAACGCCTGCGCGGCGGCATTGTCCACCTGGGCATCGGCGCTTTTCACCGCGCGCACCAGGCGGCGGTGACGGACGCCGCACTGCATGCGGACGCAACCGGCGCGCACTCGTTAGACTGGGGCATCGTCGGCGTCTCGCTTCGCCGGCCCGACACGCGCGACGCGCTGGCGCCGCAGCAAGGCCTGTACACGCTGGCGCTGCGCGGGGTGCGCGACGACGGCAGCCGCTTCGCGCAGTTGCAGGTGATCGGCGCGGTGATTGCAGTGCTGGTGGCCGCCGATGATCCCGATGCCGTGCTGGAGCGGATCGCGCATGCGGACGCGCGCATCGTCAGCCTGACGGTGACGGAGAAGGGGTACTGCCATGACCCCGCCACCGGCACATTGAACTTCAGCGACCCGGGCGTCGTGCATGACCTGCTGCATGCCAGCGCCCCGGTTACCGCCATTGGCTATCTGGCGCGCGGCCTGCAACGGCGCATGGCACGCGGCCTGCCGCCGCTGACCTTGCTCAGCTGCGACAACATCGCCGCCAACGGCGACACGCTGCGCGCCTTGCTGCTGGCCTTCTGCGCGCGCGTGGATGGCGCGCTCCACGATTGGGTGGCCGAACGCTGCGGCTTTCCCAATGCCATGGTCGACCGCATCGTGCCCAAGACCACCGTGGACGATGCCGCGCGCATCAGCGCCACGCTTGGCGTGGAGGACGCATGGCCCGTGGTGGGCGAACCCTTCCTGCAGTGGGTGATGGAGGACCGCTTCGTGGCCGGCCGGCCACGCTGGGAGGCGGGCGGCGCGCAGTTCGTCGAACACGCGCACCCGTTCGAGACGCTCAAGCATCGCCTGGTCAACGGCAGCCATTCGACCATGGCCTACCTGGGCATGGTGGCCGGGTGGGCCACCACCGACCGCGCCATCGCCGTGCCGGCTGTGCGCGCGCTGGTGGCCGGCATGATGGAGCAGGAAATGCTGCCAACCTTGCCTGCGCTGCCGGGGCTGGACACCGTGGCCTATCGGCGCGACCTGCTGGCGCGCTTTGCCAATCCCGCGCTGCAGCATAAGACCAGCCAGATCGCCATGGACGGCTCGCAGAAGATCCCGCAGCGCCTGCTGGCGCCGATCCGCGAGCGCTTGCGCGCCGGTGCCCCGTTTCCGCGCCTGGCGCTGGGCGTGGCCGGCTGGCTGCATTTCCTGCGCGGCCGGGACGAGCACGGCGCCGAGTACCGTATCGAAGACCCGCTGGCATCTTCGCTGCATGCCTTGCTGGCCGAGGCCGATGCCCGGCATGCGCGGGAAGCGGATCGCATCGCGGCCATCGCGTCGTTCACGCCGGTGTTCGGGGATCTGGCCGCTTCGCGCGTGTTCGTCGAAACGCTTGCCACGCATACGCGCATGCTGCGCGAGCACGGCGTGCTGGCGACACTCGCGGCGGTCGCCGGCACCCAGGCCAGCGCCGCCTGAACGGATCGCTGCCCGCCAAGTACCGATCCTGTCACCCGCGCGTGGCACGTTGCGGCGCCAACGTGGCGCCGGCCCACCTCCAGCACTTATTTGCGCGTGTGCGGTCAAACGATCAGGCCGGCGTGTCCTATGCTGTGCAGATACGCAGGCCTGATCGGCAGTCGAGTCGCAACTTGCGTATAAGAAGCGCAACAGCAGAGCAACAGCAGAGCAACCGCAGCGCAACTGCAGCGCAACTGCAGCAAAAGCGGCGGTGAAACAGCATATCTGGAGGTGGCTATGGAACTTCACATGCAATCGCACCACTACGTGCGCCGCATGCCAGACTGGACCGCGGCAGCGGTGTCGGGGCTGGCGGCCGGGGCGCTGTTGATGGTGATCGAGCTGTTCTGGTCGACGATGGTGGCGGGCATCAACCCGTGGGGCACGACGCGGATGATCGCGGCGATCCTGATGGGGCAGGACGTGCTCCAGACTTCGTTGTTCAGCGTGGGTACCGTGGCCGCGGCGCTGATGATCCATTTTGTGCTCGGCGCGGTGCTGGGCATGATCCTGGGGGCCATCATCGCGCCATTTCACCTGGATTCGAGCACGGGCCTGGCATTGCTTACCGGCGCGGTATTCGGCATTGCCGTGTACCTGCTCAACTTCTACGGCATGACGCACTTCTTCACCTGGTTCGCCGATGCGCGTGGCTGGCATACGCTGGTTGGCCACATGATCTTCGGCATGACCGCGGCCATTGCCTACTGGAAGCTCGAAAGCAAGGATGTATCTCACTGAGCACGCAGACCGGAGGAAATACCAGCCAACCCATCAGCGCGTGCCGCAGCGCATATCCCTGCTTCCATTGCCTTGCGTCTACGCGGTTTAGTGGTTTAGTGGTTTAGACCCGCGCATTGCCACTACACGGGCCGTGCGGGCCGGCGGCGGCGGATGAAAGCTCCGGCTTTCTCCGCCGCTTTTTGTTTTGCCGCCGGTGGCGCGTGGCCGGGCCAATTTTGTGTGGCATCGCACCCAAAGCGCTGTCAAGGCCGCCTTGCCGGTGGCGGACCAGATGCACTAGTCTTATCTCAGCTTGCGTGTAGTTCGCAACCTTCTGTACGCAAGCGGGGAGGGTCGGTATGGCGATAGCCATTGCAATCGTGATCATCGTCGTTGCTTCGGTGCTCTTCCATTTCGTGAGCCCGTGGTGGGCGACACCGCTTGCCTCCAACTGGAAGCAGATGGACGACACGCTGACCATCACGCTGGTCATCACCGGCATCTTCTTCGTCATCATCAACCTGTTCGTCGCCTACATCGCCTGGCGCTACCGCCATCGCGACGGCGCGCGCGCGGCCTATCAGCCGGAGAACCCCAAGCTGGAGCTGTGGCTGACCGCGGGCACCACGCTTGGGGTGATCGCGCTGCTGGCGCCGGGCCTGTTCGTCTATGCCGAGTACGTGCGTCCACCCGGCGAGGCCATGGTTCTGGAGGTGGTGGGCCAGCAGTGGCAGTGGGGCTTTCGCTTTCCCGGCCGGGGCGGCCAGCTCGGCACCTCGGACCCGCGCTTTGTCACGCCCGCCAACCCGCTCGGCGTGAACCCGGACGACCCGCGCGGGCAGGACGACATCATCGTCGCCGGCCAGGAAGTCCATCTGCCGCTGAATCGTCCGGTCAAGGTGCTGCTGCGCTCCAAGGACGTGCTCCACGACTTCTACGTGCCGCCGTTTCGGGCCCGCATGAACATGGTGCCCGGCACTGTTACGTCGTTCTGGTTCACGCCGACCAAGGCGGGCACGTACGAGATCCTGTGCGCGCAACTGTGCGGGGTCGGCCATTACAACATGCGTGGCCACGTGGTGGTGGAGGACGAGGCGGCGTTCCAGGCATGGCTCGCGCGCCAGCCGACGTTTGCGCTGACCATGGTGAAGACGCCCCCAACGGCGCCAGCGGCTGCGCCTGCTGGCGCGCCGGCAGCCGATACGCTCGTCGAACAGGGCCGTGCGCTGGCCCAGAGCAAGGGCTGCGTGGGTTGCCACAGCATCGATGGCACCGTTGGCGTGGGGCCAAGCTGGAAGGGCTTGTATGGCAGTACCGGGACCTTTGCCGACGGCAGCAGCGCGAAGGTCGACGACGCTTACCTGAAGACGGAGATCACCGATCCGCAGGCGCGCCTGGTCAAGGGTTTCGGCCCGCTCATGCCGAAGATGGCCCTGAGCGACGAGGAGGTGAGCGCGCTGATTGCCTACATCCGCGCCAACGGCGCGCCCGGCGCTGCAACGCAGGCAGGCGCCGCGTCGGGCGCGGCGGCCAGGTAGGTCGCAGGCAGGTTGCAAAGAAGGTTACAGGAGGGAGTGCAATGGCATACGCCGACGAGGCCGCCCACGACGGACCGCAGAGCTTCTTTACCCGCTACATCTGGAGCCAGGATCACAAGGTGATCGCGGTGCAGTACACGCTGGTTGCCATCTTCGTGGGGCTGATCGGCGTGGTGCTTTCCAACCTGATGCGTCTGCAACTGGGCTTCCCCGGGCACTTCACGTTTATCAACGCCAACCGCTACTACCAGTTCGTGACCATGCACGGGATGATCATGGTGATCTACCTGCTCACGGCGCTCTTTCTCGGCGGCTTCGGCAATTACCTGATCCCGCTGATGGTGGGGGCGCGCGACATGGTGTTCCCGTACCTCAACATGCTGAGCTTCTGGGTCTACTTCCTCTCGGTGCTGGTGCTGCTGTCGAGCTTCTTCGTGCCGGGCGGGCCCACCGGCGCCGGCTGGACGCTGTATCCGCCGCAGGCCATCCTGCCGGGCACGCCCGGCTATGAGTGGGGCATCATCCTGATGCTGGTGTCGCTGCTGATCTTCATTGTGGCCGCCACCATGGGCGGGCTCAACTACGTCACCACCGTGCTGCAGGCGCGCACCGAGGGCATGACGCTGATGCGCATGCCGCTGGCCGTGTGGGGCATCTTCATGGCCACCATCCTGGCGCTGCTGGCCTTTCCGGCGCTGTTCGTGTCAGGTGTGATGATGCTGCTGGACCGCACGCTGGGCACGAGCTTCTTCATGCCGGCAATCGTGTCGCTGGGCCAGCAGCTTAACTACAAGGGCGGCAGCCCGTTGCTGTTCCAGC
Organism: Cupriavidus sp. GW823-FHT07A04; assembly: GCF_058794615.1. Classification (NCBI taxonomy): domain Bacteria; kingdom Pseudomonadati; phylum Pseudomonadota; class Betaproteobacteria; order Burkholderiales; family Burkholderiaceae; genus Cupriavidus; species Cupriavidus sp. GW823-FHT07A04. The sequence continues at coordinate 138,199 of NZ_JBXAHA010000023.1, forward strand.
ACCTGTTCTGGTTCTTCGGCCACCCGGAGGTGTACATCGTCGCGTTGCCGGCGTTCGGCATCGTCTCCGACCTGGTCAGCGTGCATTCGCGCAAGAGCATCTTCGGCTATCGCACCATGGTGTGGGCCATCCTGGCCATCGGCGTGCTGTCGGTGGTGGTGTGGGCGCACCATATGTTCGTGAGCGGGATGAACCCGTACTTCGGCTTCTTCTTTGCCACCACCACGCTGATCATCGCGATTCCCACCGCCATCAAGGTCTATAACTGGGTCATCACGCTGTGGCGGGGCGACATCCATTTCTCGGTGCCGATGCTGTTTGCCATCGCCTTTATCAGCACCTTCGTGATCGGCGGGCTGACCGGGCTGTTCCTGGGCAATGTCAGCGTGGACATTCCGCTGTCGAACACGTATTTCGTGGTCGCGCACTTCCATATGGTGATGGGCGTTTCGCCGATCCTGGTGGTGTTTGGCGGGATCTATCACTGGTACCCCAAGGTCACCGGCCGCATGCTCAACGACAAGCTTGGGCACATTCATTTCTGGGTGACGTTCGTCGGCACCTATGCCATCTTCTTCCCGATGCACTACCTGGGCATCCTTGGCATGCCGCGGCGCTACTACGCCTACGACAACTACGCCTTCATCCCCGAGTCGGCGCACACCATGAACGCCTATATCTCCGTGGCGGCGTTTATCGTGGCGGCGGCGCAGTTGCTGTTCATCTTCAACCTGGCCTGGAGCCTCAGGCACGGCAGGCCGGCGGGCTCCAATCCCTGGCGCGCGGCCTCGCTGGAGTGGCAGACACCGGACACGCCACCCGTGCACGGCAACTGGGGCGCGGAGCAGCCGGTGGTGCATCGCTGGGCCTATGCCTATAGCGTGCCAGGCGCGAGCGAGGATTTCATCGCGCAGAACGCGCCACCCGAGGCCGGGGGCGCCGAGCCCGAGCCGCACACCAGCCATGGAGCCGTGGCATGAACGCTAACCTGGTCTATCGCGCCGGTGCCGACGGCGAGCGGCGCCCGGGCCCCGGCCCCGGCGATGTGGGCAGGCAGCGCGCGAGGCCCGCGCCGGCCAGCATCGGGCTGTGGGTGTTCATGGGCGTGGTGAGCTCGCTGTTTGCATTGTTTATCGCCGCGTACGCCATGCGCATGGATTCGCCTGACTGGCACGCGGTAGCGTTGCCGTGGCAGGTCTGGCTGTCCACGGCCTTGCTGGCTGCGGGGAGCGGGGTGATGCTGGTGGCCGCGCGCGCGGCCCGCGCCGGACGTGTCTCGGTGGCGCACCGCGCGCTGTGCTTCGGCGGCCTGGCCGCGGCGGCGTTCGTGGCTTCGCAGTTGTGGGCATGGCAGGCCCTGCTCGCCATCCACGTGGTGCCTGCCAATAACCCGTCCGGGAGTTTCTTCTACCTGCTGACCGCGATGCATGGCCTGCATGTGCTGGGCGGCCTGGCTGGCTGGGCGATGGCCATGCGCGCCGGGCCGGGCAGCGCGCTGCGCATTCGCCTGTGCGCGCGCTACTGGCATTTCCTGCTGGCCGTGTGGCTGGTGCTGCTGGCCGCGCTTGGCTGGCTCACGCCGGAGTTCGTTCGCTTTATCTGCGGCCGCGGCTAGGCGGCCCGGCCGATTCTCGAAGGAGACGTGCCCATGTCTTCGCTACCCACTTCATCCGCACCGGCGGTGACCGGCTTGCGCGGGCTGGTGGCCGACTGGTCCTCGGACCAGCAGGCCTTCAAGGTGTCGTGGGGCAAGGCGATGATGTGGATCTTCCTCGTGTCCGACACCTTCATTTTCAGCTGTTTCCTGACCGGGTACATGACGGTCAGGATCGCCAGCACGGCGCCCTGGCCGAACCCCAGCATCGTGTTCGGGCTCAAGGTGGGTGGCACCGAGGTGCCGTTGCTGCTGATCGCCATCATGACCTTCGTGCTCATCAGCAGCAGCGGGACGATGGCGATGGCCGTCAACTTTGCCTACCGGCGCGATCGCGTGAGATGCGCGTTGCTCATGTTTGCCACGGCGCTGTTCGGCGTGGCCTTCGTCAGCATGCAGGCCTTTGAATGGACCAAGCTGATCGTGACCGAGGGCGTACGCCCGTGGGGCAACCCGATGGGGGCGCCGCAGTTTGGCTCCGCCTTCTTCATGATCACCGGCTTCCATGGCCTGCATGTGAGCTGCGGCGTGATCTACCTGCTGATCGTCGCCACCAAGGTGCTGCGGGGCCGCTACGAGCGCACGGGCAACTACCAGATCGTGGAGATCGCCGGGCTCTACTGGCACTTCGTGGACCTGGTTTGGGTGTTTATCTTCGCGCTGTTCTATCTCTGGTGAGGCCCATCATGGCTGCGTCGACCCCATCTCCCGAATTGCCCGCGCAGGCCCCCGCCGTTGCCGGCTCGCACGGCGATTTGCCGCACGGGCAAGCGCATGGGCAGCAACATGGGCAGCAACATCCCATTGGCCTGTACCTGAAGATCTGGGCACTGTTGTTCGTCCTGTCCACGTTGTCGTACCTGGTGGACTACTTCCATTTCGAGGGCTATCTGCGCTGGACCCTGATCCTGCTTTTCATGGTGATGAAGGCCGGATTGATCGTGGCCGTGTTCATGCACATGGCCTGGGAGCGGCTGGCGCTGATCTGCGCCATCCTGCTGCCGCCGCTCTGCCTGCTGGTGCTGGTGGGCCTGATGGCGGCCGAGGCAGACTACACGTTCCTCTTGCGCGGGGTTTTCTTCCGCTGAGTGTGCCTGCGCGTGCGGTGCATGTTCCGTGCGCGCCATCCGGGTACACTTGCCCGGTTGCCCGCCACTACGAGGAAACCATGCACCCAGCTACGGAAGCCATCCTGATCTATAACCATGGCCGCGATCCCGAGCGGCTGACCCGCAAGCTCGCGGCCATCGCCGCCGATCCGTTCGCCTTCCTGCGTGGCACCAACCACCTCTACGCGGCCTCAGTGGGCACCGAGGCCGCGCTGATGGAGGCACCCACCACCTATGTCTGCGGCGATCTCCATCTGGAGAACCTGGGCAGCTTCAAGGGCGACAACGGCCTGGTTTATTTCGATCTGAACGACTTCGACGACGCGATGGTTGCGCCGCTGACGGTGGACCTCGTGCGCTTGCTGTCCAGCCTGATGATCGCGGCGCCGCAGCTCGGCCTGTCGGATGCCGACGCGCGCGCGGGTGCTGAGCGCATGCTCGATACCTACGCGGCGGTGCTGGCCAGCGGCAAGCCGCGCTGGGTGGAGCGCGCCACCGCTACCGGCCTGGTGGCGACGCTGCTGCGCCGCGTCAAACGCCGCCGCCGCGGCGAGGTCCTGGCGGCGCGCACCGTGCGGCGTGGCGGGAAACGACGCCTGCTGGTCGACAACATCCATGCGCTGGCACCGCTCAAGGGCGAGCGCAAGCGCGCTGGCGCCATCCTGCGTGAGTTCGCGCGGCAGGCCCATCACGGCCAGTTCGTGGCCGACGACGCGGCGCGGCGGGTGGCGGGCGTGGGTAGCCTGGGGCTGGAGCGCTATGTGGTGCTAGCCCATGCGCCCGGCACGCCGACCGCCCAGCGGCTTATCGACATCAAGCGCGCCGCGCCCAGCGCGTGGCAAGGCTTGCCGTATGGCGCGCAACCCGCGTGGGGCAGCGACGCGTCGCGCGTGGTGCATATCCAGCACGCCATGCAGGCGGCTTCGCCTGCGCTGCTCTCAGCGGCGGCGATGGGGCCCGGGCCAGCAAGCCCGTCCTATATCGTCAAGAGCCTGCAGCCCACGGCCGACCGCGTGAACCTTGGGCCTCACACCGATCGCGCCAGCCTGAACGAGGTGCTTCTCACGATGGCGCGCTCGGCGGCCTGGGCGCACCTGCGCGGCTGCGGACATGAAGCCGCCGATCGGATCGAGGCGTTGCAGGAATTCGCTGCCGGTTCGCGCTGGCGCGCGCCGGTGCTGCGGCTGGCGCGGCATGGCTGCGAGATGGCGCAGGCACAGTGGAAGGACTTTGCCGAGGACTACCACAAGGCCCGGGGGAAATAGGCCTGGTTCGCGCGCTCGCTAGCCGTCGCCAACCCTCTTTTCCTGGCCGGGCGGTTGCCCGGCCAGGACGGTACATCAGACCTGCGTGATGAACTTGGTCACCAGGTAGCCATCGAAGGTTTCCTGGCCGCCTTCGCTGCCGATGCCGGAATCCTTGATGCCGCCAAACGGCGTCTCGGCCAGCGCCATGCCGAAGTGGTTGATGTTGACCATGCCGGCTTCCAGGCCGTTGGACACCACCGTCGCGGTCTTCAGCGAGTTGGTGAAGACGTACGAGGCCAGGCCGAACGGCAGGCTGTTGGCGCGGCGCAGCACTTCTTCCACGTCCTTGAAGCGCGTCACCGGCGCTACCGGGCCGAAGGGCTCGTCGACCATCAGCTTGGCGTCGTCGGGCAGGTCGGTGACGACGGTTGGGGCAAAGAAGAAGCCCTTGTCACCGATGCGCTTGCCGCCCGCCACCACCTTGCCGCCGCGATGATTGGCGTCGTCCAGGAACTGCTCCATCGAGGCGATGCGGCGCTCGTGCGCAAGCGGCCCCATCTGGGTGCCGTCGTCCAGGCCGTCGCCAACCTTGATCGAGCCGATCACTTCGGTAAAGCGCGCCAGGAACTTGTCGTAGGCTTTTTCCTGCACGTAGAAGCGCGTGGGCGACACGCACACCTGGCCGGCGTTGCGCAGCTTGAAGCGCGCCAGCATCTCCGCTGCCGGCTCGATGTCGGCGTCGTCAAACACCAGCACCGGCGAGTGCCCGCCCAGCTCCATGGTCACGCGCTTCATGTGGGCGCCGGCCAGCGCGGCCAGCTGCTTGCCCACCGGCACCGAGCCGGTGAAGGAGATCTTGCGCACGATCGGCGATTCGATCAGGTAGGTGGAGATCTCGCCCGGCACGCCCCAGACGATGTTCAGCACGCCCGGGGGCAGGCCTGCATCGTGGAACAGCTGGGCCAGCGCGACCACCGCGCTGGGCGAGTCTTCCGGGCCCTTGAGGATCAGCGTGCAGCCGGCGCCGATGGCCGAGACCATCTTGCGGATCGCCTGGTTGAAAGGGAAGTTCCACGGCGTAAAGGCAGCGCACACGCCGATCGGCTCGCGCACCACGATCTGGCGCACGTTGGGCTGGCGCGGCGGGATCACGCGGCCGTAGATGCGGCGGCATTCCTCGGCGTGCCATTCGGCGTGCTCGGCGCAGATCATGACTTCGCCGATGGCTTCGGCCAGCGGCTTGCCCTGGTCCAGCGTGATGTTGCGGCCGATGTCCTTGGCGCGCTCGCGGGTCAGTTCTGCCACGCGGCGCAGGATTTTGGAGCGCTCCAGCGGCGAGGTCTTCTTCCAGCTTTCAAAGGCGCGCTGCGCGGCGGCCAGGGCGCGGTCCAGATCGCCGCGGTTGGCATGCGGCAGCTTGCCCAGGAGTTCCTGGGTGGCGGGGTTGATGACGTCTTGCTCGCGTCGGTCCCCTCCCTTGACGAATTCCCCGTCGATGTAGAGGGCGAGATCCTGGTACATGCCTTTCTCCTGAAGAAGGTTGCGTGCGACAAGCGCAGCCGGTGCCGCCGCGGTGGGGGATGCCGCGCGTGGGCGCGGCGGCCAAACCGCAAGCTTAACGCGTCGGCCGGTTTTGTGCATCGGCAGGCGCCGGCGTTTCCGAGGGGTGGGAGAAAGTGCGGCAAAAGCCACCGTCCGCGATCTCTCACGGGCTCAGGAAGAATGGCTGATGCCCGGGGCTCAGCCGCGCCGCATCGCCACCATGCTGCGCGTAGCCAGCGCTAGTGCATTGTGCCGGTTGCCGCCGCCCAGGTCATCGGAGATCTCCGTGGCCGCGTTCAGCACCAGCGCGGCAAAGCCCTTGATCTTGTGCGGCTTGAACCGCTCAGCGGGCCCCGACAGCCCGATGGCGGCGATGACGTGCCCGTTGCCGTCGCAGATCGGCGCGGCCACGCCGTAGACGGTCTCGCGCCACTCGCCGCGGTTGACCGCATAGCCCTCTTTGCGCACCTTGGCCATCTCCCGCAGGAAACGCTCGGGCTCGACGATGCTGTTGGGTGTGGACGGCACCAGCGTGGTGAACATGCGCTGCAACGCGGTGTCCGGCTGGAAGGCCAGCATCGCCTTGCCGGTGGCCACGCAGTGCGCCAGCGCCCGCCCGCCGATCTGGGTATAGGCGCGCACGGGGTTGGGGCTGTCGATCTTGTGCACGTAGACCACCTCGGCGCGGTCCAGCACGGACAGGTGCACGCTCTCGCCGCTGGCGTGCATCAGCTTGTCCATCCACGCCTGGGCATGGCGGCGCAGGTCCAGCCGCGAGAGCACCGCCGAGCCCAACTCCCAGAGCTTGATCGACGCACTGTAGCCGGTGCCGGAGGCGTCGCGAATCACATAGTTGAGTTCGGTCAGCGCTTGCAGCAGCCGATGCACATTGCTCTTGGCCAGGCCCAGGCGGGTGGCGATCTCGGTGAGGCCCAGCGGCCGGTCGCTGTGCGCCAGCAACTCGATCACGCCGAGGCCCTTGATCAAGGTGTTGTTCATCGATGCTTATGCTCCATGCGGGCATCTGATGCGGATGGCGCACCCTGTTCTCAAATGTGGAACGATAGTATCGTATTTTGCAACTCCCTATAATTGTTGCAGCGCGTTGTCGCAACGCGGCCGGCAGCTTGCCGAAGAGGACGGCTGATTCACTGCGCCGCCTCTCTCTCCTTCCCTGTGGATGCTTCCCATGCGTGATCTCGACCAACAGGACCTGCCGCTGCAAGGCGTGCGGGTCGTGGAATTCTGTACCGTTGCCGCCGGGCCCTTTTGCGGCATGCTGCTGGCCGATATGGGCGCCGAGGTGATCAAGGTGGAAGCGCCCGAGGGCGACACCTTGCGGCAGTGGCCGCCGCTATCCGATGGCTTCTCCGAGAACTTCGCCTCGCTCAACCGCAACAAGGAGTCGGTGGCGCTCAACCTGAAGGATGCCGCCGACGTGGCGCTGGCGCGTGCGCTGATCCTGGATGCCGACGTGGTGATCGAGAACAACCGCCCGGGGGTGATGGACCGGCTCGGGCTGGGCTACGCCAGCTTTCGCGAGCAAAAGCCAGGTCTGGTGTATTGCTCGGTGTCCGCCTACGGCCAGAGCGGCCCGCGCGCAGGCGAGGGCGGGTTCGACCTGACCATCCAGGCTGCGGCCGGCGTCATGAGCGTAACCGGCGAGCCCGATGGCGCGCCGGTGAAGTGCGGCGTGCCGCTGGCGGACTTTGCTTCGGGGCTGTACGGCGCCTTTGCCATTGCCAGCGCGCTCACCCGGGTGCGGGCCGGCGGCGCGGGCGCACATATCGATGTGCCGATGTACGGTTGCACGCTCGGCATCGCCGCACTGCAGACCAGCGAGTACTTCGGCACCGGCCGAAGCCCGGCCAAGCTGGGCTCCGCGCATCCGCGCAATGCGCCCTACCAGGCCTTCCAGGCCGCCGATGGCTACTTTGCCATCGCCGCGGGCAACCAGAAGCTGTGGCTCGAAGTGGTGCGCGTGGTGGCACTGCCCGCTCTGGCGCAGGACGCGCGCTTCGCCACCACGCGCGACCGCGCGGCCAACCAGGCCGCACTGAAGATCCTGCTGGAGGAGCGCTTTGCCACCGCTGGCGTGGCGCACTGGATAGCCGCCTTCAATGCCGCTGGCGTGCCGCATGCGCGTATCAACGACTATGCCGCCGCGCTGGACGATCCGCAGGTGGCGCATATGGATTGGGTGCGCCCGCTGACGCTGCCTGGCGGCCACCAGACCCGCACCTTCGCCTCGCCGCTGCGTTTCGACGGGCTGGGCTTGCCGATCCGCCGCGACCCGCCGGCGCTGGGCGAGCACAACGCCGCCGTGCGCGCCCGCTACCAGGCGGGCAGTGCAGCCACGGAACAAGACCCCACGTAAGTCAAAGGCAGATAGAGGAATCATCATGAGCGACAAGACCGGCAACATCGATCGGCTGCGCGCGTTCGTTGCCACCATCAGCCGCGTGGTTACGCAGGCAGAACGCGAGGGCAGCAGCGAGCCGGACATCCTCGCGCAAGCCAGCGCCGCGCTGAGCGAACTGGTGGCGCACGACGACTGGCTGCCTGAGGCCATGGCACGCCCGCATCCTGTCTACTACCAGCAGCATCTGCTCTATGGCGATCCGCTCGATCGCTTTTCGCTGGTCAGCTTCGTCTGGGGGCCGGGCCAGCAAACGCCCGTGCACGACCACACGGTGTGGGGCCTGATCGGCATGCTGCGCGGCGCCGAGGTGGACCAGCACTACCGCGTGGAAGGCGGCCGGCTGGTGGAAGACGGCGATGCCGTGGTGCTGAGCGCCGGCCAGGTGGCCGCGGTCTCGCCCACGCTGGGCGATGTGCACCGCGTGCGCAATGCGCATGACGACCGGGTGTCGATCAGCGTGCATCTGTATGGCGGCAACATTGGCCGCATCCAGCGCCATGTGTATGACGCCGCCAGCGGCGCCACCAAGCCGTTCGTATCCGGCTACTCCAATGCGCTGGTGCCCAACCTGTGGGCGCCGGCGGCAGCGCCGGCGCAGGGGTGAACGTGGAACAAGCCGGTCTGCTGATTGACAAGCAAGGCGACGTCACCCGATTGACGCTGAACCGGCCCGAGCGTGGCAATGCGCTGTCGGCCGGGCTGGTGGAGGCGCTCGCGGCGGCGGTGCTGGCGTGCCACCACGATGGCACCCGCCTGCTCGCCATTGACGGCGCCGGCACGCATTTCTGCACGGGGTTCGATCTGGGTGAGCTGGATAGCGAGAGCGACGATTCGCTGCTGGCGCGTTTCGTGCGCGTCGAGCTGCTGCTGCAAAGCGTGCACGGCGCACCCTTTACCACCGTCGCGCTGGTCCAGGGCCGCGCCATGGGCGCGGGCGCCGACCTGATGGTGGCCTGCGAGCAGCATTGGATCGCGCCGGGCAGCACGCTGGCTTTCCCCGGCGCGGCCTTCGGCCTGGTGCTGGGCAGCGCTCGGCTGGCGCAGCTGGTGGGTGTGGCTACGGCGCGGGACTGGATCGCGAGCGGGCGGGCCGTTCGGGCCGAGGAAGCGCTGGCCTGCGACATGGCCGGCAATTTGATGGCGCCGGAGGCGCGCGCCGGCGCGCTTGCCACGTTGGCGCAGCGTGCGCGCCGGCTGGACGCCCCAACCCATGCCGCTATCCAGGCCGCCACGCAGGGCGGCCACGCCATGGCAGAAGCGGCGCGCGCGGCGCAGCTGGCCGAGCTGGTGCGCTCCGCCGCCCGGCCGGGACTCAAGGCGCGCATCGCCGCCTACCGGGCGGCGTCCAGGCGCTGACTCAGCGCGGCTCGGGGCTGAACGCCGGCAGGTCCGGCCATGCCAGCGCTGCCCAGGCGCCCTTGGGCGGCGCCAGCAGCTGGCGCAAGCTGGCTGCATCGAAGGCCTTGCCCAGAGGGTCGGCGCGGAATGCGGCAAGCCATTGCTGGCGGCCGGCGATAAAGGCATGGCCGAAGTCTTCCCAGCTGGCAAAACAGTCCTGCGCGCGCTGCGCGTTGAGCAGGAGCACGCGCCACGCGGCCATCGGCTCGACCCAGCCCATCAGCATGACGGTGCGCGCAAAAAAGGCCATCCGGACGCAGGCAAAGGCCAGCGCGGCGCGCGGATCGTCGGTCGGCAGCAGCGCATGCAGGTCGGCGCGAAACCACCGTGATTCGAACATCTGGGCGAGGTGCTGGCGCACTTCGTCATCCGTGGCATTGGCGCGGAACTCCATCTGATGCAGCAACTGCACGCGGAACAACGCGCGCGCCGCGTCGGTCATGTGGTCCGATGCGGGGTTGAAAAACCCCGTCATGCTGGTGGCATCAACCATGGGCTGCGCCAACGTCAATGCCCATTGCTTGCGCCGGGTGAACACAGCGGGACGCTTGGGGCGCAGGAAGCGGTAGACCCGCCATAGCACAAAGGCCCCGAGGAGCAGGTAGAAGACATTCATCCCATTCATCCGATCTGGCGCTCCGTTACACCTCGCGAGGGCGAAGCCTGGATTTGCGCCGCGTGCGACAGCGAGATGTCCGGCCATGGCACGTCTTCGGTGGCGACAACCGCCTCGGCGTCACCCGCGCCCGGCGTTTGCCGAGTGGCATACCGGACCGATGCCGCCATTGGCGAACGCTCCGTCAGCAAGCCAGGCTGGCGCGCGGCGACCAGCCACTCCACCATTGGCGTCGGCGCGCGGAGCCTGACAAAGAGTTGTGGGTACCGGGCGACCAATCGGGTCTGCGTCGCGGCGTCGGCCACGTCTTCAATGCGCGCCCAGCCGGCTGGCGTGCGCACCACGCCGATGGCGATGCAATCGTCCGGGGTTTCCGCATCGGTACCCAGGGCGTTCAGGCAGGCTAGCACATCTTCCACGTAGCGCGCGATGGGCGGCCTGTTCTGCTTGCCCTTGACCTGGTCGATGGTGAGCGCGCCACTGGCCAGCACATGCACGCTGATGGTGATATGCGGTTGTCCGCTGGCATCGCGGAAGCTCAGCAAGCGCAGGCGCTGCTGCGCCACCGCTTCGGCATAGCGCTCGCCGTAGCCGCCGGAGAGCGCGCGCCGGTCGGAAAACTGCCCCAGGCAATGCCGCATGACGTAGCTTTCAAAGGCCATTTCCGCGCGCAGCAGCGCACTGTCTGGCAGCAATTCCACGAACACGCCATGCGGCGTCGACAGCAAGGTACGCAGCGCTTCGGGCTGGCTCTGGCGCCAGCCGCGCTCGATGCGCGTGGCCATCTCGGCATGTTCCTTGTCCCACAGCGCCAGTGCTTGCGGGCAGGTGATGCGGTCGAGCTTGCCGTCAAGAGCGGTGCCCTTGCGCGAGGTCAGGAACTCGACGAGCCGCGCTTCCAGCGCCAGCAGGCGCGGCTCGACAGGATCCACCCAGACGACCGGGGCCGGTGGCATTGCTGCTTCGCCGCTCGCCTTGGCCGACGCGCCAAAGCGCGCCGCAACCCACTCCGGCATCGCCTCGGATCTCAGGGCCTGCCGCGCACCGTCGAGCGAATCGATCTTGATGGCCGGCTCGAAGTTGGCGACGAGATGGCGATAGAAGTGGTTGAGCAGCCAGGCGCGCACCGCGGCATCGTCGCCGCGCGCCTGGCTGCGCGCGGCGATGCCCGCCTTCAGGGCGCCGGCATTGAGGGCGTTGCGCGGCGCGTAGCCTGTCATCCGGCAGGCGGTACTCATTTCCAGACTTGCCACCAGCTCTTGCTCTTGCCGGCAGGGTTGGCTTGCGTGCGGTAGAGCGCCACTTTTTCCTCCATCGCCTTGACATCGGCGAGCTCGTATTCGTTGCTGCGCGGATTGAGTGCGATGGCACGCTCAAAGAGGGCGGCGGCCTCGGCGTGGCGCTGCAGCCCACTGAGCGTGTCGGCCGCCAGGCTGACCATCCAGGATTCCGAGCAACCATCGACGTGGCGCGCGATGCGGCTCCACAGGGCCGCGGCTTCTTCGGGGCAGTTATGCGCCAGGTTGAAAGCCATTTGCAGGCGCACGCCCAAGTCCCTGCTCGACAGCTTGCTACCGTCCTGGCCTTCTTCCCGCTCCCATTTCACCAGGCGCTCCACCCAGATGGGAATCTCGCGGTCGCGATCGAGCTTGTACAGGGCCTGCGACACCTCGCTCAGGTAGTCGTTGGGGTCATGCCGGCTGTAGCCAAACTCGGCGGCGTAGTGCCAGAGCTGCTCGGCGGCGCTGATGATCCCCTCGGAATCCTGCATTGCGATCCGCACGCTCAGCAGGCCGGCGTAGTGTTCGGCAAACGGGCTGGCGGCGATGCCGCGCCTGTGCAGCTCGACGGCATCCTCGTAGCGCCGCTCGTCGTACCGATAGATGATGGCCAGGTTGTTGCACAGCATGGAGTAGAGGTGCGCGCAGGCATCGTACGGATGGCCGGCACCGCTCTCGAAATAGCGCTCCAGGCACGCCTGCCCTTGTTCGTAGGCGGCAATCTGCAGCTTGATGAAATCGCTGTAGGTTTCGTTGCGCGACTCGGCAGGGACGCGGTCCAGGTGTTCCCCGAGCAAATCGCCAAGCGCGACCCCGAAGTTGTACGCCCACAGCCCGCTTGGCAGCGAGAAGGCCGGCAGCTTCAGCGTCTGGATCACCCCAAGCGATTGCACCCGAGCCTCGAACAGGGCATAGGCCGTGCGGTTGTCCTGCATGCCGCCTTCCTGCGCCGCCGCATACAGCCGCGCCGCTTGCGTTGTGGCATCGATGCGGCCCGCCGCGCCGTCGTTGACCGCCGCCAGTCTTGCGATCCATGGATGGCCCGGCGAACGCTGCTCGGCCAGTGCGCGTGCTGCGTCGAATACCGACTGCAAGGCCTGCGCATCCACTTGCTCACCCACGGCGCCAAAGAGCGCTTCATGGGTCGGGGAGAGGGTCCGCGGATCCTGTTCTCCCTCTTGCGCTTTTGACAGGAAGGCTGCCAGCGTTTCTTCCGTATTGCAGGCCCGCATGGCGCACAATGGCCACCAGGCCGAGCCGTCGGCCGCATCGGCCAGCCGCGCGTGAACCAGCTGCGCGGCGCCATCCCACATCTCGTCCTCGACCTGATAGATGTGCAGGAATGCCCGGCGGCCGGCCTCGTCAACGCGCTGGGCTTGCATCAGCCACGGCAGCTCGTATTCGATGAAGTCATCGCTGCCGTTCGACGACAGGCTATGGCGCGCGGCGGAGCAGGCGTCCAGTGCGCCGGGCAAATCGCCCTGCGCGTACAAGGCGCGCGCCGCGAGCCGGGACAGCCGGACTTCCAGTTCACGGCGCTGCGGCAACGACTGCTGCGCTGTCAGGGCCCTCGCGGCCTGCTGGAAGTCGGCGAGGCGCTCGGGCGCGATGCCGATCAGGGCGCTGCCCAGGCGCAGCCAGTCGTTTTCGTCGACGTCCTGTTGCGCGTCGGCCGTCTGCAGCGCCAGGATGGCCGCGCCAGCTGCTGCGCGGGCCTCGTCGTTGCTGTCATGGCGCGTCAGCGCCCAGGCGCGCCGCCGCTGATAGTCGGCGAGGTCCCATGCACGGAACGGCGCGCGTTCCGCGTTGGCCCCGTTCAATGCATGGCGCAGGTCAATTGTCTCCAGCGCAATGCCCAGCTTGCGCACTTCCAGGCTATCGAACACGCGAAGCTGCCGATACCGGTCCGCATTCAGCTCCGGCATCCCTGCCACGATGGCGCGCATCTCAGCGAGGGCACGCTGGATGCTCTCTTCCTCGTTGACGTGGTTGGCTATCTGGAGGCGATAGAGCGCCAGGTGCATGCGCAGTTCGGCCTGCGCTTCGCGCGGCGTGGCTTCCAGCGTGCCGGCGCCGTCTACGTTGACCACCGCCAGCGCAGCCTCCGGATCCCCCGCGCGCATCCATAGCGTATGCAGCCGGTCGATGGACTCAAGGGAGTCGGCCCGCAAAGGCTTGGCGCGCAATCTGGCCAGCAAATCGGCGGCTTCGCTTGAATTGCCTTCCTCAAGATCGGCTTCGAGGCGATCCAGTAACTGTTCCAGCTGAGCACCTGTCAATGCGTTGCCATTGATATCCACGGTTCTTCCCATAATGTGATCTAGTTTGCACCTAACGCGATTCTACCCGGAGATGCCACAGACTCGGAAATTGCGCCTGATGGTTCGCCCAATGGCGCTGCGGTTCAAGCGATCATCACGATAAAACGCCCCGCCTCCTTGGGGGAGGCGGGGCGTTTTATCGTGGTTGCCCGGAAGGGGGAAGGGGGAAGGGGGAAGGGGGAAGCGGGAAGCGGCAAAACGCGGCCGTACGCGCTTAGTTCTTCTGCGCGTCGGCGGGCGTGGTCGACATGTCCTTTTTCATGGTGTCGTTGTTGGCCTTCTTCTCGGCGCTCTTTTGCTGCTTGGCGGACTTCACGTCCTGCTTGTACTCTGTCTTGGCGGCCTTTTTCTTGGTCTTGTATTCGTCCGAGGCCTGCTTGTTGGCATCGCGGCGCTGGACCAGCGGATCCTTCGGCGGCTCGATCTGTGTCATGCCGGCAGGCGCCGCGGCGTTGCCGCTATCGGCAGGAACGGCGGGCGTCTGGGCAAAGGCGGCCGCACATAGCAGGCCGGCAGCCAGGGCGGTGGAAGCTTGCAAAAAGCGAATCGGCGTGTTCTTCGTCATATCGGACCTCACGGTTCATGGATGGAAACGGCGCTTGGACGCCACGGCGGGGGACACCGCCATGGCCGCTCTGCGAGACACCAAGGGCCACTTGTGTATTGCGTTTCGCCAATGTTTGACTCCTTGCGCGCAGAGCTCGTGCCCTGATCCAAACAACTGCTTACAATTGGCTTTCCGTCTGACAGACGACTACCGACAAGGGCTGTCGGCAAGGTGTGACATAGTGGCAAACGTGGGCATCGCGCATGGCATTGCCCCGCGTTTCCCGACGATCCCAGGCGCAATCAGAACACGACAAGAACACGACAAGAACACGATAAAAACACGAGACCACCCCCGAACATGCCAACAAAATCCAAAGCCCAGCTGACCACGGGCCCGATCGGCCGCACGTTGCTGCTGTTTTCGCTGCCGGTGCTGGGCAGCAACATCCTGCAGTCGCTCAACGCCTCGATCAATTCCGTGTGGGTGGGGCATTTCCTCGGCGAGGCGGCGCTGACGGCCACCTCAAACGCCAACATCATCCTGTTCTTCCTGCTCGGCGTGGTGTTCGGCATCAGCATGGCCAACACCATCATGATCGGGCAAGCCGTGGGCGCGCGCGACCTGGTCGAGGCGCGCCGCGTGGTGGGCACCAGCACCACCTTCTTTGTCCTGCTGTCGGTGCTGGCAGCGGCGCTGGGCTACGCCTTCACGCCCGACATCCTTGCCGCGATGGGCACGCCGGCCGATGCCAGGGCGCTTGCCATCAGCTACCTGCGCATCATCTTCCTGGCGCTGCCCTTCATGTATTTCTACAACTTCGTGATGATGACGCTGCGCGGCGCAGGAGACTCGCGCACGCCGTTCTATTTCATGCTGTTGTCGGTGGGGCTGGACGTGGTGCTCAATCCGCTGCTGATCTTTGGCATCGGCCCGTTCCCGGAGCTCGGCATCGCCGGCTCGGCGCTGTCCACGCTGATCGCGCAGTTGGCGAGCCTGGCCGCGATGCTGGTCGTGCTCTACCGCCGCCACCACTTCCTGGCGCTGCGGCGCCACCAGCTCGCCTACCTGAGGCCCGATACCGCGATCCTGCGCGCGCTGGTGGCCAAGG
This sequence comes from Cupriavidus sp. GW823-FHT07A04, assembly GCF_058794615.1. Classification (NCBI taxonomy): domain Bacteria; kingdom Pseudomonadati; phylum Pseudomonadota; class Betaproteobacteria; order Burkholderiales; family Burkholderiaceae; genus Cupriavidus; species Cupriavidus sp. GW823-FHT07A04. The sequence continues at coordinate 153,446 of NZ_JBXAHA010000023.1, forward strand.
GCTTGCCGATGGGGCTGCAGATGGTGGTGATCTCGTCGTCGGCGATCGTGATGATGTCGCTGGTCAATCGCTACGGCTCGCAGACCACCGCCGCCTACGGCGTGGCCTCGCAGTTGTGGACGTACGTGCAGATGCCCGCGCTGGCGGTTGGCGCCAGCGTGTCGTCGATGGTGGCGCAGAACGTGGGCGCCGGGCTGTGGAGTCGCGTGACGCGCATCACACGCGTGGGGCTGATGTTCAACTTGCTGATGACCGGAACGCTGGTTGCCCTGATCTACCTGTTCAACCGTCACTCGCTGGGCTTGTTCCTGCCCGATGACGGCACGGCCATCGGTATTGCGCAGCATATCAATGCCATCGTGCTGTGGTCCTTCATCCTGTTCGGCTTCACCATCGTGTTGTTCGGCACCGTGCGCGCCACCGGCGCGGTGATGGCCCCGCTGGTGATCCTGTTCCTGTCGATGTGGGTGGTGCGCCTGCCATTTGCCTGGGTGCTCGAGCGCGCCGTCGGCGCCGATGCGATCTGGTGGAGCTTTCCGCTGGGCTCGGTGGTCTCGGTCACGCTGGCCGTGGCGTATTACCGCTTTGGCAACTGGCGCGCCGCCCGTATCCTGCCGGTCGCGCCCGGGCCGGCCCCGGAGCCGGAGTTCGCGCCCCAGGCGCCCGATACCAGCATGGGCACAGCGTGCGAGGAAGCCCTGAGCACGGCCGGCGCCGCCGGCGAGCCGGCGCTGGCGGGAGAGTCATGCGCAATGTCGAAGCAGGGCGCCGACTGAGTCGCTGGCCCGCATATCCCGCGTGCCAGTAAGGTGATGCAAGCGGCCCTCGGGTCTGCCGGCACGCGTCCGCACCAGGATGATCCTCGTGTTTTCCTTACGTTTTCCTTTCGATCCCCTTCAATTTCCCTTCGGCTTCCTTTCATTCGTCTTTCGGTGTTACATCACGGCGTGATGTATGTATTTTGGCGGGATTTCCAAGCGTATCGGTGAATACCCCTAAACCAAGACAAATGAAAGCAAGCTGAAAGATCGCCTCTCTAATGTTCGTTCCATCCTGCAGGGACACTATTTTCTTCCTGCCGAACGGACCACCTCCGCATGCAAAGAGCCTGCGAGCGGAGGGGCACTGCTTTCACGTACTTTGAGGAGAATCGTTTTGCGCATACGCAGCCAAAAGGACTTTGCCTCCGGCCTGATGTTCATTCTGGTCGGATTGTGCTTTTCCTGGGTCGCCCGCGGCTATTCCATGGGAACAGCCGCCAAGATGGGCCCCGGATATTTTCCGTTTCTACTCGGCCTGGTACTCGCCGTGCTCGGTGCATTCGTGCTGATCGGCTCGGTATCGAAAAAGGGTGAAGCTGACCAGCTCGCCCGCTGGGACTTGAAGACCCTGTTGTGGATTCTGGGTTCGGTGGTGCTGTTCGGCCTGCTGCTCAAGCCGCTCGGCATGGTGTTGTCGGTGTTCGTGCTGGTGCTGGTGTCGTCGATGGCCAGCCATGAGTTCAGCTGGAAGGGCGCGGTCTTGAACGCGATCGTCCTGGTGCTGATCAGCATGGGCGCCTTCGTGTACGGCATCAACCTGCAGATGCCGGTGTGGCCTGCTTTCATTACTGGTTAAGGAGTCGGCCATATGGAATTGATTGACCATCTTGCCTTGGGCTTTTCCACGGCGCTTTCGTTGCAGAACCTGGCATACGCCTTCCTGGGCTGTGTGCTGGGTACCTTGATCGGCGTGCTGCCGGGCCTGGGGCCTCTGGCCACCATCGCCATGCTGCTGCCGGTGACTTACACGCTGCCCCCGGTGGCAGCGCTGATCATGCTGGCCGGTATTTACTACGGCGCACAGTATGGCGGCTCCACCACCGCTATCCTGGTCAACCTGCCGGGTGAATCGTCGTCGGTGGTGACCACCATCGATGGCTACCAGATGGCACGGCGGGGACGAGCGGGCGTGGCATTGGCAACCGCTGGCCTGGGTTCCTTCTTTGCCGGCTGCGTGGCTACCCTGATCCTGGCCGCGTTTGCTACGCCGCTGTCGGAACTGGCGTTCAAGTTCGGTCCTGCCGAGTACTTCTCGCTGATGTGCCTGGGCCTGATCGGCGCCGTGGTGCTGGCTTCGGGCTCGCTGCCCAAGGCCGTGGCGATGATCGTGCTGGGCCTGCTGCTGGGCCTGATCGGTACCGACGTGAACTCGGGCGCCGCACGCTTCTCCTTCGACATCCCCGAGCTGACCGATGGCATCGACTTCGTCGCGCTGGCCATGGGTATGTTCGGCTTCGCGGAAATCATCGCGAACCTGGAGCAGAAGGAAGCCCGCGAGACCTTCACCGACAGCGTCACCAACCTCTGGCCGACCAGGGAAGATTTCCGCCGCATGATCCCGGCCGTGCTTCGCGGCACGTTCCTGGGCTCCGCGCTGGGCATCCTGCCGGGCGGCGGTGCGGCACTGGCTTCGTTTGCAGCCTACTCGCTGGAAAAGAAGACCTCCAAGTACGCACATGAGTTTGGCAAGGGCGCCATCGAAGGCGTGGCAGGTCCGGAATCGGCCAACAACGCCGCGGCGCAGACCTCCTTCATCCCGCTGCTCACGCTGGGCATTCCGCCCAACGCCGTGATGGCGCTGATGGTGGGCGCGATGACCATCCACAACATCCAGCCGGGCCCGCAGGTCATGACCAGCAACCCCGCGCTGTTCTGGGGCCTGATCGCCTCGATGTGGATCGGCAACCTGATGCTGATCATCCTGAACCTGCCGATGATTGGCGTGTGGGTGAAGCTGCTGACCGTGCCTTACCGCTTCCTGTACCCGGCCATTCTGGTGTTCTGCGGTATCGGCGTGTACTCGGTCAACAACCAGACCTTCGACGTGTTCATGGCAGCTGGCTTCGGCATCATCGGCTACCTGTTCCTGAAGCTCAAGTGCGAGCCGGCTCCGTTGCTGCTGGGCTTCGTGCTGGGGCCGATGATGGAAGAAAACTTCCGCCGCTCCCTGCTGCTGTCGCGTGGCGAGTTCACGGTGTTCGTGACCCGTCCGCTGTCGCTGGGCCTGCTGATCGCAGCAGCTTCGCTGGTTGCCATCGTTGCCCTGCCTTCCATCAAGGCAAAGCGCGAAGAGGCGTTCCAGGAAGAGTAGTCGTCAAGCCCCACCCGCGCCGGCCTCGCGCTGGCGCGCGCAATGCAAGAAATGGGGTGCCTCGTGCACCCCATTTTTTTAATTGGCGCGCCTGGTGCCGACCGGGCCGCTTGCAGGTAACACGCCCGGGCGCGCTTGCCGCGCCAGGGCTGCCTATGTAGATCTGCTCTATCGCACCGCTGGCAGGTGTGTCACAGGAGCCGCATGAGAGCGCCAACGCTAGACGGCTTCGTTTCGAAGCTGTACATCCTCAAGCTTGTCCAGTCGAGCCCGTCGACGGTCATGACGCTGGTTGACCGCCTGCGCGAGCATGGAGTGGAAAAGAACATCCGTTCGCTCAGGCCCATCCTGCGCAGCCTGATGATCGCACGCGCGATCACGGCGGAGCTGGTGGAAGGCAGTGGCCGCGTCTATTGCATTACCGATAGCGGACGCGAAGAACTGCACAAATACCTGTCGCACCTCGACGTCCTGCAAAGCGACATCGAGCAGACGCGCTAGCATTGCCGCACCTGGCTATCGCTCAGGTGGCCTCGCCTTCGGCCCACCGCGCCGGGTAGAGCAGCAGGCTGACGGTCGTGCCCCGCTCCGAAGACGCAATCGACAACTCGCCGCCAATGGCGGCCGCGCGGCTGCGCATATTGGCCAGGCCGTGGCCCTGGGCGCCGGACTGCGCATCGAAGCCGCGCCCGTCGTCGCGGATCTCGATCAGGATGGCCTCGGCGCCGGCGCCCGCGAGGCTGCGCGCCACCACTTGCACCGTAGCGCCGCCGGCATGCTGCATGACGTTGGAGAAGGCTTCCAGCAGCAGGTACTGTAGCTCGCGCACGATCTGCGGCGTCAGGCCGGCCACGGGCGGCAGCCGCTCCACTTGCCAGTCCACCCGCAGCTTCGCCGCCTCCAGGCGGGCCCGCAGCCGGTAGCGCAGGTTGCCCAGCACCACGGCGAGGTCGCCGCCAGTGTCTTGCATGGCATCCACCGAGAGCTTCAAGGCATCCAGCGCTTGCTGCAGATGTTGCTGCAGCACCATGGGCGAGCCATGGCCTGAGCGCAACAGGCTGAGCGCCCCGACCAGCGTGCTGCCCAGGCCATCGTGCATGTCGCGCATGATGCGCCCGCGCTCTCGCAAGGTGGCCTGCTCGCGCTCGATCTCACGTGAGTGCGCGTAGAGCAGATGCAGCTCTTCCTCCTTTTGCGCAACCTTGCGGTCCAGGTTGCGGTTGAGCTCGGCCAGCGAACTGGTGGTGCGCGTATAGCGGTCCACCAGCAGCCAGGCCATGCTGAGGCTGAACAGCTGCGAGACGTACTTGGTTAGCGATGTGTCCCAGTAAAAATCGTTGCTGAACAGGATGCGGATCACGTCGGCGGTGCTCAGCGCGCTGGCCAGCGCCACCGTGGCGGCTAGCACCAGGCGCTCGCGGCTGGGGCGCCGCAGCGCCGCCCACGCCAGCGCCGTGGCGATGCCGCACGCTAGCAGCATGTTGACGGCCCAGTCGAACAGCTTGAGGCTGGGGGTGTTGAACAGGAATGTCATCACCACGATCAGCGGCAGCTTGATCCACAGGAAAGCGGTGACCAGCCACGCCGGCCACGGCGAGCGAACGTCGATGATGATCAGCGCGAACCGGGCTGTGGCCACGATGAACAGGGTCCGGCTGGCCAGCACCAGCACCTGCCACGCGTGCAGCGGCAACGGGGCGCTGTCCAGCAGGCGCTCGACCACGCTGACCGACCATGCGATCTCGGCTAGCGCATAGAGGCCGAACAATGGATCGCGCTGGCGCCACCAGATCAGCAGCGAGATCGCCGTCAGCAACAGGCTCAGCGCCGTGATCACCAACGGCCCGATCACGCGGAACCAGAGCGCGCCCAGGTAGTGCGAATGCACCAGCCGGCCCGGCCCGAACTCGACGCGCGACAGGCCTGCCTTGGCATTCGCGCGGGCGGCGATCTTGATCGTCAGCTCGTTCTCCGGCTGCAGCATGGCCTCGGGCACGGGGATGTACAAGGGGCGCTGGCCGCCGTAGAGGGCAGGCGCATCCATGGCGCCGGAGGCGGCCAGCAGCTTGCCGTTGAGATGCATCTCGAAGCTGTTGGCCGCGCGCGCCAGGTAGAGCGCGGGGATGTCCTGCCCGGCGCCGCGGTAGGGAAAATCCAGGCGATAGGTCGCCGTGCCGTCGCGGCCGGGGTAGACGCGGTCCCAGTCGTGGGGCAGTGCGATCTCGGCCGGCTGGGGCGCCTGGCCTTGCCCGGCGCCGTCGGGGCGGACCACGGCCAGCGCTTGCTGCAGCACCTGCACCTGGTTTGCCGGGTCCGGCGCGGATGGCAGCGACGGATCCTGGCGCTCTGCGCCGCAGGCGGTGACCCCACAGCCCATGGCGAGCCACAGGGCACTCAGGCACACCAGCCGCAGGATGGGCAGCAGGGCCATCGGCATTGGCCTCAAAAGGTCTTCAACAGGCCAAGCTTGTGGGCTTCGAATACGGCCTCGGTGCGGGAGTTGACCGCCAGCTTGCCGTAAATGTTCTTGATATGCGCCTGCACGGTGTGCACGCTGATCGCCAGGTGCCCGGCGGTTTCCGCATAGGTGTACCCGCGCGAGATCAGGTCGAGCACCTCGGTCTCGCGGGCGGATAGCGTCACGTCCATGCCAGGGGCGCCCTGCGCCGGGATGCCAGGCACGCTGGCACTGCGCAGCCGGGTGATGACCTTGCGCGCGATCACCGGGCTCATCGGTGAGCCGCCGGCGCGCAATTCCAGCACGGAGGCGCGCAGGTTGTCGTCCGATTCGTCCTTGAGCAGGTAGCCGGTGGCGCCCGCGGCGATGCTGGCCAGCACATTGGCCTCGTCACCGAACATGGTGATCACCATGCAGTCGCAGCGCGGGTGCAGCCGGCGCGCTTGACGGATGACATCGATGCCGGAGCCGTCCGGCAGCCCGAGGTCGCACAGCAGCACGTCGGGCTCATGCGCGGCCAGCCACTCGCAGGCGCTGGCGCGCTGCGCGCAGGCCGCCATCACCTGGATGCCCGGCAAGCTGGCCAGCGCATTTTGCAGGCGCACGCTGGTGGCGGGGTCATCCTCGACCAGCAGGACGCGGATATCGGCCTCTGGGGCCGCAGACAGGTTCTGTGAGGGCATGGTTCAGGCTGAGGTAGTCTCGACTATGGCGCGCATTGGCGCGGGGCGGTACTCCATATTCATGGGATGGCGTCTGGCGGCAATCGTAGCGCCGGCACCGGATACGGTCAAACCGGCGGCAGCCCGCGCCGCAGCCATTCGGTTCGGCCGTGTTACCCGCCAGTCAGGCGGGTAACACCCAAGCGCGATGCGAAGCGAGCCGTCAAGGTGTGCCCAGGCCGTATGGGGCGCCTCGGGCTTCGGCGAAAAGAGCGGAAAAGAGGGACCCATGTCTGAGTATC